>NZ_JACMOO010000059.1 GCF_014377975.1 Ferruginibacter sp.
CTGGCCCGCAGCGAAATCAGCATTAAACAGGGTAATTGAAGCCAATTAAAAATACTTGTTTACTGAGCCTGTAACTTTACAAGTCTGCACCAGCACCAACGTATCTTCAAAAAGTTATGCAACACAGTCAATAGTTTTTTCATCAATAGCCCATGCTGTTTGTATGCGTCAAAGGCTATTGATTTAGGCCTTGCTGCAACAGTCTTCCTTCGTTCCTGCTGTTATATTTAGTTTATAACAATTATTTATCTTCCTCTCCTGGCTGTTTCTGCCAAAATGTTTCTTGCGTCTGTAAAATCATACCGGTAATTTTTAAAACAATGCAGCAACACCAACTATCCGATACTAAAAGCAGTCAATCTGCTTTATAAAAATTCTTACTGTATATAAATACTTCCGAAACATAGAAATTCTCCAAAAAAAAGCAATTTTCTTTTCAGAAAAACGTTGAATCTCAGTGTAAATAATGTATTGCTATAATTAATCAATAATATGGAATCATATAAAATATTTATTGTTGAAGATGATCCCTGGTATGGAGAAATACTTGAATACCAGCTTTCACTTAATGCTGATTATGTGGTTAGCCGCTTTGCTACTGGTAAGGAATGCCTGGCCAATATGCATAAGAATCCTGATTTAATTACCGTTGATTTTTCTTTGCCTGATTATACCGGCGATGTTTTATTTAAAAAAATAAGACAGGTAAATGATGCCGTGCCCGTTATCATGATCAGTGGTCAGGAAGATATTTCCGTGGCGGTAAAAATACTTAAACTTGGCGTTACAGATTACCTGGTGAAAGATGAAAATACCAAGGAAATTTTATGGAACGCTGTTATTAAAGTAAGAGAAACCAGCAAGCTTAAAAATGAAGTTGTCGGCCTCAGGGAAGAACTGGGTCAGAAGTTTTCTTTTGATAAAAGTATTAAGGGGCAAAGCCCGGCTTTAAATAAAATATTTGTATTAATGGAGAAGGCTTCCAAAACAAATATCAATGTGTCTGTATCCGGCGAAACCGGCACGGGTAAAGAGGTTGTTGCTAAAGCCATTCATTATAGCAGCGAAAGAAAGCGTAAGCCTTTTGTGGGTGTAAACATGGCGGCTATACCCAAAGAATTGATAGAAAGTGAATTGTTTGGACACGAGAAAGGTGCTTTTACCGGTGCCGTTGCAAGAAAGACAGGTAAGTTTGAAGAAGCCAATGGGGGTACTATTTTTTTAGATGAAATTGCTGAGCTGGATCTTAGCCTGCAAAGCAAAATATTGCGGGTGTTGCAGGAAAGGGAAATTATACGGGTGGGGGGAAATGAAAAAGTAAAACTGGAAGTAAGGCTGATTATTGCAACGCATAAAAATCTTGCAGAAGAAGTAAAAAAAGGAAATTTCCGGGAAGATCTATATTACCGCATTATAGGGCTGCCGATAGAGTTACCTCCTTTGCGGGAAAGAGGAAGCGACATATTGATTTTGGCCAGGCATTTTGCCGATGAGTTTGTAAAAGAAAATAAATTAACCGCCATTGCCATTGCAGGAGATGCCAAAGAAAAACTAATGCGCTATAATTATCCGGGTAATGTAAGAGAGCTAAAAGCAATTATAGACCTGGCGGTAGTGATGTGTAACGGCCAGGAAATAGTAGCGGAAGATATTTCGTATGGTTCTGCCGGCAACGACGAAAATTTTATAAATGAAGAAAAAACATTGCGGCAATATACCTGTTACATTATAAAATATTTTTTAAAAAAATACAACGACGATGTTGTGATGGTGGCTGAAAAATTAGATATTGGCAAATCAACCATTTATAAAATGATTCAGCAAAAAGAAATAAATAAATAACACAATTCAATACTAACTGGCAGTGCGAAAAAATATTACATTTTACAATTTACACTCCTATTTTATCGATTTTATTTTATGAAACCAAGTCAGTATCAATTGAACGAAACAGTTCGGCTATCCGCAAATATGCTGGCAGATAAAAAAATACTTCTGGTGGGTGATGACCGTATGAACCGCCTGGTAACAGCCAACATACTTAAAAAGTATGACGTTATTATTATGGAGGCAGTAAACGGACAGGAAGCTATAGATATTTTAAAATTTACAGTTGTTGATCTTGTGCTGATGGATGTTGAGATGACCATAATGGATGGTATGGAACTAACCGGTATACTCCGTAAAAATATTAGCACAGCCATCCCCGTAATTGGCCTTACCGTAAATGAATTTCCGGAAGATAATGGTAAATGCATGGATGCCGGCATCAACGCTTATTTGTCAAAACCTTTTAAAGAAAAAGCCTTGCTGGATATCGTGACTTTCTGGCTTAACAAAAACCAGGTTGCGGAAAGTTTCACTTCATCCAAGCAGATTGCATTTAATCAGTTGTATAATCTTTCAGACCTTGTAGAATTGAGTGGCGGCAATGATAGTTTTGTAGAAAAAATGGTGCACATGTTTATTGCGCAAACTCCATTACAGATAACGCAAATGGAAGAAAGTTTTTTGCGAAATGATTATCAGGCCATCGGTGGGCTGGCGCATTCAATTAAACCAGTAATTGATAATCTGGGTATTTTATCTTTAAAACATGTTATCAGGGAAATTGAAAAAAAAGGCAAACAGGAAATAAAAGATCCGCAAATAATAGTACTGATCAGCCATGTAAAAAATACTATTAGCCTGGTGGTAGCTGATTTAAAAAAGAAATTTCCGGAACGTCGAAAAAACTAATGGCTATCCTAAATGCCATCTTAAAATATTATGGTAGTAATAAAGCCGGATAAAATTCAAAAATATTTTGCGGGCTCAAATAAAACCGGTGAAAGTTATCATCACTTTCTACATCTTCATATTTTGTAATTTATAACGGTTAATTAAATCTGTATATCAATTCCAAATTTTTATTTTCACTAAATCCGCTGCAGGATAATTATTAGCCAAATTAGGATAATATTGAGGTAAACAAACAGGCAGTTTAGCGGTAGTTTTCCATTGTAAAAAAAAGAGATTTATTGAAGTGACCAGTATGCATACTGGCATAATTTAAAAATGAATGCATGCCCGTTCCTATAAATTGTAACCTGTCAAACACTGAAGTGTACCCTGTTTGGCAGGCAGTATTGACGGAACATAAATTATGGCCATACAGAAATATAAAAATTGTTTATATTGTTGCCTGAATTTGGAAGATACAATGTAGTATCGCATTTCAATTATAAATAAAAAGCTTAAACAGGTTATAATATGTTAGCAAATGGAATAAGAAACCTGGTAGTTAAAATGCACCCGAAAGATAATGTGCTGGTAGCTTTAACAGACCTGGCAAAGGGAGAAAATATTTCTTTTAATGAAGAAAGTTTTTTACTGCAGGATGCCATCAAAGCCAAGCATAAATTCTATACTAATAATCTTATCGCAGGCGATGAGGTAGTTATGTATGGAGTACTGGTGGGCAAGGCGCAACATACGGTTGCAAAAGGCAGCCTGATGACTACCGAAAATATAAAGCATGCAGCCGATCCCTATACTTACCGCCACATTGATTTTAAATGGCAGGCACCGGACATATCTAAATACCAGCACAAAACATTTAATGGATATAAAAGAACAGATGGGCGTGTAGGTACTGCCAATTACTGGTTATTTGTGCCTACCGTATTTTGCGAAAACCGTAACATGGATGTTATACGGGAGGCTTTGCAGAATGAACTGGGCTACGCTGTTACTGATAAATACATTCAATATACTCACCAGTTATTACAGGCTTATCAAAGAGGTGAAAATATTGACAGTGTAGAAGTGCAGTTGAATGCAGGCGGTAACACCAACAGAATTTTTAAAAATGTAGATGGCATAAAATTTTTAAATCACCAGGGAGGCTGCGGAGGTACCCGGCAGGATGCTGCAACACTTAGTGCTTTGCTCGCCGCTTATGCCAATCATCCCAATGTGGGTGGCGTAACTGTTTTAAGCCTTGGCTGCCAGAATTTACAAACTCAGGATTTATTAGCCGATATAAAAAAGCAAAATCCCCAATTTGATAAGCCCCTGTTTATTTTTGAACAACAACAATCAGTTAGTGAAGAACAACTGGTGGCAAACGCCATCAAAAAAACATTTGAAGGGCTGATAGAAATAAATAAACTGCAAAGAACCCCGGCTCCGTTAAGCGATTTATGTTTGGGTGTAAAGTGCGGTGGCAGCGATGGTTTCAGCGGCGTATCCGCTAATCCTGCAGTAGGTTATACTTCTGATTTGCTGGTTGCGTTGGGAGCAAAAGTTTTGTTGGCGGAGTTTCCTGAATTGTGTGGTGCTGAACAAAACCTGGTTGACCGCTGCACAACAGAAGTAGCTGCGAAAAAGTTTATAAGCCTGATGCGTGTATATGATGCGCAGGCTCATAGTGTAGGTTCTGGTTTTCACATGAATCCCTCGCCCGGAAATATAAAAGATGGCTTAATAACAGATGCCATAAAAAGCGCGGGCGCTGCAAAAAAAGGAGGTACTTCACCCGTAGTGGATGTGCTGGATTACACAGAATCTGCTACCCAGGCAGGATTGAATCTTGTTTGCACACCCGGCAATGATGTGGAAGCAACCACCGGAAAAGCAGCAGCAGGCGCTACGTTAATTTTATTTACGACCGGTTTAGGTACACCTACCGGCAACCCTGTTTGCCCTGTAATAAAAGTGGCTACCAATACTATTCTTGCAAAAAAAATGCATGATATTATTGACATTGATTGTGGGCCCATCATTAGTGGCGAAAAAACAATCGAAGAAATGGGGGAAGATATTTTAGACTATTGCATCAAAGCCGCCAGTGGCGAAATAATTCCAAAAGCGGTGCAGTTAAACCAGGATGATTTTATTCCCTGGAAGCGGGGAGTAAGCCTTTAACGAAAGAAATATGAGTTATGAAATATGAGTTATAAAATATGAATTAATGTACATCTCATAACTCACATTTTATATTTTATATTTTGCAACACATTTTATAACTCATAACCAAACACATGTTTTCTCTTCAAAATAAAAAAGCGGTGATCACTGGTGGTGGTAGCGGAATTGGAAAAGCCATTGCGGTATTGTTTGCGCAGCAAGGTGCAGAAGTGCACGTTGTAGAATTAACAGCAGCAAGTGCAGCGGATGCTGTAGCAGAAATTTCAACCAGTGGAAATAAGGTTTTTGCACACGCCTGTAATGTGGTAAACCAGCAGGAAGTGCTGGCAACATTTACACAAATTGGAAAGTTGGATATATTGGTAAACAATGCAGGTATTGCGCATGTCGGCAAGGCTGATACCACCCCTGAAACAGACTTTGACCGCATTATAAATGTAAATGTAAAAGGAGTGTACAATTGCCTGTATGCGGCCATTCCGCAATTGCGCATTTCAGGCGGCGGCATCATTTTAAATATGGCTTCCATTGCAGCACTGGTAGGCCTTCCGGACCGATTTGTGTATTCAACCGCCAAAGGTGCCGTAATGGCAATGACTCTGTCTGTTGCCAGGGATTATATGGCGGAGAATATCCGCTGTAATTCTATTTCACCGGCAAGGGTCCATACCCCTTTTGTGGATGGATTTATTGCCAAAAACTATCCCGGAAATGAAGCAGAGATGTTTGATAAATTGTCTAAAAGTCAACCGATCGGACGGATGGCAAGACCGGAAGAAATTGCCGCACTGGCTTTATATTTATGCAGTGACGAAGCTTCATTTATTACAGGTTGCGATTACCCGATTGATGGGGGCTTTGTAAAGCTGAATAATTAATGTACTATAAAACAGCGTAAATAAATATCGTTTTGAAGATTTAATAATTGCTAAAAAATATGAAAAGAATAAAAAGTATAGTATTGATTTTTAGCCTGGTTGCCATCTCCATTGCAACAAATGCTCAAAACTACATTCCAACTGCAGTAAATATAAAGGCCCGCCAGGAGTTTAGGGATGATAAGTTTGGGCTTTTTATTCACTGGGGACCGTTTAGTATTCCTGGTGCAGGCGAATGGGTAATGAATGACAGAAATATCCCTTACAACAATTATAAAAGGCTGATGGATTTTTTTAATCCCATTGACTTCAATGCCGAACAATGGGTAAGCATGGCCAAAAATGCCGGTATGAAATACATTACCCTTATTACCCGGCACCATGATGGGTTTAGCATGTGGGATACAAAATATTCTGATTACAATATCATGCATTCTCCTTATAAAAAAGACATCGTAAAACTGATGGCAGATGAGTGTCACAAACAAGGGATACAATTGTTTTTATATTATTCTTTGCTGGATTGGGGACGGGATGACTATCCGTATGAAACTGGTAAAACAGGCCAGCATGCAGGCAGAACAGCTAAGAGTGATTATGCAGGCTATCTGCAGTTTATGAAAAACCAGCTCACGGAATTATTAACCAATTACGGTACAATCGGCGGCATCTGGTTTGACGGTCATTGGGATCAGACACAGCCTGAAGGAAGCGCAGACCGTACGTCAAGAATCAATTGGAAATATGATGAAATTTACGGCCTTATTCACCGCCTGCAGCCGCAGGCTTTAATTGGCAATAATCACCATCTCACCCCATTTCCCGGAGAAGATTTTCAGATGTTTGAAAAAGATCTGCCCGGCGAAAATAAATCAGGACTTAGTTTTCAGGAAGCTTCCCTGCAATTACCGGTTGAAACCTGTGAAACCATGAATAATTCCTGGGGTTTTAACCTTGCGGATAATAATTATAAATCGGTAAAGCAACTAATTCATTACCTGGTAAAAGGTGCAGGCAGGGATGCTAATTTTTTATTGAACGTTGGCCCAATGCCCAATGGAAAAATACAGCCGGAGTTTACCGATACGTTAAAGGCAATCGGGCAATGGATGCAGGTGAACGGCGAAACAATTTATGGTACCAGAGGCAATATTTATCCTCCTCAGGATTGGGGTGTGGTTACTGTAAAAAACAAAACGTATTATGTGCATGTACTTCAGCCGCCAGCACAAAATTATATTTTTATGCCGGGGTTTAAAGGAAAAATTTTGTCAGCTTCAGGCAGATCTGATAAAAAAAGTATAAAATTTAAACAACAGCCGGAAGGTGCTTTTCTTTATTTGGATGGTGTGCAGACTAATGCGATTGATACGATCATTGAATTACAATTACAATAAACTACAACGATGAAACTGATTAGATTTGGCGAACCTGGCAAAGAAAAACCTGGTATTTTAAAAGAGGGTAAAAGATGGGATGTATCTGCTGTTGTAACAGATTATAATGAAGATTTTTTTGAAAACGATGGCCTGGCGAAACTAAAAAATGCCATTGAAACGGGTACTCCTTTTCCACAAGTAGATGCAACGTTAAGGCTTGGCGCTCCGGTGGCAAGGCCCTCAAAAATAATTTGTATTGGATTAAATTATGTGGATCACTGCATTGAAACCAACGCTCCCATACCAGCAGAACCCATCATCTTTTTTAAATCAACTACTGCTCTCTGCGGTCCGGATGATGATCTTATTATTCCTAAAAACAGCGTCAAAACAGACTGGGAAGTAGAGCTTGCTTTTGTGATAGGTAAAAAAGCCAGTTATGTAGAAGAAGCAGATGCAATGCAGTATGTAGCGGGTTATTGTTTGCACAACGATTACAGTGAAAGAGCATTTCAGCTGGACCGTGGCGGCCAGTGGGCCAAGGGAAAAGGTTGTGATACATTTGCACCACTTGGTCCTTTTTTGGCAACACCAGATGAAGTGGCTGATGTAAATAATTTACCGATGTGGTTAACGGTAAATGGAAAAAAATATCAAAACAGCAATACGCTGAACCTTGTTTTTAAAATTCCTTTTCTGGTACATTATCTAAGTCAGTTTATGACGCTGCTGCCAGGCGATGTAATCAGTACCGGCACACCTCCCGGCGTTGGCCTTGGCATTAAACCAGCACCGGTATATATCAGGGCAGGCGATGTAATTGAATTGGGTATTGAAGGATTGGGAACTAGCAGACAGCTTGCTGTAGCATACGATCAATTTAATTAATAATTAATAATTAATAATTGATAATTAATAAAACATCGGGCTTTTAAGGCGCACTAATAATTCATATTTCATAATTCATATTTCAGTAATGGCTTCACAAAAATACTGCCTTGCATTGGATTTAAAAGATGATCCTACGCTAATAGCGGAATACAAAGTTTATCATCAAAAAGGGGTGCCGGCTGTAATTGCAAGCATTAAAGAAGCGGGTATTAGCGTTATGGATATTTATTTAATCGGTAACCGTATGTTTATGATCATTGAGGCGAATGAGCATTTTTCTTTTGAAAAAAAATCGGCTATGGATGCCGGTAATGCAATTGTGCAGGAATGGGAATCATTGATGTGGAAATATCAACAGGCATTGCCCTGGGCGCAAAATGGAGAAAAATGGATGCTGATGGAAAAAATATTTGAATTGCCATGAGAATAGACAGTCACCAGCATTTTTGGAAATACAATCCTGTAAAGGATGCGTGGATAACAGACGATATGAAAGTTATTCAGCGTAATTTTTTACCGGTTGATTTATGGCCGTTGCTGCAACTAAATAATGTGGATGGATGTGTGGCAGTACAGGCAGAGCAAAGCGAAAATGAAACTGATTTTTTGTTACAGCTGGCTGGTGAAAATGACTGGATAAAAGGAGTAGTTGGCTGGGTGAATTTAAGCGCAGTTAACCTGGAGGAAAGGTTGCAACATTTTTCACAATACGAAAAATTGAAAGGCTTTCGCCACATTGTACAGGCAGAACCAGCCAATGATTTTTTACTGAGTGCAGATTTCTGCAAGGGAATTGCGCAACTTTCAAAATATAATTTCACCTACGATATTCTCGTTTTTCCACGCCAGTTAAAATATGTTCCTGCATTTGTAGCGCAGTTTCCGCAACAGGCTTTTGTAATTGATCATCTGGCAAAGCCGGATTTTATAAAGGCAGATTTCGAAGAGTGGGAAAACGCCATGAAGGCAGTAGCTGCTTACCCGAATGTGCATTGCAAAGTGTCGGGCATGGTTACAGAAGCCAATTGGAATACCTGGACAATTGAAGATTTTTCTTATTGCCTGGATGTAGTTACAGAAGCGTTTGGTATTGACCGGCTGCTGTTTGGCAGTGACTGGCCGGTATGTTTGCTGGCGGCATCCTACCAGGAAACCTGCAATATTGTTCATCGTTATTTTATGCAGTTTTCTATGGAAGAGCAGGGTAAACTCTGGGGCAAAAATGCAGTTGATTTTTATCATTTATAAAAAAAATAAAAATGGATTTACAGTTAAGCGACAAAGTAATTATAGTAACCGGTGGCGCTAAAGGTATTGGCCTTGGTATAAGTAAAGTGCTGGCAGCCGAAGGAGCCATCCCTTTTATTATTGGCAGAAATGAAGCAGACAATATTGCCGCAGTAAAGGAAATTGAAGCCGCAGGCGGACAAGCAAAATATGTAACTGCAGAATTAGTAAAACCCGGAGATTGTGAGCAGGCAGTACAACAGGTTATTGCAACTTTTGGCCGCATTGATGGTGTAGTAAATAACGCAGGTGTAAATGACGGGGTTGGCCTTGAAAATGGTAATTATGAATCTTTTATAGCATCGGTGCATAAAAATCTGGTACATTATTATTTGATAGTACACTATGCATTACCTGAATTAAAAAAATCGAAAGGTGCTATTGTAAATATTGGGTCTAAAACGGCGGAAACCGGCCAGGGCAGCACTTCTGCATATGCAGCTTCCAACGGCGGACGTAGTGCTTTAACGAGAGAATGGGCGGTTGAATTATTGCCCTATGGTATTCGCGTTAATGCAGTAATTGTAGCGGAGTGTTTTACGCCATTGTACGAAACATGGATTAAAACATTTAGTAATTGGCAGGAAAAACTTCAGGAAATTACTCAGAAAATTCCTTTGGAAAAAAGGATGACCACCGCAGAGGAAATTGCCAACATGGTAGCTTTTTTATTGTCAGAAAAATCGAGCCATACTACCGCACAACTGATACATGTGGATGGAGGGTATACGCACCTGGACAGAGCTATCAGTTAATTAATAATTAATAATGCGAAGACTTCGAATGTTTATTTAGAGTTTACTATAAATTAGTTGTACACACATTTTATATTTTATGTTGAGCGGTGTAACTTAATAAAAATTATGTAATAAATAGGTAACCTTAATGCCGTTTTACAGATGAGCCTGTAGTTAAAATAATAAGAGCTCCAAAAAATATATTGGGATTTTCTATTGAGATTGTACTTCAAAAAAATGAATTTCATCCGGTTTATAAAATCGCTTTTATCGTTTTTAATTATTGGAGGCAATCATGAAACAGAATTTTAATAATACAACTACTGCCACTTGAATATATTCTGGCATCTTATAAATGTTCATCTTCTTAATCATTTAATGTATGAAACAATTATTGATATTAATTTTATTGACAATTATTTTTATGCCTTCCTTTGCGCAGCAGGTTCCAGCATTTGGACCGCTGCCAACTGCTTCTCAACTGGCATGGCACGAAACAGAATATTACTGGTTTATACATTTTGGTCCCAATACATTTACCGACAAAGAATGGGGCCACGGTGATGAACCGGAAGATATTTTTAATCCTACGCAACTGGATTGCCGCCAATGGGCAAGAACCGCCAGGGCTGCCGGCGCAAAAGGTATTATCCTTACGGCTAAACATCATGATGGATTTTGTTTGTGGCCCAGCAAATATTCAACACATACTGTAAGGGAAAGCAAATGGAGAAACGGCAAGGGAGATGTAGTGAAAGAATTATCATTGGCATGTAAGGAATATGGGTTGAAGTTTGGGGTGTACCTTTCGCCCTGGGACCGCAATCATCCTAAATATGGCACACCGGCTTATAACCAGGTATTTGTGAATATGATGACGGAAATATTTAAAAATTACGGCCCTATCTGGGAGTTTTGGTGGGATGGTGCCAATGGCGAAGGTCCTAACGGAAAAAAACAGGTTTACGATTGGCCATTGTTTAGAGAAACAGTTAAAAAATTATCCCCCAATACCGTGGTGTTTAGTGATATTGGTCCGCAAATAAGATGGGTAGGAAATGAGAGCGGTTTTGCAGGGACTACCAACTGGAATTTATTAAATGTAAGTGGATTTACTGCCGGTGCAGGAGCACCTTCTACCGACACTTTAAACAGCGGTAATATTTACGGAGAAAAATGGATCCCTGCAGAGTGTGATGTAAGCATACGGCCCGGTTGGTTTTACCATAAAGAAGAAGATGAAAAAGTAAAATCACCGGAAGCATTGTTTAACCTGTACCTGAAATCTGCCGGCAGGGGATCTACCCTATTGCTAAATGTACCGCCCGACAGAAGAGGATTAATCAATGGGTATGACTCTGCAGCTTTGATGGGTTTTAGAAAATTACGGGAAAATAGTTTCAGACAAAACCTGTTAGCAAATTCATCGGTGGCAATTAAAATTAGCGGTAAGGGCAAACGCATTACGTCGCTTACAGACGGCAAACAAACCACGTATGAAAAGCTGGATTCCATGAGCATACAATTTAAAACTGCTACAACCATTAATGCAATTATGTTACAGGAGCCAATTCAGATGGGGCAGCGTATAATAAAATTCAGGTTGCTGTTACAGGATAAAAATGGAACCACCATTAAAGAGCTGACAGCTACTACTGTTGGAAGAAAACGCATCCTGAGTTTCCCTTCAGTAACAGCTTCTAAAATACAAGTGATGATTGATGATGCAAAAGCAACACCACTCATAAGTGAAGTAGCGGCTTACCATATCAACGAACAATTGATTGAGCAATAATTAGTCATTGTAACAACAACATTGCTTAAACCCTTGCATTAAAAAATATGCAGGGGTCTTTCTTTTATTACAAAGGAATTTCTACAATAATTTCGCAACCATTGCCAGGAGAAGAGTTTAAAAAGAAATTACCTGAAAACAATTGAGAACGTTTTTTTATGTTGCTGAGGCCAATACCATTTTTACTGTGTTTTGTATCAAAACCGATTCCGTTATCGTAAATCCTTAACTGGATGGCATTGCTTTGCAGCCGCAAAGAAACTTCAATAACAGTAGCTTTGGCGTACTTCATGATGTTATTTAACTGCTCCTGCAATATCCGGTATAAATTCAATTGTATATCACCTATAATTTCTAGCTCATCCACCTCTTTAATAATGAATTTTATTTTATACTGATTGTTTAAATTAATACTTTTAAGCAATGATGTAAACGTTTCTTTTAACGAGTTATCATCAACGGAAACAGGCGAAAGGCGGTGCGATAATTTTCTTATTTCGTTGATAGCCAGGTGGATGTTGCTCATTGAAGTATCCACCCATTCTTTTTGTTCTGATAGGGGTTTTACTTTCGTCATACCCAGGTTTAGCAATACACCTGCCAGTATCTGGTTTACATTATCATGCAGTTCGGCTCCAATCTGCGATCGCTCCTGTTCCTGGGCATTCATAATGGCTTTTGTAATTTCCTGATCTCTTCTAATGTTTTCTGTTACATCTCTCGCAATAGCTATCCAATGGGTATACCAGCCTTTTTCGTTTGCAACAGGGTTTACCGAAAAATAGTTCCAGAATTCGTCGCCATTTTTTTTGTAGTTAATAATGGTCATTTCACAGGGTTCCCATCTTTTCATTGCATTTGCAAAACGTTTTATTTCTTTTTTATCCGACTTTGCCCCCTGTAGTATGGCAGGGGTTTTGCCAATCATCTCAGCCGCTGTATATCCCGTCATTTTTGTAAATGCTTCATTTACGTATACGATTTTTGCACCCCTTTCATCAATGGAAGCGGCTGCTGCGTCAGTAATTATAACGGTATCGTTTGTATTGGTAATTACAGATTCCAGCAATTTAAGCTGGTGTTCTTCTTCTTTTTTTTTGGTAACATCCTGCATTGCACCAATCATGCGGGAGGCAGTATTGTCTTTATCCAGCAGTAAAAAACCTGAATCAAACAGGTGCCTGTATAGACCATCCCCACATAAAAAGCGGTATTCATCCTGCCATTTTACAATTTTATTTTTAACATGCCGGCGCATACTTTCTACAACCCTTTCAGCATCATCCGGATGAATTTTTTGACTCCACCATTGTGTGTCGGTAGTATCATTTAATTCATGGTAACCTAATACGGCTCCCAAACCTTTGTTCCAGAAAATTTGCCCGGTTTTTATATTCCAGTCCCAGATTATGTCGCTGGTGGCTTTCGCAACAACATTATACCTTTCATTGGACTTGGTAATATCTTCCGCTGCATCCTTGTTCTCTATTAAAATGCCCACCAGGCTGGCGGCTCTTTCCAGTAAATTGATATGATAAGGTTGAGGATGTTTGATACTTTTAAAATAAGCTGCAACGCTGCCGATAATTTTACCATTGCTTTTTTTTATAGGTACCGCCCAGCAGGCCTTAAATCCAAATGCTTGTATAACAGAGGCGTAATCAACCCACAAGAGGTCTGTATCTATATCGGGTACAATAACGGTTTTACCGGTGTACATAGCAGTGCCACAAGAACCTGCCAAAGGGCCAATTGACATTCCGTTAATGGCCTTCAGGTAGGCAGGAGGCATAGAACCGCCTGCCAGCGTTACGATCGTATTATTTTCTGTCAGTTGTAACATCGAACAAAAAGAAGTGGGTACTATCTGTTCTATATTTTCTATTAATTTATTTAAAACCTCCAGGAAAGGAATACCTGTGGCATTCGATTTATATACTTCTTTTTCAAAAGCTAAAATATTTTTTTGATAAACGTTTGCGGTAATATCATTGCTCAATACCAGGCATGCTTTATTATCGTTAAAATAAATTTCACTACTCTGAATTTCCACATCAATCAATTCGCCATTCTTCTTAAGATGCCTGTAAATACTTTTCAGATTTTTTGAATTTTCAATGCGGGTAATTACCTCCTCCATTCTGGCCACTTCTTCCGAAGGTTTTATATCGTTCACCGTCATTGATAAAAACGCTTCTTTTGAATAACCGTAATGTTCAATAGCGGCCTTATTTACATTTAAAAATTTAAGTGTTTCCTGCCCATATACCCACATAGGGATAGGACTTAGATCAAACAGGTTGTGGTATTTTTTTTCTGAATCTTTTAATTCATTGTTGATACGTCTTCTTTCTACACTATAGGCAATGCTTTTATGCAACTGGGCAGCATTTAGTTCGTCTTTTAACAGGTAATCAGCAATGCCCAATGCCAGGGTTTTTATACCGAAATCTTTATCAGCATACCCGGTTAATACAATTACAGGAATGGTGCCGGCCAGGCGTACCATTTCAGTTACTAATAATTTACCGTTGGCATCAGGCAGCGAAAGATCTAGCAGAATGGCATCAAAATGCACGGGGACATCTAATTTTATTTTGGCTGCTCCAAAAGTTTTTGCGTGTTCAATTACGGGCGTTGCAAATTCTTCACACAGGTAATCCTGTATCAACATAAAATCGCCTGGGTTATCTTCAACGATTAATATATGCTGGCTGGTAAAATATTCCATAACATAGGGGTTTTAAAGAAAGTTGTACATGGTTGATCCAAAAAGTTTTAATAGAGGATACCGCTTTTATGAAGTCATCTGCATCAGGCGCTTTGATTAAATAATAGTTGGCAAAATGTTTACAGGCCACAAGGGTATCTTTATCAGATGGCGAAGAAGGCAGCATAATTACTGGTATGTGTTTAAGTTGCTGCTTTGCTTTTATGTTCTGTAAAACTTTATATCCGTTCATTTTTGATAAATTAATATCCAGTAAAATAAGATGGGGTTGCAGTACTTTTTCAGCGGGAGATTTTTTTTTCAAAAAATAAATGGCCTTTTTGCCATTTTTTATCATAGAAATGTTATCAACGATTTCGCCCTGGGTTAAGGCTTCGCTAGTTAGCATAATATCGCCTTCATTCTCTTCTGTCAGCAGTATATTTATTGGCTCCATCAATTACCTTTTTACTTTTTCAAATTTACCTGTAAAATCATATACTGTGCATTTACCCCGTTATTAGCGAAAGCTCTATTTTAGGAAGGGTAAAGCAAAAAGTGCTTCCTTGCCCTGCCACCGATTCTACCCATAATTTGCCTTTATGATTTTCAATTATTTTTTTACAAATAGCTAAGCCAATACCTGTGCCAGAAAATTCATCTTTATTGTGCAGCCTTTGAAATATAACAAATATTTTATTAAAATATTCCGGATCAATTCCGATGCCATTATCGGCAATTTTAAATTGCCAGTAGTCTTCAAATGAAGCGGCAGTAATTGTTATTTCCGGCATGCTATCTGGGTGCTGGTATTTGACAGCGTTGCCGATAAAGTTTTGAAATAGCTGGTGAATGGGAATTTTAGCAGCTATTATTTCAGGCATATCATTCCATGAAATGTTCACCTTTTTATTTTCAGTTGTATGGCTGTAAATATTTACCATTTCATTCAGCAGCAGGTTGATATTGATTTTTTCGTATTGGTATTTTTGCCAACCCAGTCTTGAATATTCGAGTAAATCCAGGATAATTTTTCGCATACGCACCGCACCATCTACTGCAAAGTTGATATAGATACGACCGGTTTCATCCAGTAGAGGGTCATATTTCTTTTGTATCTGGCTTAAAAAACTGGTTACCATTCTTAATGGTTCCTGTAAGTCGTGCGATGCTATATATGCAAACTGTTCCAGCTCGGCATTTGAGCTGACCAGCTCGGCTGCTCTTTTGTTTAATTGTTCATTTA
>NZ_JACMOO010000345.1 GCF_014377975.1 Ferruginibacter sp.
GCAACCCTTATTGTAAATTTTTTCAGAAAGGCAAAATTCAAAGATTTTGCAGGTGAATTGGAAGAGTCATCAGAGATATTTGACCTTGCACATACGCTGAGTGACTCTGCCTTATTAAAAGAAAATCTGGTAAGAGTAAATGCCATTTTAATTACTGATGGAATTTATACAGGGGAGATTCCTGGAACAAAAACGATATCTGGATATCCTATTTTTTTTAAAGTAGCTGACATTAATTACCTATACAACATTTCAGAGAAAACACACCTGCCAATTGAAATTGATTTTAAAGATGATGGTTTTTATTTACCATGTATTAAATCTCCTTTGGTAAATAAGGAGTATCAGTCTTATCTGGCAATCATCTCCGGTGACGCACTTGTAAATATTTACGAACGTTACGGAGCAAGGCTACTTGAACAGAATGTTCGCTCCTTTTTACAATTTACTGGAAAGGTAAATAGTGGAATCAGAAATACCATTCTTAAAGAACCTCATATGTTTTTAGCGTTTAATAATGGAATTGCTGCAACTGCTGATTCAGTAGAAATTGAAAAGGCAGAGAACGGAAATGGGTTTGTGATTACTAAGGTCAGTGACTTCCAAATTGTAAATGGCGGTCAAACAACTGCTTCTATTTATCATACTTGGAAAAAGGATAAAAAGGATGTTTCAGGAATTCATGTACAGGTCAAATTATCGGTAGTAAAAGATAAGGCTAATTTCAGTGATATTGTAAGCCAGATTTCACAGTACGCAAATACTCAAAATAAGGTTTCAGTGTCAGACTTAAGTTCAAACAGGCCGTACCATATTGAGATGGAAAAGCTTTCAAGAACTATCTGGGCGCCACCTATTGAAGGCAGGGCAATCCAAACAAGATGGTTTTACGACAGAGCGAGAGGTCAATATAAAAACGCAAGAAATAAAGAAGGTTTTTCAAAGGCAAAGCAAAATGCATTTGATTTAAAAAATCCCAAGTCCCAGGTATTTTCTAAAGAGGACGTGGCAAAATACATAAATTCTTATCAGGAAATAATTGAAGGTAAAAAGATGCTAGTGGGCCCCCATTATGTAGTAAGAGGAAATCAAAAAAATTATGTTCAATTCATGAATCATAATCTGGTTAAAAAAACGGATAGTATCTACTTTGAAGATGTAATTGCAAAAGCTATATTGTTCCGGGCCACTGAAAAAGCATATGGTGTAAAACCAAATTCGATAGGTGATATGAGATACATCACGGTACCTTATTCAATTGCATATCTAACTTTCATAACAAAGGGTAAATTGGATTTATATAAAATCTGGAAAGCACAGTCGATTTCCCGGGAACTGAAGGATTTGTTATTTAAGTTGATGCAACAGGTTGAAAACTTTATTAAGAAGAATGCTCCTGGATCATTATACGGCGAATGGGCAAAGAGGGAAGAATGTTGGGAACAACTGAAAAAATTAAAATTAGATATTGATATAGATTCGATAAGAGTAGATATGCAGGATTCTAAAAGTAATTCGCAAAGAAAAAAAATTACAGAAGAAGAATCAGAAGCTTCTCAAATTAAGGAAGAGTTGGACAAGCTTAAATCTATTTCTCCTAAAATGTGGAGAAATATGGAAGAATGGGGGAAGGCTACCGAATTACTAACTCCAAACCAGCAAACAGGGGCATGGAATATTTCGATGCGTTTAAAAAATAATAATAAGCTTACTAATCATGAAAGGATAATGGGTTTAAAAATATGGGAGGTGGTTATTGAGCATGCACCTAAATTACTTTCGGAACAAGACATAACCCCATAAAAAAAGTCTCCCACCAGGTGGTCTGCTGTCCCGCCAGCTTTTCACCGCATCCACTAAAAAAAGATAATTCTCTCACCATCTAACCCGCCGCTGAATACAATACACAGAAAAAACCCACCACGCTATCAAGGGTAATAATTTTACAGGTATGAATGACGTCTAGAAAATTCTTCCCGGCGGCATTGAAGAATAGGTACAAACTGCTGGTAGCACGCTCACGGCTTTAGCATTGTTGGCGATCATCGGCATTCCCTTTGCCCGCCAGCATTTTAAGCTCATCGAAATTTCGACGATGCCTTTTGTAAAGTAATACGGTAAAATACCGCCAGGGTTTTACGCCATTAACCGGAATTGTACATTAAAATGGTTCGTGCTGTGAAACGAGGGCGGGAACGCAAAGCAGGCCTATTGCTATTTATTTAGTATCAGCAGTATTATTTATAAAAAATAGTTTTTCCAATTTTGAGTTAATATACCCGAACTTCTTTTTTGCAACAAATCTCCCCCATACAATAAGCAGGCATTTTTTACCTTGCTTATGC
>NZ_JACMOO010000346.1 GCF_014377975.1 Ferruginibacter sp.
GCGTTATTGCTGACGAGATTTGCCGAAGGAAAAAATGAAATAAAAAAGTATTTGCAGGAAAATGTAATTCAGGTAACGACTGTTGAACCGGATGCTGCGAGCTATTTAAATTGGGAAGAAATTGGAAATGCTATAGAAAATTCAACCATTGTAATATTTGGAGTACAGGATCACTGAGCCGCACCAATCTTTTTAGTTAAGACAAGCGCTATAAAATATTTACATAAAAAGAATGGTTTTAAAGTATGGGCTTTTGAAAGCTACTTTTTCGGATTGAATGATGGAAAGTATTTTGTGCGAAATGGTAAACTGAATACGGATACCTTCCTGACTGGAAATATCAACAAAAATGGCAGGTTTAATAAATACTTAGACTGGCGCTTACCGGTAGCTGTCAGGACAATGACCTGTCAGCACAAATAACGGTGGAACAGATTGCTGGTTTGATGTTGTACAGCAGGCATCAGTTCATACCCAATTCAGTCAAAGGTATTTTTGCCGGAACCTGCAATGAAAATCTATTTACTGAAAGTGGCACCCGTGACGATGACATAACCGGTCAGCAAAAATGATTTACTTAACAAAGTTAACCTTACCCATTTGCTGGTAGCTTCTTTGCAAAGCCATGCAATAACAACTTATGGGCCTTGACGTAAAGTATTGGGTAGGGCATTCCGGACTAATAATAGTTCTGATAAAGGCATAGTAGCGTGGCCAATGCAGCGTTCACTGCAGGTGCTGTTGATGTGGTTGCTACATGGCCTGGTTTATTGGGTAAGTGATAAATTTTTATGGAATGATGAAAGATGCAAGAATGATGAAGTATAAAACATAGCAGGTATTGTTGCAGTAAATAATCAGCTTAATTTACGAATCGGCCAGTTGCATAAACCATCTGCCAAAAGGTATATGGATGAAGGGAGTGACACAACGACGATGCCATAAAAAACAAATGCTGGTATCAAAATTTAAAAGACTGACAACAGTTTTATTCCCATAAATTTGAAATGCGAATGTAGGCGCAATCAGCTAAATTGAAAGAACAAATTATTTTGATAATCGATAGAAAATAAATTTGTATAATCTGCCTTTAAGTAGTTAGGTTCATAACAATCAGTGTTATAAAATTAAAAGAAGAACATGGAAGAAAATAAATTGAGAAGCAGCAACTGGTTTGGCCGTAAAGGCAAAGATGGTTTTATTTATCGTGCCTGGATGAAGAACCAGGGCATTCCTGCGGATATGTTTGAGGGCAAGCCTGTGATTGGTATTTGCAACACCTGGAGTGAACTCACGCCCTGCAACGGACATTTTCGGGAGCTTGCCGAAGCAGTAAAAAAAGGAGTGTTAGAGGCAGGCGGTTTTCCTGTGGAGTTTCCGGTAATGTCGCTGGGCGAAACATTGATAAAACCAACGGCGATGTTGTACCGCAATCTTGTAAGCATGGATGTAGAAGAATCCATCCGAGCAAATCCTGTTGATGGTATAGTGCTGTTGTGTGGCTGCGATAAAACTACCCCTTCCCTTGTAATGGGTGCTTGTAGTGTAAATATTCCAACGCTGGTTATTTCGGGCGGTCCAATGTTAAAAGGCCATTGGAAAGGAAAAGATATTGGCACGTCGGACGTTTGGCGTTTTGATGCAGCCAGTAAATTAGGGCAAATAACCAATGAAGAATTTGTAGAAGCCGAAGCCTGCATGGCCCGTACACAGGGGCACTGCGCCGTAATGGGCACCGCATCAACCATGGCGGTAATGGTGGAAGCACTGGGTCTTTCCTTACCCAACAATGCCAGCATACCGGCAGCAGACGCTAGGCGTAAAGTGCTTTCCCAATTGTCGGGCAGGCGCATTGTGGAAATGGTAAAGGAAGACCTGACGCTGTCGAAAATTCTTACCCGGCAAGCTTTTGAAAATGCGATAAAGATCAATGCGGCCATCGGAGGTTCTACCAATTTTGTAATACATTTACTTGCCATTGCCGGTCGCATCGGGGTTGATGTAAACCTGCAGGATTGTGACACCTATTCGCAGGGTATTCCATTGCTTGCCAACATACAACCTTCGGGAGAAAATTATATGGAAGACCTGTATTATTCAGGCGGGTTGCCGGCACTGATCAAAGAAATGGATGCCATCATTCATAAAGAGGCTTTAACGGTAAACGGCAAAACCATTGGCCAGAATTGTGCTACTGCAGAAGTATATGACCGCAATGTGATTAGTACGATGCAGGCTCCGTTTAAACCCGAATCAGGTATTGTAGTAGTAAAAGGAAACCTGGCACCCGATGGTGCCGTGATAAAGCCATCTGCTGCAAGTTCTGCGTTGCTGAAGCATTCTGGTAAAGCAGTGGTATTCGAAAATATTGAAGACTACCATGCACGCATAGACGATGATACGCTGGACATTGATGCCACCAGTATTATGGTATTAAAAAATGTTGGGCCAAGAGGCTATCCGGGTATGGCGGAAGTGGGTAATATGACCTTGCCAAAAAAACTGTTAGAGCAGGGCGTTACGGATATGGTGCGTATTTCAGATGGAAGGATGAGTGGCACCGGCTTTGGAACCGTTGTGCTCCATGTATCTCCGGAAGCAGCCGTAGGTGGCGTACTGGGCCTGGTAAAAAATGGGGATATCATTCACCTGGATGTACACGCCAGAACTTTGCAACTAGCTGTTGCGGAAGAAGAATTAGCAGTGAGGAGATTAGCCTGGATACAAACAGAAACCATCCATCCCCGCGGTTATGTTCATTTGTATCAAACGCATGTGGAACAGGCACACCTTGGTGCGGATATGGATTTTTTAAAAGGGGGGTCGGGTAGTAAGGTAACTAGGGATTCGCATTAATAGTGACGCGTTAAAAATATTTGAGATTCATTATGAATATTGCTTTAAAAGGCTCTGGTTGAATAGTAAATGTAGACGGCTTACGGTAGGGGGTAAAGGATTTTTTTTGTCCGGGTTAAGAAGCAATCTGGATATTCACAGGCATAACAGCTTCCCGATGTTAAATCGTGATTCCGGCTTTGGGTCGGAACTTGTACTTTTTGCTTTTTATTGAACGTTCAATTCTAAAACTTTTACCAACAACGAACAACCAACAACTATTACTAACATCTAAAAATAAAAAAATGGCAACACGAAGAGATTTTATAACACAGTCAACCAAAGCCGCTGCCGGTGTTTACATCGGTTCGCTGGCATTTAGTGCAAAAAGTTATGCCCGTATTTTAGGTGCCAACGATCGGGTGCAAATAGGCATTGTAGGTTTTAGCGACCGGTTCAGAAGTTCTTTACTTCCTGCGTTTATGAACAATTACAAAGACCTTAATTTTGACATTGTTGCTGTATCCGACATTTGGAAAATGCGCCGGGAAGAAGGCGGTAATTATCTGCAGCAAAAAATGGGACACGATATAAAAAAGTTCGTCAATAATGAAGCATTATATGCCAGTAAATCGGTAGACGCAGTAATTATAAGTACAGCAGATTTTCAGCATGCAACCCATACCATTGAAGCAGTAAAAGCTGGTTGTGATACTTATACTGAAAAACCTTTTGCTGAAACAATGGATGACGCCATCGCTACTTTAAAAGCAGTGAAAGAAATGAAAAAAATTGTTCAGATAGGATCGCAAAGGCGCAGCGGGTCTAACTACAAGGCCGCAGCCGATTTTATACAGCAGGGAAAATTCGGGCCCATCACCATGGTAGAACTTACCTGGAATGTAAACCAGCCAGGCCGCTGGCGCAGACCGGGGCTGGTGCAAAAAATAAGAGAAGAAGACACGGACTGGAAACGCTTTTTAATCAACCGGCCCTTTGAGGCATGGGATCCAAGAAAGTACCTGGAATTCCGTTTGTTCTGGCCTTACTCATCCGGTATGCCGGGGCAATGGATGAGCCACCAGATTGATACGGTGCATTGGTTTTCGGGCCTGCCGCATCCAAGAAGCGTGGTAGCCAACGGGGGCATTTATCAATGGAAAGATGGCCGCAGAAATTGGGACACCACCACGGCTGTTTTTGATTACGGCCCTTTAAATGACGCCACCACCGGGTTCCAGGTAACCTTTAGCAGCCGTATGCACAATGGCGACGAAAATCCGGCTGAAATGTATTATTCCAATGGAGGTGAAATGAACTTGATCACCAATAAAGTTTCTTCCAGGGGTGGTCTTGAAAAGAGGTTTGCCGACGAGATGAATATGCAACCCAACCTGTTGCCGGAAACAAGCCTGGTAACAGAAAATATATCAGTGGTAGCCTCTGCCAATACCGGTGGAGATACCCTTACCACTGCACACATGCGTAACTGGATGGACTGCGTACTGAGCCGTAAACAACCCAATGCACCCGTGGAAGCTGGATATGCACACTCCATCGCAAACATCATGACTAACGCGGCAATACACACTGGACAAAAAGCTGTTTTTAATGAGGCCACCCAGCAAGTGATGGCAGGGGGAAAGATATTTAAGTATTGATTTTTTTCGGAAAAGTATATTATTTAAAAGCTCCGCAAATACCCAGGTTGCGGGGCTTTTTTATTAAGAAAATTATTCTATAATAACTGCAGTTTGGGGGTAACAATTGCACAAAACAATTTGTTATTAACATTATATAAAATATGGTTAAAATGGCACATTATTTATGGCATTATTACAAGTAATATTTTTATATTTAAAACATCTCAATTATGAAAAAACAAGCATCGGGTACAGCAACAAATGACCAAAAAATCCTGGGAGCTAATAAAAGTGATACCCAAAATAAAAAGGGAAAAACTTCCGAAAGTAATGGCCACTCAACAGAGGCTGCAAGTTCAAAAGTAAAATCAAAAGCTGGTAATGGTATGGCAAATAAAGGCACCCGCTAATTTTATAAAAAGAACGATAATTAAAACGTCTTTTATGCCATAAGTATTTTAAAATGGTTTGCGTAAAGCAAACCATTTTTTATTTTACAAGTTGAATTATCTCTTTGTACTGGTGTGTAAATATGCCGGTGCTATTTTCTTTTGCAGCAGCAACCATTGCCAGTGCCAGTTGTTTTGCCGGAATACCGGTATACTTTTTTAAGCCACCAATCAACAAAAAAGATAGCCCTTTTATCAGGCGTTGAAAAAAGGCTTCACCTGTTCTTTTTTCATTTCTATGGCCCAGCAGCATGGATGGTTGCATAATATGAATGGATTGTACACCACTGGCTTTCACGGCATCTTCCATCTCGCCCTTGAGACGCAAATAAAAATTACTGCTTTTATTACTGGCTCCAACAGCGCTTACAACAATAAATTTTTCACAGCCTGTTTCTTTACAATACTGCGCTGCATTTACCGGTATATCGTAATCAATTTTCCGGTATAAGTCTTTATCGCCTTTTACATTTTTTTGCGTGGTACCAATGGCACAAAATACCACATCACTTCCTGCCACTGCGTTTTTAAATGCTTGAGCATCCTCAAAGTTAACCAGCTTCACCTCCACATTGCCGGCTCTTTTTGGAACAGGATGTCTTACAATCAGCCGTATAGTTTCAATGCTTTTGTCCTGCGATAGAACATTTAAAAGATAACTGCCCGTCATACCTGATGAGCCAATGATGGTAGCTGTTTTAATTTGCATGATGTGTATTTTTAATATTTAACGCTGCAGCGATGAATTTGTTTAATTTACTGTTTTCATTGCTTGCTAAGTAAATTTAGCGAATATGATTTTTTTATTCTCCCAATATTTTTTTAATTACAGTAGCAGATTATAATATATTTTCTGGATTCTTATTGAGGTAATCGAATGAAATATTATCTGGTTTGGATCGGCAGCCGGTTTTATAAACCTGGATAAAAATTAAAAAAAACAGATGATTTAAGGGGCAGCTAATTTTTTAATAGTGAATCTTTTTCAATAGAGATTTATCACCAAAAATGATTTTCTTTGTGCCTGAAATGGCTTTATTTATCACCTCTTTAAATTCAGGCAGTAACGGTAATTGCTATTATGTGGCAAACGATACCGAAGCGGTGCTGGTGGATGCGGGTATATCCTGCCGGGAAACAGAAAAGCGCATGGGTTTACTGAACCTTTCCATGAACAAGGTAAAAGCAATTTTTATTTCGCATGAGCATTCCGATCATATCAAAGGTGCGGAATCTATCGCAGAAAAATATTCCCTGCCGGTTTACATCACCAATGATACTGCCCGGCGAGGACGTCTTCATTTTAAAAAACAACTGATAAATTATTTTACCGGATATGAACCCGTAAGGATTGGAGATCTTTCTATAACAGCATTTCCAAAATTACATGATGCGGCCGATCCACACAGTTTTATCATTTCGGGCAATGGGATTACGGTAGGAATATTTACAGATATTGGAGCCTGCTGTAATCACGTAACCACGCATTTCAGTCAATGTCATGCAGCTTTTTTAGAAGCCAATTATGATGAAGCGATGCTGGAAGAAGGGCGTTATCCCCTCTTTTTAAAAAATCGTATCCGCGGAGGCAATGGCCATCTTTCAAATGCACAGGCGCTGGAAATATTTATTACCCATCGTCCATCTTTTATGACGCACCTTTTGCTGGCGCATCTTTCCAAAGACAATAACAACCCACAACTGGTACAGCAATTATTCAGCGATCATGCCAATGGCATACAAATAATGATTGCCTCCAGGGAAGAACAGACACCGGTTTTTATTATCCGGGCTGAAGATAAAAAAATGATAATTAAAAATCGTCCGGCAATTTTACTTGCTCCAATGCAGTTAAAATTATTTTGATAAAAGCACTTTTTTTGCTGAACTGTTATTTAGTAAACTTTGCCAAACTTTAAAACTTTGGCAAAGTTGCTAAATTGCCTTTTTTAAGGAATAATAAAACCAATCTCTAATAATGATACGGGTTACCAACGATTTGAAACATAATAAAGCCATCATGAAAAAAAGAACTTTTTTAAAAACAACTTCTTTGCTGGCAGGCGCTGCCGTATTGAGCCGTTTGATGGCCTGCAGTCCTAAAGCAACTGCACCACATTTAAAAAACTGGGCAGGTAATCTGGAGTACAGTACTGGCAATGTGCATTATCCAAAAACAATATCAGAGGTAAGGGAAGTGGTGAAAAAGTGTAACAAACTTACTGCGCTTGGTTCAAGGCATTCATTCAATACAATCGCCGACAATACAGAAAATCAGGTGTCGCTGCAGGAATTAAATAAAGTGGTATCGCTCAATAAAATGGCCCATACCGTTACTGTAGAAGCAGGTATGCGGTATGGTGATCTTGCGCCTTACCTTCACCAAAACGGGTATGCATTACACAACCTGGCATCCTTGCCACATATTACCATTGCCGGTTCCTGCGCCACAGCAACCCATGGTTCGGGCATAAGCAACGGCAATCTTGCAACAGCTGTTGCAGCCATTGAATTTGTAGATGCAGCGGGTGAAATTATAAATTTATCAAAAAAAGATGGGGAGCATTTTGAAGGTGCCGTAGTTGGACTGGGCGCTTTAGGTATTGTTACAAAAGTAACGCTCAACCTTTTGCCCACTTTTAACATGAAGCAGTATGTTTACCGGAATCTGCCAATGGGTGAACTGGAAAAAAATTTTGATGCCATTGTTTCAAGTGGTTACAGCGTAAGCCTTTTTACAGATTGGAAAAATAAAAACATCAATGAAGTGTGGGTAAAAAGTAAGTCAGCAGCAGGAGATGCTGCCCCACCTGCGGAATTATTTGGTGCAAAACTTGCCACAAAAAATATGCACCCAATTGAAGACGAGGATGCAATAAATTGCACAGAACAAATGGGAGTGCCCGGTCCCTGGTTTGAAAGAATGCCCCATTTTAAAATGGGCTTTAAACCGAGTGCCGGCAAAGAAATACAGGCCGAATTTTTTGTTCCGGTTGAACATGCTTATGAAGCGATGATGGCGATGGAGTCACTGCATGAAAAAATAACACCACACTTATTTATTTCGGAAATTCGTACCATTCAGGCAGATAATTTGTGGATGAGCCCTTGTTATAAAAAAACCTGCGTGGCACTGCATACAACCTGGAAACAGGAAACGGAAACAGTAATGAATTTACTGCCATTGATAGAAGCGAAACTGGCGCCCTTTAATGCAAGGCCCCACTGGGCTAAAGTGTTTACTTTGGCACCCGCAGTATTGCAATCAAGAATTGAAAAGCTGGCGGATTTTAAAGAGCTGGTGAAACAGTATGATCCCAACGGTAAATTCAGAAATGATTTTCTAAATAAAAATTTATATAACGGATAAACTTTGCCAAAGTTTAAAACCTTGGAAAAGTTGCGATCTATGCTATACATAAATTTGGACGATCAATATTTTTATATTTGTGTTCTAGGATGTATAAATTTTTATCCAGGTAGCGGTTGTATTGACTTTGGTGAAACAGAAACGTTTAGAAAAAAATCATTTCAATCGTCCAGTATCTAAAAAAGTAAAGTGTAAACAATGTAAAAGTTGCGACTCCTCCATTGTAGTAATGAAAGAATGCAAGGGTATCTCAATGAACATCATTTGCAGCTTATTAATATAACTGCCAATACCATTTTAACCCAAAAAATCATTTACTATTAACATGAAAAAATTAAATGTTTTATTGCTTTTGCTTTTTTTAAGCGTTGCCAACGTTTTTGCAAAAAATATTGAAGTAAAATCTGTTGCCGAATTGCAATCAGCTATTAACAAAGCTGTTTCTGGCGATATAATTATAATGGCTGATGCTACTTATAAAGACGCTGATA
>NZ_JACMOO010000007.1 GCF_014377975.1 Ferruginibacter sp.
AGCTTACCGTTAGCAAGGCAATGAGGATGGCCAGTAAACCGGTCAATACAAATACCCACCACTGGATATCGATGTGGTAAGCAAAATCTTTTAACCAGTTGTTCATGGCGTACCAGGCAATGGGCGTTGAAATTACGATGGATACCAAAACCAGTTTTATAAAATCTTTGCTGAGCATTTGTACGATCGACTGCACACTTGCACCCAATGATTTGCGTACACCAATTTCTTTAATGCGTTGCTCAATCATCAGCAAGGCAATGGCGAATAAGCCCATACAGCTAATGATGATGGCGATGGCGGCAGCGATGCTATAGATGGTGGATAGTTGCTGCTCTTTTTTAAACCAACGTTCTGTATTTTCATCCAGGAAAGAACCCTGGAATTCTTTATCAGGCAACTCACTTTTCCAAAACTGTTTCACCTTATCCATCATGCTTACCATATTGCCTGGCTTCAGGCGCAGTAAAGCATAGCTCATGGATGTACTGTGACCAATCTGCATGGTGAGCGGATCTACTTTTTCGTGCAGGGAGTACAAATGAAAATCAGGAATAACGCCCACTACCTGCAACTTTGGCTTCGACGTATCAGGCCATAAAAATTTACCCACCACCTCTTTATCACCCATTTGTTTTGCCATGCTTTCGTTGATGATGACCGATGTAGCAGAGTCTGTAGCAAAAGCTTTATCGAAATCCCTGCCTGCTAGCAATTTCATATCCAGTGTTTTCAGGTAACCATAATCCACGAAGACCCAGTCAGTTCGAATGGCTTTATCGCCATAATCAAAACCATAACTCTGTCTGTTGCTGCTATTGTCCAAACCATCCCCAATATTTATACTGGTACCGGAAATGGCCACTACAGTAGGATCCATTAAAAACTGGTTGCGCATTTTTTCAATAAATTTTCCCCCTTCAACACTGCTGCTAATGGGTACGCTGATCACCTGCTGCTTATCATACCCCAACGGCATCTTACGCAAATAATTCAATTGCTGCAAAACAATAACGGTGCTGCAGATCAGTAAAATGGCGATGGAGAATTGTATGACAATTAACCCATTACGAAGGCCACCACGTTTTTTCAGTGTTAGTTTTCCTTTTAAAATTTCAATGGTATTAAAGCCAGACATTACTAGCGCAGGATAGCCACCGGATACAAGCGACACCAGCAGGAAACAGCCCAGTATGCAAAGCAAAGTAACCGGTTGTACTATAAATGAAAATGGTAACAATGTATTGAACAAGGTGCGGAAAGATGGCAGTAAAAGATACGCAATCAGCAAACCAATGATAAAAGCAATGGCGCAGATCAGTAGGGATTCTCCCCATATCTGCAAAAATAGTTGACGTTTATTGGCACCGATAGATTTACGCACACCCACTTCTTTTGCCCTGGTAAAAGAACGGGCAATGGACAGGTTGATAAAATTAATACTGGCAATGAGCATGATAAAAAATGCCAGCAAAAATAACGTGTACACATAAGTTTTTTTAGTTCCGCCGGTGCTGTTATCAAAAAAATGAACATCTTTTAAAGGTGTTAATACCAAAGTGGCATAGTTGCCAAATTTATCAGGTTTAACATTTAATTTTTTGATGTCTTCCGGGCTAAGTGGATTGTTTTTAGTTAAAAAAGACTGTACCCTTTTTTCAAACTGGGCCTGGCTTACATTGTCTGCCAGTTGTATAAATACGTTGTGTTGCTGGTTATTCCATTCGTTTTTATTTTGAACATAATCGCCTGTATTTTCTATACGGATAAGCCCATCGTAATTAATGGAAGAATTATCCGGAAAATCACTGATAACGCCAGTTACAATAAAATTGGTCCATGTATTGTTTAGCTTTACCTGTACTGTTTTGTTCATCGGGTCTTCTGCCCCAAAAATGGTTTTCGCCATGTACTGGCTGATAACAATATTGCTGAGGTCATTCAGGGCATTGTCTGCGTTGCCCGACACCATCGGGAAAGAAAACATTTTTAAAAAATCAGGGTCGGTAGTCCGGATAAATTTGTTATAATCTTTGCCATTGTAGCGGATGGCACCGCTGCCGTATTTAAGCCTTGCAGCATACTTTACTTCCGAGAATTCCTTTTTTAATGTGGGTGCCAGCGGATAGGCCATGGAGCTGCCATATCTTACCCCTTCAGCAGTTTGCACCTTATTAAGGGTGCGGTAAATATCTTTACCGTTGATGTGAAAGCCATCATACGAAAGATCAAAATAAGCAGCCAGAAAAACAAGGATACTGCTGCTGAATGCTACTATCAAACCAACAAGGTTAATGGCCGTGTAGGCTTTGTGTTTTTTAAGATTGCGCCAGGCAATTTTGAGATAGTTTTTAAACATGATCTGAATGATAATTTTTTATTGAAATAATTATTTGATCAATTGTTGTTATAAATACTTATACATGAAAATTTTCTGTTACCACCCTCCCATCAAACAAATTGACAATGCGGTGAGAAAATCCTGCGTCATAAGGACTGTGCGTTACCATGATGATGGTGGTACCTTCTTCATTTAATTCTTGTAATAATTTCATTACTTCCTCGCCATTTTTACTGTCGAGGTTACCGGTAGGCTCATCTGCCAGAATTAATTCAACCCTTGTTTTTACCAAGATTTCGCCAGGCAATTTTTAAATAGTTTTTAAACATTGTATAATCTTTAAAGGATTAATTTTTGTAAATTTGATCTACATAATAAATCTTATTAAAATGGAACGTATTATTATTGAAGTTGGTGATGCTACGGCTAAAAGATGGCGTACTTCTTCCCGTAAACGCAGAGAAGAAATATCTCAGGAAATAGAAATACGGCTGGCAAAAAAACTGATGGCTGATTCTAAAGAAAACTTTATAGAGTTTTTGGATGAAGTTGGAGAAACAATGCGCCAGCGTGGACTTACAGAAGAAATTCTGAATGAAATCCTTAATGAAGATGAATAACTTTTTTGTAATTGATACCAATAACTTAATTAGTGCCTCACTAATACCTACCTCTACAAGTAGAAAAGCTTTAGAAAAAGCAATGAATTTAGGTAAAATAGCTATTGCACCCAATACACAGGATGAATTACTTGATGTAATATTCAGGAAAAAGCTGGATAAATACTTCTCTGATAATAATGAACGATTGGTTATTGTAAATATTTTAGAAGCAAATGCTGTGTTTTTCTCCCCTGAAATATCAATTGATGAATGCAAAGACAAGAAAGACAACAAGTTTCTCGAATTAGCCATAGCAGCACAAGCTTCCTGTATCATTACCGGCGATAATGATTTGCTAGTACTACATTCTTTTAGAAATATTCCCATTTTAAATGCCTTTAATTTTATAAATACTTTTTAATATGCGTTACCTAACAAGCGACTAGTTATACATGAAAATTTTCTGTTACCACTTTCCCATCAAACAAATTCACAATGCGGTGAGAAAATCCTGCGTCATAAGGACTGTGCGTAACCATGATGATAGTAGTACCTTCTTCATTTAATTCTTGTAATAATTTCATTACTTCCTCGCCATTTTTACTGTCGAGGTTTCCGGTAGGCTCATCTGCCAGAATTAATTTTGGTCTCGCTACCACTGCTCTTGCTATGGCTACACGCTGTTGTTGTCCACCACTTAATTGCTGTGGAAAATGATTACGGCGGTGCATAATGCTCATCCGTTCCAGCACCGCTTCTACTTTTGTTTTTCGTTCTTTTACCGGAATGTTCATGTAGATCAACGGCAGTTCCACATTTTCAAAAACAGTCAGTTCATCAATCAAATTAAAACTCTGAAAAACGAAGCCGATATTGCCTTTGCGCAATTGTGCCCTTTTGCGTTCCGTCATTTTTGCTACTTCGGTACCAAAAAAATTATATTCCCCGCCTGAAGGATTATCCAACAAACCAACAATGTTTAACAACGTTGATTTACCACACCCGCTGGGCCCCATGATGGCAACAAATTCACCTTCCTTTATTTCGAGGTTGATGCCGTTAAGTGCGGTGGTTTCTACTTCTTCGGTTGCAAATAATTTTTGCAGTTCTTTAATCTGAATCATATTGGTTATTTTTTTGCTGATCCTTTTTAAGTGAATATATGTTAATAGAAATATTTAATTAATACAAGATGGTAGTTTTCATAATAAACACCAGAGGCTGGCTGCTGCTGTTTATTGCGGCATTTAGATTGCTCTGTTTTATCAGCGCATTTGGTAGCTGCTCCTACAGATACCAACGTTAACAGTGCAGACAAAAGCAAGTATTTTTTCATGATCATTATTTTTACAATGAATAAAAAATATTGTTTTTAATAGTGCGGTTGGTTTACTCCAACCTGGGCCCGAACTATGGCCAGTATCCTCACCGGTCATTTTTTTTTGCATTGTTAAAATTGCAGTACTTCATTTTTGCCGTAATTTTCATAGCTGCTGGTAATTACTTTTTCGCCGGGTTTTACTCCATCCAGTACTTCAAAATATTCGGGGTTACGGCGCCCCAGCGTGATGTTGCGCTTCACTGCTTTCTTACCGCTGGCATCCATCACATACACCCAGTTACCACCGGTTTCAGAAAAGAAACCTCCCACCGGAATCAGGATTGCTTTTGCTGATTTACCCAGTTCCATGCGGATGGAAGCGGACTGGCCGCGACGGATACCATCGGGGTTTTTTGCAGCAAAAGTCATGTCTACTTCAAACCTGCCAGCCTTCACTTCGGGATACACTTTGGAAATTACCAGTTCATAATTTTGATTACTAAACTCCATGGTAGCTTTCAGACCAACAAAAATCCGGCTGATATAATGTTCATCCACACCGGCCCGCATTTTAAAACCGTTCAGGTCATCTATCTGCCCGATGTTTTGGCCGGCAACAATGCTGCTGCCTACTTCTGCTTCAATGGAAGACAACAGTCCGCCAACAGGTGCCTTTACTACCAGGTTATTCAGGTTTTCTTTCATCAGTTGCAGATTTTTTTGTGAATGTTGCAGTGTACTTTCCAATTGCACTACCTGCAGTTTTGAATTGTCGTTCTGGTAATTCTGGGATTGTACTTCAATACCTTGCTGATTTTTTAATTTTTCATAATCCCGTTTTGTTTTCAAATATTCCAGTTCGCTTATCACTTTGTCTTTAAACAATTTTTCATTGCGGTCATTGTAATCTTTTGCCTGCGATAGTTGATAATCCACATCGTTCATGGTTCGCTGCAATCCAAATTTATCTGTCTTTAATTTTAACCGGGTGTTTTGCAAATCATTTATCAGGCGGTTGATCTCTGTTTCCTGCTGAACAAATTCCATCTGCAGGCGGTTATTATCCAGTTTTAAAATCACATCTCCCGCTTTAACTGTGGTACCACCTTCAATTACTTTTTCTTTTACATAACCGCCTTCAATGGCATCAATGCGATATGTTTTAATGGGTTGTACAACCCCGCTCACTACAATAAATTCATCAAAAATACCCTGGGTTACCTCCGATACAGTTATCTTTTCCTTATCAACATTTAAACTTGATCTTTTATCTGCAAAAATTAACTGGTACACCAGTAAACTCACTACCAAAGTGCTCCCAATAATCCAAATAATCCGCTTGCTATTCCAGAATTTCTTTTCTATTTTTTTATCCATTGCTGTTTTAATTATTTATTGATTCACTTGGGCCAATTGATATGCCAAACAATCAAAGCTGTGCTGCGTAAAGGTTACACATTTTACGGTTACATAAAGTGTCCGGTTTTGAACACCTTACTGTACAGCAGCGAACAGGTGCAAATAGTTAGGGCGGAGGAAAATTTTTGTAATACTTTTAGAGCGGTGTTAATACTTTTGAAAAGTAACAGCTACCCACTAAAATAATTGAGTAACATGATCCCAGCCATTGAAGGAAAAATATTAATAGTAGACGATGATGCAGGTGTACTGAGCGCCGCCAACCTGTTACTAAAACGGCATTTTAAACAGGTAGACACAGAGAAAAATCCATTGCGCATACCGTATTGGATAAACAGTGTTGGCTACGATGTGATATTGCTGGATATGAATTTTACCCGTGACCTCAGCAGCGGTAAAGAAGGCTTTGAATGGCTTGATAAAATACTGGATCTTGACCCATCGGTTTCTGTAGTGTTGTTTACCGCTTACGGAGATGTTGAGATGGCGGTACGGGCCATCAAAACGGGTGCAAAGGATTTTGTTTTAAAGCCCTGGCAAAATGATAAATTGGTGGCCGCTTTAACAACGGCTATGGAAGCTGCCCAGGAAAAAAGGGCTTCCAAAATAAGAGTTACCGACCATAAAAATCACAGAAATATTTCTCCTTTATCAGAACATCCTTTTATTGGCAACAGCGAAGCAATTCAGCAAATTTTAACTACCATTGAAAGGGTAGCTGCTACAGATGCCAATATTTTAATATTGGGTGAAAATGGTACTGGTAAAGACCTGGTGGCAAAAAATATTCATCAGCAATCAAAAAGAAAAGACAAAGCTTTTGTAACCGTTGATTTGGGTGCTATCTCCGAATCGCTATTTGAAAGTGAATTATTCGGCCATATAAAAGGTGCATTTACCGATGCCAGAGAAGACCGTACCGGCAAACTGGAAGAAGCGAATGGTGGCACTATTTTTTTAGACGAGATCGGTAATATCTCCCTCCCCATGCAGGCCAAATTATTAACCGTTTTACAAAACCGAACCATCACCAAAGTGGGTAGCAACAAAGTAAAATCAATAGATGTAAGGCTGGTGTGCGCCACCAATAAAGCGGTGCATAAAATGGTAATGGATCAGCATTTCAGACAGGATTTATTGTACCGCATTAACACCATCGAAATTCAATTACCACCATTGCGAGAACGTAAGGAAGATATCCCTTTACTGGCAGATTATTTTGTACATGTATATGCAAAAAAATACAATCGAACCGTGGCCTCGCTAAATACCAGCGTTGTAAAGCAATTGCAAAAACATCAGTGGCCGGGCAATGTGCGGGAACTGCAGCATGCCATTGAACGGGCGGTAATACTTTCGCAAAGCGATACTTTGCAACCGGAAGATTTTAAAGGCTTCCGGCTGGCTAATGAAGGTGCGCCTGTTATAGAAACTTTACAATTAGAAGAAATGGAAGTACTGCTGATAAAAAAAGCCCTGCAAAAATTTAATGGCAACATTACAGAAACCGCCAGGGAGCTGGGTTTAACAAGGGCATCGCTTTACAGAAGGTTAGACAAATATGGAATTTAAATGCAGGCTGATTGTAAAAATATACAAGTGCTGTTTGTACGTAAAAAAACATGCTGGGCAAGTATAAAGAACATATCTACGCAGATGACTATAATGTCTGCTCGAAGTTTGAAAATACCGGTAATGGAACGGTCTAAAACTGTTGTGCACCTGCAAGACGCAAATTTATAGCAACACAAAATTTTGATAATGCCAGGTTGGGTTCAAAAATAAATGACTATAAGATTAACAGGATACAGGAACCGCTATTGCAAAATTATCATATAGTAAAATAGAGACAATTACGAGCTGGATAAAATGTGTACCTATAAATGAAATTGTTCAACAAACGCTCCTTTACTGTCTTGGACAATAAGCTGCATGATGCTTTTTTTTGTGAAGTTTTTCGTTTATCAAAAAGATAAATGAGCAGCATTTTAAAGACATCAAATTTCCTTTTAAAACAACGCTTCATAAATCTATTATTGAAAGCAGGATGGCGCAAACGTTTGCTCAATTTTACTAAACTCTTCTAAGTCTATATTTAAAGTAATAAAAAAAAGTAACCGCGTAAAAAAATTTTTTTTATCAAAGATTTTTCAGCTGCAGGATGTTTGCAGCTTATCTTTTGGCGGGGAAAAAATACCGGTAAATTATAATAATAATGAAAAAAAAATACACCTTAGTTTTTGCATTTTATATTATTTTTCCATGCATATTATTTTGCATCAGCCAAAGTAAGGCACAAGTGCCAGCAGCAATTCCGGTTAGTATGCAACCTTTATCAAACCCTGTTATAATTGCATACGCAGGCTGGACAATAACTGCAGATGCAACAAAAGCGACTATCGACATAAGCTATGACAGTCTGGGTATACTATTGCAACATATGCGGCTCAATATTGAAAATAACCAGCAGTTGGTTTCACTAAATGGCTGGATGGCTGAAAAGATAAGTCAACAGCAACTTGCTATAAAAGTAACTCAACCCGCCTGCGCTATACTTTTTAATTTGAACGAACAAAGCCTAACCGTGTCATCGTCTTCGGCAAAGCTCGTACTTACTGCAGAAGCGCCTGCCAGTAATGACCGCATAGTAGCCAATGTTATTGATACCAAAGGTATGCCCGTTACATGGGCTGGTACCAACGAAGTTGTTGAAAATTTTCAGGGAACTGAAACAAGAACACCTTCTTATCTTGCCTCTAAAAATCCCGAAGTAATGACCTTTGCGCTCGGGCAAGTCTCATCAGCCAACATCCATAGTCTGTTTGACCGTACACATGACATTGCCATTGTTTTTTCAGACAATTCGCTGCTGCAGCGAAACCCGAAACAACCGGATATGCTTGATGTAAAAATTGATGTTGCAAAAAATACTGTCATACGTTTACTTCCCAATTATTATACGCACACACTGGGGCTTCCTTTTTATTCCCGCTTTGATGATTCGGAGTTTCCTGTGGCACCGGTAGTTTGGGGCAGTTGGACTTCTTACTACCGCGATACAAGGGAAAAAGATATTGTTCGCAATACGGACTGGCTTGCTGCCAATCTGAAACCGTATGGATTTAAGTATGTGCAAATTGATGACGGCTATGATAATGGCAAAGACAGTCTGCAACATACCTGGATAGAAAACTGGGATAAACGTGGACTGTTTCCAAAAGGGCCAAAATGGATGGCAGACTATATTAAATCAAAAGGCTTGCATCCTGGTTTGTGGCTTGTGCCCAACTCTTATGCGGGAGCAGTTACCACACATCCTGAATGGTATCTGCGTGACAAATCCGGTAACCTGATCTATGATTACGATACCCCAACCCTGGATTTCACTCATCCCGGCGTTCAGCAATGGTTGCGCAAACTATTTGCCACATTAAAAGGCTGGGGATTTGAGTATTTTAAATTTGATGGTGAATTTGCCCTTTCCAGGTATGCGCCTTTGGTAGATAAAACAAAACTTTTTGATACAACAATTGATCCGGTGGTATCATACCGTAACAGGTTACAGTTAATCCGGGATGTTATTGGAACCAAAACATTTTTGGAAGGCTGCCCTGCGGGAACACCTTTAAACGGCATCGGTTTTTTTAATTCTTATTTTAACGGAGCTGATGTCTACAATACCTGGCTGGGATCTTATGCATTGTTTAACGCTATCAACGCCAATGCATTTTTAAATCACATTGCGGTGTATGTTATGCCCGGTGAAGGAATTGATATATCACCTTTTACCAGTTTGGCAGAAGCTAAAAAGAAAATGCCGGCCCGGTATATTTACACAGCAGAAACAAGTGAAGATTCGTTAAAAGGATTTGGTGTTTCTATGGCAGAGGCACGAACACTGGTGTCTTTTGTATCGTTAACCGGAGTTGTATATCCGCTCACGAGCATCATGCCGGCATTGCCAAACGAACGGGCCAGGCTGTTAAAAATGTCTATGCCAACAATGCCTGTTTTACCTGTCGATTTATTTAGCCGCGGCTCCGACATGAGCGCAAACACGCCGTGGGAATATTTTAAACACAGAACACCGGATAATTATATTCATAATTATCCTGAAATACTGAATCTGAAAGTAAATGCTCCATCTGGCATCTACGATGTAGTGGCGTTCACCAATTGGCGAAGCGAAAAAGCCACAAGAAAAATTTCATTTGCGGATAAACTGGGACTTGGCTCCGGCATAGATTATATTGCTTTTGACTTTTGGAAGCAGGAACTATTAGGAATTTTTCGCGACAGTCTGGAGCTAATTACTGAAGCGCATGATACAAAAGTTTTGCAATTACACCCTCTGCTCGGCAGGCCTCAGCTGATCGGAAACTCAAGGCACATTACGGGCGCTTTTTCCATCCTCAGTTTGCAGTGGAATGAAGCAAAAAAAACATTGGAGGGCTTATCTGCAACCATTCCCGGCGATACTTATGATCTTTTTATTTATGTGCCCGATGGATTTGATATTGCAAAGTTGACAGTAACTGCTGGTAAAAATAAAATAATTCAGGTAAAAAAAGAAATGGTAGGTAATGCTCTGAAGTTAAGTTTTGAAGGACAGCTGGAACAAGTTAAATGGCAGATTCGGTTTAAACAGGCTTTAAAATAATATGCCTTAAGATTATAAGTATTTGTATTTAACAGCGGGATATTTAACCGCACGAAGAAAGAAATAATAATTACAAATCCCACTTTTTCAGCAGGATTTGTAATTTAAAAAACTTGGGTAATCGAGGGGGCTCGAACCCCCGACCCTCAGAATCACAATCTGATGCTCTAACCAACTGAGCTACGACTACCGTTTTTTTATTGGATGGCAAAAATAGTAAAAAAGGCTGCTCCTTCAAAATTACATTTAAAAAATCAGGAAATTTTATTTAGCTGGTTACATTTATTTTATCAGTTTACCTTTCTAAATGCGTACTGATATTATCTTTCAGGCATATAAATCCTATTAAACTTTCACATTATAAAGGCCGTTGATTTTTTATTGTGTTTCTTTACACCTCTAAATTAAGTTATGAACTGGATCGGAAATATTATTACCATTTTACTTTCAACATTTACAGGCTGGGTTACTACCTGGATTGCAATCAAAATGCTTTTTCATCCGCGAAGGCCAATAAAAATATTAGGCTTAACCATCCAGGGCATCTTTCCCAAAAACCAACGACTGATTGCGGAAAAACTGGGGCAGGTTGTGGGAAAAGAATTATTATCTTTTGAGGAAATAGAACAAAAAGTAACTAACCCGGAAAATCTGCAAAAACTGAGGCCGGATATTGAGCACCATATTGATCATTTTTTGCGTGTTAAACTACTGGAAGTTTTTCCTATGCTGTCCATGTTGATAGGCGAAAAAACCATACTACAATTAAAAGATGCTTTTTTGCTTGAACTGGAAACTCTTTTTCCAGTGCTAATGAAAAGTTACATGATTAAGCTGGAAGAAGACCTTGATCTCGAAAAAATCGTGACCGAAAAAGTAGCCGCTTTTTCTTTTGAAAAATTAGAAGACATTTTAAATCAGATCACTAAAAAAGAGTTTAAATTCCTTGAATTTATCGGAGGCTTTTTTGGCTTACTTATTGGAATTATCCAGGTAGTAGTGGCCCTTTTAATGAAGTGAGCCAGATACCCAAACAATAACCTTGCTGAAGCTGTTACCCTTCATCAACTCCTTTTTTTTATAAACATGTAAGGAAGCATTTTGTTGTGATCTCAACCAACAATTAAAAAACTATGTTGAATATAAAATGTAACATTAAATGCATCAAGAGGATTGCTAACGATGAGCATTGACCGTAAAATTTTTAATGTAGAAAAAAATATCACCAGCGTGGGCGGTACCGCGGTGGACGTAATGAAAAATGTACCCAGCGTAAATGTTGATATTGATGGCAACGTTACACTGCGCAATGCCGCACCATAAATATTTGTATTCGGCCGCCCGACTACCATGACGCTTAAACAGATACCTGCTGATGCCATTTCAACGGTGGAAATAATCACCAACCCTTCTGCAAAATTTGATGCTTCTGGCGGAGGGTCGGGTATATTAAATATTGTTTTAAAAAAGAACCGCAAAACAGGTTACAATGGCAATATACGGGCAAGTATTGATAGTTGCGGTAAGCCTGGTTTTGGTGGAGATGTTAATGTGAAGCAGGGTAAAATAAATGTATTTGCCAATGCACAGGTAGGTTTTAGAAAAAGTATCAGCACGGTAACTACTTCCCGTAAAGATTTTATAAAAGATACTACGGCTTATCTTACCCAAACCAATGGTTCGGTGGGCAGAGGTGTGTTTGGATTTGGCCGTTTGGGGATGGACTATCTGGTAGATAACAGAAATACGATTTCCCTTTCGGGCAGCATGGCGAGGGGACAATTTAAAAACAATGATTTAATTAATATCGTCCGGGATACAGATTATGTATCTTATACAAATGCTGATTACGGCAACAGGAGCAGCAAGAGTACCAACAATTTTCAAAACTACGGAAGCACATTAAGTTTTAAACACAATTTTGCCAGGGCCAATAAAGATATCAGTGCGGATATTAATTACAACTATAGTAAAAATGACAATCTGAATGATTTTGCCACGCAATATTTTTTCACCAATACCAGCCCAAAATCGCCACTGCAGTATCAGCGTTCTTCAGGTGGTGGCACCAGCAAATTCTTTACCGCTCAAACAGATTTTTCTGATCCGTTGACAGCAAAAATAAAAATAGAAACGGGTGCAAGAATTGCCATCAGAAATTTTTCAAGCTTTAATGATAATTTTGTAAAAGATGCTGCGGGAGACTTTATTTCGTTGCCTTTGTTAAACAACCGCTACCAGTTTACAGATCGTGTGCTGGCAGCTTACGCCACATTTTCCCAGCAGATAAATAAATTTAGTTACAACGTTGGATTAAGGGAAGAAAGTTCAAAATACGACGGTACGCTGGTTACGTCGGGTAAAAAATTTTCCAATCAATATCCGTTTAGTTTATTTCCCAGTGCTTTTGCTACTTATAAATTAAGTGCAAAAGAAGATTTGCAGGTGAACTATTCCCGCAAAATAAACCGGCCTAATTTTTTTCAATTAATACCATTTATTGATTACACCGATTCGCTTAACATTACTAAAGGCAATCCTGGCCTCGTTCCCGAATTTACCAATTTGTTTGAATTGTCTTACCAGAATCAAATCAGCAATGGTCATAATTTTTTAACAAGCATCTATTACAAAAACACTGATAACCTGATAACCCGTAACTTATTCAGGGACATTAACCCCAATCCTGCAAAGGTTGACAGTATCATCATTAGTTCCTATGCCAACGCTTCCAGAAGTTATAGTTATGGTATTGAACTGACCAGTAAAGATAAAATAGCCAAATGGTGGGACCTGACGGGAAATGTGAATTTCTTTAATGCGGTTATCAGGGCAGGCAATATTACAGGTGGTATCAACAGCAACCAGTTTAGCTGGTTTGGAAAACTGAATAACAATTTTAAATTACCCAAAAATTATTCTATACAATTGAGTGGCGACTATCAGGCAAAAACACTGGTGTCCCCAAATGGAGGAGGCGTTGGCGGACGTGGCGGTGGCCCTATGTTTGGTGGGGGCAATCTGCCTTCGGCACAGGGTTATATCAAACCGTTGTATGGCGCAGATATTGCGATAAGAAAAGATTTTTTAAAAAATAATGCTGCATCATTAACCCTTCAGTTCAGTGATATTTTTAGAACAAGGCTCAATAGCACCCACTCAGAGTCTGCCTATTTTGTTCAGGAGTACGATCGCCGCAGAGATCCGCAGGTACTGCGGTTAAACTTTAACTGGCGTTTTGGTAAAATAGATGCAAGTCTTTTTAAACGTAAAAATTTAAAGGGAGAAATGGAAAATTTACAAAACAGTCAGCAGGGCGTAAACGGACAGTAATAGTTATGAGGTATAAGTGATGAGTTATAAGTTGCCTTCGGCTTTTGCCTGTTAGCTTCTATCATAAAAACACTACAAAAAGCGGCATCTAAAAGTGCCGCTTTTTTGCTTACGATATTTTAAGTTACTTTGCTGCCTCATAATCAAATCGCTTCATGAAGAATATTAATGTAAAAAAGATTTTGCCGCATGTTATAGCCATTGTGGTGTTTTTATTGGTTGCCGTAATTTTTTGTAAACCTGCTCTTGAACAGGGTGTGGTAATGCAGCAAAGCGATTTTACCCAGGCCGATGCCATGAAACACCAAAGTGTGCTGTATAAAGAAGCGCATGGTACTTATCCTTTATGGGTTACAAGCATGTTTGGTGGAATGCCCGCTTACAATATTATCTACGAAGGCTTTTGGTCTCCGTTTTACTATGTTGACAAGGCTTTCCAATTTTGGTTACCCAAACCGCTTAATTTTTTCTTTTTAAGTTGTATTTGTTTTTATATTTTATGTATGTGCCTGCGCATACGGCCGTATGTAGCCATACTGGGTAGCCTGGCTTTTGCTTACAGTACTTTTAGCCCAATTCTCGCTGCTGCAGGGCATGATACAGAACTGCTTGCTTTGGCTTATGCACCTGCATTACTGGGAGGAATTATTTTATTATTCAACAAAAGGTACATCAGCGGATTTATATTTACGGCGCTATTTGCCACCCTGCATTTGATGCAAAACCATCAGCAGATTAGCTATTATACGCTGATCATCATTGCAATCATGACCATTTTTTTTGCGGTAAAATGGATAAAGGCAAAAGAGTCAGCACATCTGCTAAAAGCCGTTTCCTTAGCCCTGGGTGCAGCCGTAATTGGCGCCATGATCAATGCTATTTTATTATTGCCGGTGGTGGATTATGCCCAGTACTCCAAGCGTGGCGGGGTACTGGTGATGGATGGCAAAGCCGGAGGCAAAACAACTGGTACTGACAAGAATAAAACCACGGGCCTTTCAAGAGAGTATGCATTTCAATGGAGCTACGGCAGAATGGAATCTTTGAGTTTATTGTTTCCTGGTATAACGGGCTATGGCAGCCATTTTAGCCAGCGGGACGAAGAGTATAGTATTTTTCCAAAACTATCAGAAACCTCCAACGTAAGCACTTATTTGCAGGAAAAATTGAACGTGCCGGAAGATCAGGCCGGCAACATTGCCTCCAACCTTTCGGGTAGTATTTACTGGGGCGACAAACCTTTTACAACGGGCTCTAATTACCTCGGTGCATCAATTTGCTTTCTGTTTATTTTAGGAATGTTTTTGCTGGACAACAAACATAAATGGTGGATTTTTACCGCAAGCATCGTCGGCATCATTATGGCGATGGGTAAAAATATGCCGCTGATCAACAACTTTTTATTCGACTATTTACCTATCTATAATAAATTTCGCACGCCTGAAATGGCACTTGTAATTCCGCAGATTTTATTTCCAATTCTGGCGGTACTTACTACACAAAAAATACTGGACAACGATGATCCGCAAACACTTAAAAAATTAAGGCTAAGTATTTTTACAATTGCCGGCATTTTTGTGATTGCTGGTTTGCTATATTTTACCCTTGACTACAGTAAAGAGAATAAAGAAAGAACTGCTGCAGTAAATGCTGCCTTTGCAATGCCGGATAGTACAACAAACGGAAAAATGCAGGCAATCAATCAAAAATTTGAACTGCTGGTGGACAACCGGGTGTATGAGAATTTTTTACAACAAAGCAAAGGCGATACTAAAGTAGCACGTGCAGTTGTAACTGCTTTACGCAAGGACAGGCAAAGCTTTTTAGGCAATGATATTTTGCACTCGCTGTTGTTTGTTGCGCTTACTATTTTACTCATTGGTCTTTTTGTTTATAAAAAGATCAATTCGTTGATTGTTTTAATTGGTCTTCCATTGCTTACTGTACTGGATCTTCTTCCGTTTGACGCCCATTACATCAATGAAAAAAGTTTTGATAATGCAGAAAAATATCACGCCAGTGAGTTTCCCGAAAGCGATGCTGATAAGTTAATTCTTAAGGACAGAGACCCCAACTTCAGGGTGTTTAATGTAGCAGGCGGTGATCCTTTCCAGGAAGCTAAAACATCTTATTACCATAATTCTATTGGAGGATACCATCCTGCAAAATTGGGTATTTACGATGACCTCATTACCTACCAGTTAAGTGGCCAGCCAAACTTTTCGGTGCTGAATATGCTCAATACAAAATACATCATTCAGCCCAATCAAAAAGGCGATAATACGATTGCCCAGGTTAACATGCAGGCCTTGGGTAACTGCTGGTTTGTAAAAGGTGTAAAATTTGTTAATGGCCCGGTGGAAGAAATGAAGGCACTGGATAATTTTAACCCTAAAGACACGGCCGTAATTGACGAAACGTATAAAAATATTATCAGTGGTTATGGGCCGGCAGACAGTACTGCCAGTATTAAACAAACAGCCTTTGAAAATATGGCTATTAAATATGAAAGCAACAGCAATGCGGCTCAGGTAGCAGTTTTCAGCGAAATATTTTATAAAGACTGGAACGCTTATATTGATGGAAAATTAACACCTGTTGCAAAAGCAAATTATGTGTTGAGAGCGTTGCTGGTACCCGCTGGTAAGCATAGTATTGATTTTAAATTTGAACCTAAAGTATATAAAACAAGTTATACCATTTCTTTAGTGGCTACCTGGCTGCTTGTTATTTTATTAATAGTGTATGCCGTGTACTCGTTTAATCAACGCAATAAGCAAATTGAGCAATAATGGCTGGTAAGCAACCTGATTTTATTTTACTAAAAGGCGATGATGTACTGGCCATCGCTGTTAATCAGAAAGCTGCAGAGTTGTTTACGCTTTTGCAAAATTTTGATGCAGCAAGCCTTGTAATTGACAATCATTTTAAGGATTATTTTATTCAATATCACCTGGGCAAACGCCTGCATTTTTCAATTGAAAATAGTGCACATATTATTTACCAGGCTGTAAAAAAAACTGGTAAAGGCGTAGCACAAATAAACATTGCAGATTACGGCGCAGGACTGGGCACGCTTTATTTACTGGCTGGTATGATGGGTTTTAAAACAGTAGTTTACAATGATTATTTACCAGACTGGAAAGACGCAGCTATCACTATTAGTAAAGCACTAAAAATTAAAATAGACGGATTTGTTACGGGCGATATAGACGCCGTTACAAAATACGCAGCGGAAAAAAGTTTTTTGTTCGATATCATCGCATCCAGAAATGTAATTGAGCATATTTACAGTCTCGATTTTTTTTATGGGGAGTTGCTGCGCCACAATCCTGTAGCAGTAATTTTTTCAACAACTTCAGCCAATTTTCACAATCCGGCAATGCGCCTGAAACATTATTTGCTGCACAAAAAAATTGAAAAAAAACAATACCGGCCACTGCGAATAAAAGAACTGCAAAAAATATGGCTGGCTATTACTGACAAGCAAACACAGGAGCTCGCAGATTTAACCAGGGGAAAAGCAAAAAAAGATTTTACGGATGCTGTAGAAGATTATAAAAATAATAAACAAGTTATCCCGGTAAAATTTTTACGAAGCAATACCTGCATCTGTACTTTTGGATATTGGTGCGAACATTTACTGGCAAACAACGAATACAATGCCATTATTAGTGAGGCGGGCTACAGTATGGATTTTACTGCCGGTTATTGGGATACAAATTATCAATCGGATCTTATGAATCTGCTTGCAAAATTTTTGAATAAGGTCATCATATTAACCGGAAAACAAGGCATTTTATTTTCACCTTTTGTAAACATCATTGCATACTCAAAAATAGTAAATACAAGTTAAGCTATTCAAGCATTTAATATTTCAATGAAAACGTCTGTATGCATCAGCTTCGATATTATAAAATATAGTAACCGCAACCAACAATAAACACTAAATATTTTTACCTGTTAATGGATGTATCCATCATCATAATAAATTATAAATCGGCCAAACTGGTAATGGATTGCGTGAAAAGTATTTACCAGCAAACGCACCAGTATAGCTTTGAAATAATTGTAGTGGACAATGACTCCAACGATGATTGCAAAGAACAAGTACTTACCGCGTTTCCAGCAACGCTATGGCTGCAAACAGGCTATAATGCTGGGTTTGCGCGGGCCAACAACGCAGGCATACGCATTGCCAACGGGGAATATGTTTTGATATTAAATGCAGATACCATTATTACAGATGGCGGTGTTGATAAAACCATTACTTTGATAAAACAGCAAACCGATGCTGTTGCCTGCGGGGTTCAATTATTAAATACCGATGGAACCAATCAGATATCCGGTGCACATTTCGTAAAAGGAGGCTTAAATACTTTACTACCGCTACCCTATCTCGGCAAGCTGATCCGTTACCTGGGTTATCGTTTTAAATCTACTGTTCCAAGCGTTCAAACCATTCATGATAAAATTGAAGTAGACTGGGTGGTAGGTGCCTATATTTTAGTAAAGAAAGAAGTACTGCAAAAAGCCGGATTGATGGACGAAGATTTTTTTATGTATGCGGAAGAAATTGAGTGGTGCAGCCGCTTACGCAAACAGGGAAAGCTATACCTTTTTGGAGACCCCAAAGTAATTCACATTGGTGGTGGTACCAGCAGTGATTATTATACCACCACGGAAAACGAAAACAGTAAAAACCTGTGGAATAAAAAAGGCAGGCAGATCATTGTATCCAACATGCTACGTGTAAGAAAGCAGTTTGGCATTGCCTGGTTTTTACTGATAGCCGGTACGTATTTTTTTGAGATCCTCCTGTTTTTTTTCTGTTTACTCCTGCATAAAATCTTTACCTTAAATAAGGCAACCTACACTTTTAAAAACTGGATAGATTATGTAAAAAATATGGGCGTATTATTGCGTTACTTTTTTAAAATTTTTCTAAACAAACCTTATTTTTATAAAGTAGCTTAACAATGCAATTATCTATCATCATCATCAATTACAACACGTTTACACTTACCTGTAATTGTATACAGTCTATTTATGACAAACTGGTAGATGTTGACTTTGAAATTGTGCTGGTTGACAATGCTTCGATTGAATGTGATCCGATGCTTTTTAAGCAAAAATTTCCAACCATTAATTTGGTTGTGAGCCCGGTAAACAGTGGCTTTACGGGTGGTAATAACCTTGGGGTTGACAATGCAAAAGGAGATTACTTATTGTTGTTGAACAGCGATACCGAACTTATCAACAATGCCCCAAAAATTTGCCTGGATCATTTACTGCAGCATAAAGAAGTGGGCATGGCC
>NZ_JACMOO010000008.1 GCF_014377975.1 Ferruginibacter sp.
TATTAAAGAAAAAGAAAATAAACTTGGTTTTGATTTGTACTGCGTAGATATAAATGGTTTGCTGGATAGAGAAAAAGTTTACGGTTATGATGATGATACAGAAAGATTCATGGCTTTTCAAATATCAGTGCTGGAATGGATGAATAAATGGGAACATTTACCCGATGTAATTCATGTACACGATCATCATGCCGCCCTTATTCCTTTCATGGTGCAGGAATGCTTTGCCTACGGAAAATTAAAACAAATTCCAACCGTATTAACCATACATAATGCACAATACCAAGGCTGGATGGCATGGGAAAAGGCTGCTTATTTACCAGCTTGGAACACATGGAAATGGGGAATGCTAGATTGGAGTAATATTGTAAATCCACTAGCATGTGGAATAAAGTGTGCAGACGCTGTAAACACCGTAAGCCCGGGTTACATGCTGGAATTGATGAAAGATGCGAACGGGTTGGAAAGTTTATTTCAAACAGAAAATTTTAAATGCTCCGGAATAATAAATGGTATTGATTATAAAGTGTGGAACCCGCTTTTAGATACTTTTATACTTGATAATTATTCTTTAAAAGATTATACCGAAGGAAAAGCGCTAAACAAAAAGAAACTCTGCAATGATTTTGAACTTGACATTACGTTGCCACTATTTATTTTTATTGGAAGGCTGGTACAGGAAAAAGCTGCAGATCTTTTACCCGAAGCCATCAACAATGCATTAAAATTATATGAGGGGAAATTAAATTTTTTAATTCTTGGTAGTGGTGAACCCCAAATTGAAAATGCTTTATTGGCCTTACAAAATAAATACGTAGGTTATTATAACTCTCAAATTACTTACAACGAAAAATTGAGTCACCTTATGTACGCTGGTGCAGATTTTTTATTGATGCCTAGCAGAGTTGAACCTTGCGGCTTGAACCAATTATATGCTATGCGTTATGGCACTGTACCAGTCGTAAGACGAACCGGCGGTTTAAAAGATACTGTACTAGATATAGATGAAGAAAACGGTTTCGGTTTATGTTTTGATTATGCATCATTAATTGATATTGATATTTCTATACAACGTGCACTGGAACTTTTTAACGATAAAAAGAAAATGAAGGAAATAAGAAAAACAATGATGGAAATTGATAACAGCTGGACAGCGAGTGCTCAACAATATTTAACTCTTTATAATTCGGTTCAACAAAAATAAAACCATGACTAGCAAACAAGTAGTAGCTGTAATTTTAGGCGGTGGCGCAGGCTCAAGATTATATCCTTTAACAGCAACAAGAAGTAAACCTGCTGTACCAATTGCAGGTAAATACAGGCTTGTAGATATTCCCATATCCAATTGCATAAACAGCAATATTAACCGAATGTTTGTGCTTACGCAATACAATTCAGCATCGCTAAATAAACATATAAAAAACACCTACCAGTTTAGTGGTTTTAGCAGTGGCTTTGTAGATATTTTGGCAGCAGAACAAACACCTGATAGTCCTGGTTGGTTTCAGGGAACGGCAGATGCCGTTAGACAATCTTTAAAGCATATTGAAAAAAATGATTTTGATTATGTTCTAATTTTGAGTGGCGACCAATTATATCAAATGGATTTTGCAGAAATGATAGACAATCATCAAAACGCCGGTGCTGATATTACAATTGCAACCATTCCGGTAGGCGAACGAGAAGCTACTGAGTTTGGTATTTTAAAAGCAAACGAAACAAATCACATAACTTCTTTTATAGAAAAACCTGCTGCTGAATTATTGCCGGGTTGGATAAGTGATACGGGCGCAGAGATGCAAATTATGCAGCGTAATTACCTGGCCTCCATGGGTATTTATATTTTTTCTAAAAAGGTTTTGTTTGATTTGCTTTTAAATGAAAAAAAGGATGCAACCGATTTTGGTAAAGAAATTATACCGGATGCCATCAGCAAATACAAAGTAATCAGTTACCAATATGGTGGTTATTGGACGGATATCGGAAATATTTATTCATTTTTTGAGGCAAATCTTGCCCTCACAATGGATATTCCGCCTTTTAATTTATTTGATAACCAACGCATGATATTTAGCCGTGCAAGAATGTTACCACCGGCTAAAATAAGCGGCACCACTATTACTCAAACATTGGTTGCTGATGGCTGTATCATTCATGCAAAATCTATTGCTAACTCTGTAATTGGTATTAGAAGCAGAATTGGAAGCGGAAGTATTTTAGAAAGCTGTTACATAATGGGAAACGATTTTTATGAAACAATAGCCGAGATAGCCCATAATTTTGAACATGGTGTACCCAAGGTTGGAATTGGCGATAATTGCGAATTAAAAAATGTAATTGCCGATAAAGATTGCCGCATTGGCAACAATGTAAAAATAAATGGTGGCACACATTTACAAGATTCAGATCACTCTCTGTTTGTTGTGAAAGACGGTATTGTAGTTATAAAAAAAGGTGCTACAATTGAGGATGGCTTTGAGCTTTAAAAATTTTTAATTTAATAAAAAAAGACGCTTTAAAAGCGTCTTTTTTTATTAAATTTTAGCCAAATAAATCCTGCTGGGGGTTATCGTCTTTAGCAACGATCCATTCCATTTCAATATTTTTATTAAAGTCTATAAGCTTGGCTCCTGCTGCTTTCCATCCCATTACTTCTACCAAATTATCTATTTTAAACTTTACGTTGTTTATTTGCTGACCCTTGCCGGTGGTTACGTTAAGTACTGCATTTTCAGTAGATGATACAGCAGTTAAGGCATTGTTTTTTCCTTCCTTTATAAAATAAAATTTACTGTGTAATGTGGTCGTTTCAATTTTAAAACGCTTTACATTATACTGCATTTTATCATTGTCAAGATAAACTGCAGTAATAATTTTTTCTGCATCGAATTTTTCCAATAACATTATTTTCTCAGGCTCAAAACGTTGTGTTAGTTCCTGATCAATAATTTCGTAATTACCATCATTGTAAAAAACTACCAACCTATCTTCTGCTTCAAACTTACCTAAATAATTACCTTTTTCTTCGCTGTTTAACCTTCCAAACTTTGTATCAA
>NZ_JACMOO010000347.1 GCF_014377975.1 Ferruginibacter sp.
GATTTGATACGCCCTTCGATCAAAAATTATATAAAGGCAATCGCTGGGTCAAGATGGCCCAAAGCATCCCCTGGGATAGTATTGTGCCTTATTATGATAAATTGTTTAGCTCCACCGAAGGCCGTCCGCCGATAAGCGGACCGGTGATACTGGGCAGTATTTTTATAAAACACCTCGGCGACCTGAGCGACCGTGAAACGGTAGCGCAGATACAGGAAAACATGTTCATGCAATATTTTTTGAGCTACAGCAGCTTTACCAACGAAGCCCCTTTTTCACCCACGCTGTTTGTGGAGATAAGAGAGCGTTTAAGCCTTGACTGGTGATAAACTCGTAAAAACCGATTTAGACGCACCAGGTGTAGTAGCTCAGGGATTTACAGGGTCAGGGGGAAAAAGAATTTTGCTCGTTAATAAAAAAAATACACGGGTAGAGATAAAAATGCCTAAAGAAATTACCACTGCCAAAATTAGTTGTGTAGATATAACTACAGGCGAAAACCCTCCTGCTAAATCTAATATAACAAACGGTACAATTATACTTGAATCATTTGCCGTTGCGGTGGTAGAAATTTGAGATTAATAAAATAAAAGCAATGCAGTAAGTGAAGATTGAAAATTTATACGGTGTTAGTATATGCTCATTACACTGGTTCACAGCGCAGATTCATCTGGTTAAAGCCAGCTTTTTTGTTACTGAATTACCAAGGCATAACTGCCGTGGTAATTCAGGTATATTTTTTCATAAGTATTAGCACTTCGATCATAAGGCTATCAGCAATATTAAAGAAGAAGAAATAAATGAAGGGAAAGTTTACATAAGTGTAATGGAAGATGACGTGCTTTCATTGATTGAAAGGATACTGCAAACCCATTTAGAAAAAGGTGAACAGGTACGCATTTTTTCTTTTAATGAAAGACCAAAAAAAATCTTTAATGGAGTTGGAACTATATCCACCTGCTTTTCTGAAATAGGGAAAATTGCCTGTCCTGGCCTGCCATGGAATTTTTGATGATGGTAATGTGGTTTATTTATTTGTTCAAAGCAATGAAAATTATCTGATGCCGTTAGTTAAAGGGTTGTATAAAAAATGCACAGCAGTAAATGATAATAATTGTGTGGTTTAGCAGATAGGATTTCATGTAAAATAGTATTTTGAATAAACATAAAATAGTAACATAAAATTATATGGTTAGAAATAATCCCTTATTAAAAATTGGTCTTTTCGGCATTGGCCTTGAAGCATATTGGGAACAGTTTGATGGGCTGAAAGAAAAATTAGAATCCTATGTAGAAATAGTTGCCGGTAAGATAAAAAATTACCAGGTAGAAGTAATTAATCTTGGTTTGATTGACACATCGCAAAAAGCAATGGAAGCAGGCCATCAATTCAGACGGGCCGATGTTGATATTATTTTTATGTATGTAACGACGTATGCTTTGTCTTCAACTGTTCTTCCTGTAGTGCAAAGAGCCAAAGTGCCAGTCATTATTTTAAACCTGTCGCCCGTAGCCGCTATTGACTACAATTCATTCAATGCAATGAATGACCGCACTAAAATGACGGGTGAATGGCTGGCTTATTGTTCAGCCTGCCCGGTGCCGGAAATTGCAAATGTTTTTAAAAGGGCCCACATAAAATTTCACCAAATCACCGGCATGCTTCACAATGATCCGGTATGCTGGGATGAAATTGGTGAATGGATTGAAGCTGCTAAAGTTGCCAACACCATGTCGCATAACAGGCTGGGTGCAATGGGACATTATTATAGCGGTATGCTTGATATTTACACCGACCTTACCCTGCAGATAGCTACGTTTGGCGGGCATATAGAAATTATTGAGGTAGATGAATTATCCGCAATAAGGAGAGAAGTTTCACAAAAACTAATTACTGAAAGAGTAGAAGCATTCCATAAAATATTTGAGGTGCAGCCCGATTGCGTTATTGAAGAATTAGAAAGGGCAGCAAGAACCTCTGTTGCATTAGACAAACTGGTTGAACTATACAACCTGGGGTCTATGGCTTACTACTACAAAGGCACAGGCAATGCAGAAAATGAAGACACCATGAGTTCTGTAATTCTTGGCACTTCTTTGCTTACAGCAAATGGTATTCCTGTGGCAGGCGAATATGAAATTAAGAATGCACAGGCCATGAAAATTATGGACTGCTTTGGTGTAGGTGGTTCTTTTACTGAATACTATGCAATGGATTTTACAGATGATGTGGTGCTGATGGGGCACGATGGTCCCGGGCATATAAAAATTGCTGAAGGCAAAACAAAGGTTCGTCCATTAACGGTTTATCATGGAAAGGTGGGCAAAGGATTGTCGGTGGAGATGGCAGTAAAGCATGGGCCGGTTACACTTTTATCTGTGGTAGAAACCAGCAATGGTTTGATGCTGCTGGTGGCAGAGGGAGAATCCGTTGCCGGCCCGATATTAGAAATCGGTAACACCAACAGCCGCTATCGTTTCAGCATCGGTGCCAGAAAATTTGTGAACGACTGGAACAGCCATGGCCCTGCTCATCATTGTGCGGTTGGCATTGGGCATATAGCCTCCAAAATTAAAAAACTGGGCGAATTACTGAACATCGCTACCATACAGGTTTGCTAAGCAATAGTTGTTATTAAAAAATTAAAATTACCACATAATTTATTATTTAGAAATACCATGCTTTTTTTAAAAAAAAATACTTTTTCCGCAAGCCTGTTATCTCTCTGCAATATGTTATGCCTGTACAGTTACAATAAGCATTTTAGCAAAATAAAAAAAAGGGGCCCTTACAGTAGATATACTAAAATCAGGTTTTATAAACCCACCCAACTCAGCAAGACCAGGTGTATACTGGTATTTTATGGATGGCAACCGAACTGCACAATCCATGACAAAGGATCTTGAGTCTATGAAAAAAGCAGGTATTGGCAACCTTATTTTTTTAGAAGTGAATGTGGGCATACCCAGAGGTAAAGTTGATTTATTGAGTGAGGAGTGGCAGGAATTATTTAAACATGCAGTAAGAGAGGCAGAACGATTGGGAATAGAAATTACATTGGGTGTTGGCCCAGGCTGGACGGGCAGTGGCGGACCATGGGTACCTGCAGCGCAATCCATGCAGCACCTGGTTTTCAGTACAACAATGGTTACTGGAAACGGTAATCAGCAGGTTATCAAATTAGCTATACCATTACCTAAACCACCGTATTTTGGTGAAGGTGGTTTTACACCGGAATTAAAAAAGCAATGGAACGACTTTTATAAAGACGTGGCGGTGTTAGCTTATCCAACGCCATCAACCAATAAAAAAATAGAAGACATTGATGAGAAGGCACTCTTTTATCGTGCACCTTATTCTTCCGTTGTAGATGTAAAACAATTTCTGCCTGCGCTCACCAATTATGAACTGGTGCCATCATCGTCCGTTATTGCTTCAAAACAAATCATTAATCTTACCAGCAAATTACACCCCGATGGAACGCTGGACTGGCAAGCTCCCGCCGGGCAATGGACTGTTATGCGTTTTGGAAGCCGCAATAACGGCGCAGTTACCCGCCCTGCACCCATGCCGGGTTTAGGATTTGAGTGTGATAAATTTGATACGGTTGCATTGGATGCTCACTTAAACGAATACATTGGCAAGCTGCTGAGAAAAATAGGAAAATTAAACAGTGATTCGTCCGGCGGTTTAAAGAATCTGCACATGGATAGCTGGGAAATGGTTCGCAAAACTGGACCGCACAATTCCGCCAGCAGTTTATCAAAAGAAGAGGGTATGATCCGTTGCCCTACTATCCGGTATACGCCGGCAACATTGTAGAAAGCCTGGAAATCAGCGAACGCTTTTTATGGGACTTACGTCAAACGGCTCAGGAACTGGTGCTGGAGTATCATGCACAACATGTAAAAGATTATGCCCATCGACAAGGGTTGAAATTATCCATTGAACCTTACGATATGAACCCCACAGCCGACCTTGAGCTGGTTGCTGTGGCAGATGTACCGATGTGCGAATTCTGGTGCAAGGGCTTTGGATTCAATTCTTCCTTTAGCTGCATAGAAGCAACATCCATAGCACATGTTAATGGCATTTCGCTGGTGTGCGCAGAAGCGTTTACTGCACAGGATAACGAGGGCTGGAAACAATATCCGGGATCAATGAAAGAGCAGGGCGACTGGGCATTTGCTACCGGTATCAACAGATTTGTTTATCATACTTTTCAAAGCCAGACATTACCCGATAATTTAAAACCCGGTATGACGATGGGACCTTACGGAGTGCATTGGGACAGAAGCCAGACTTGGTGGCCAATGGTGGAGACTACCACAAATACATATCCCGCTGCCAGTTTATTCTACAGCAAGGCGCTTCCGTTGCGGATATATTGTACCTTACGCCCGAAGGTTCGCCGCATGTTTTCCGGCCGCCTTCTTCCGCATTGATTGGTGAAGAACCGATACGCGACAGACGGGGATATAATTTTGACGGTTGTTCTCCCGGATAGCTACTTACGGCAGGCGTGCTCAATAACCAGGTTGTATTTCCGGTTGGCGCTGCATACAATTTGTTAGTGCTACCCGCTGTAAAAACAATGACACCTGCCTTAGCAGAAAAAATAAAATTACTGGTATACGAAGGAGCAACAGTGGTAGGTTCTCCACCCGAAAAATCGCCCGGATTATCTGGTTTTCCGGGATGTGATGAGCAGGTGAAAACAACGGCTTAAACCATTTGGGGAGCATCATCCATACCCCATAACTTAACTATGCATAGTTATGGAAAAGGAAAAATAATCTGGGGCGGAATAATCAATTCAAATTTAGAAGGTCTTTATCCGGCCTATGATGTAACGGCAAAATTATTGGGTGAAATGGGCATTGCTGAAGATTTTACATCAATGGGTAGCGTGCGCTACACGCATCGGAAAATGGCTGACCAGGATATTTATTTTGTGTCTAATAAAACCAGCCAGCTGCTGAAAACAAACTGTACTTTCAAATCTGATAAGGGAACACCTGAATTATGGAATGCCATCACAGGTGAAATAAGAACCCTGCCTGAATTTGTGGTGAACAATGGACAAACAACTATTCCATTGCAACTGTAGCCTTACCAAAGTTTTTTTATCGTGTTTAAAAAGGATGTAGTACGCACAGTCTCTTCAAACCAAATTAATTTCCCGTCGTTTAAAAATGTAGCCACACTTAAAGCACCCTGGGCGGTATCTTTCGATACAGTTTGGGGTGGCCCTGACAAAGTTGTTTTTGATATACTTACGGATTGGACCAGGCGCCCTGAAAGCGGCATTAAATACTATTCGGGCATTGCTACCTACCGGCAAAGTTTTGATGCAGGAGGTATTTATATAACAAACACCAGCCGTGTTTACCTCTATCTTAGTGAAGTAAACAATATGGCAAGGGTAAAGTTGAATGGAAAATATTTGGGTGTAGTTTGGACTGCTCCGTGGAAGGTAGATATTACAGATGCCCTAAAGCAAAAAAACAATAAACTGGAAATAGCCGTGGCTAATTTATGCCCCAACAGGCTTATAGGCGATGAGCAATTACCCGACGACGGCATAAAAGATGGCCGGTGGCCGGCAGGGTTGCTAAACGCCCGGCCACGGACAAGCGGCCGGTTTACTTTTACAACGTTTAAGCCTTACAAAAAAGATTCAATGCTGTTTCAATCGGGCCTTATCGGGCCAGTAACCATTTGGCAAACTGATTTTTAAAGTGTGCCTGATAAACAGGATAGCTCCATCAGTATTACAATAGAAGAAATGGTAGTTTTAAACCACAATAGTTTAAAATTAGTATTATTTTTTTATGACTTAGATTGCCAGCTATGTTATAAAATAATAAATTTTGTTACACACAGAAAAAAAATTAACCGAATTCCTATACTTTTTACCTTTTCGCTCACTTTTTTTCGTAAGCCTTTAAATAGCATTATTACCATCAACATAATAACCGAAAAAAATTTTATTACAAGAAGCATTCTGCTATATCCTTTACAAAGGCTCATCATTGGCAGGTATAATTCCTGGTGAGCTCAGCGGTTACTTTTAAAATCATAAAAGAGTTTATTGTCGATTGCAGTAACTGTGCATCGAATATACTTTTTGATCCGTGTGTAAGGGTATTGGTAGTATTGAACGTACCGACAGGTAATTTTTTTGATATGATCTTCAGCAGCTTTAATGAAAAAATCCACGCGTATTGACTTTCGTCCACCACACCGTTTTAAACGCAAAAATGAATGGCGGAAGGAGGCCAATATTGCGGGTATTTCCAGATAATGAACACCAGGTAGAATATACCAGTAAAGCGGTTATTTAATTGGCTTTGTTGCCGAATCTGCAATGTTGTACATCAACTCAAATTGGAAACTACTAAATGGGGATAACTGCCTGGATCCTGTTAAATTTTTTTAAGCAGAATTAATACAGCAACTAACATTATGTAGTAATGCGGTTAATATTTTCAAGAAGGTATATACGCCACTTTTACTATTTACTTTAAAGTTAGCAAGTAGGTTTAATAGAGTGTTTGATAATTGCAGAGACATCAACAGTAACTATTCAACAGTACTAAGTATGATTTATTTATAAAACAGAATCAACTAAACCTTTTAGAAAATGATATGTTAACCACTTTTTTGACGACACTACTAATGGTTTAAAAATGAACGCCATTCATTTTATGACTGTTATTTCAAAAATTGCAAACATGAGCATTGGTATTTTAAAGGCTTTAAGTCGTTACAATACTGGATATAAAAGCAGGGGTTGATAAAAAATACTTCAGATGAACACAATCGAAAGAAAGAATATTGAAAAGGAAAACAGGCGGCAGGATATTTTAGATGCGGCAGTAACGGTAATGAAGTCGCATGGTTTACACGGTTTAAGTATTGATTTGATTGCCCATGAAACTAATCTTGCAAAAGGAACCATTTATTTATATTTTAAAAACAAAGAAGAAATATTAAGCATCCTTACCATAAGAGCCAGAACCTTATTGATTAAAGATTTTCAAAAGATTGAAAAAAATAAAGAAAGCAATATTGAGCAGCTAAAAAGTATCCTTAAATCTAATTATTTATTCTATAAAAAAAATTCACTATACTATGATTTGGTTTCATTGTACGAAGTAAATAATAGAATGACCGAAACAGAAGAGATGCAACAATCGGGAGAAAAAATAATGAAAATTGTGGTTGGTATTGCCGGTAGAGCAAGAGAAGAAGGTACACTTAATCCAAAAATATCGCCTGTTATATTAGCCATGAGCTTATGGGGTATGGCGGTTGGTATGCTTCAGTTAATTAAGGTACGTGGCGCAATAATGAAGGAAAAATTGAATATTTCTGAAAAAGATCTTTTAAACAGCTTTATTCAATTACTGGAGAATGGCGTAAAAAAATAATTTTTTATATAAATATGAACAATGTTCATATTGCGAATTTTATTCTAAATAAATAAAAAAGTATGAACAAAAATTTGAGGGTAACTATTTTATTAATTCTGTTATGCACCGGCTGGTTTTTACCGCACATTGTGAAAGCTCAGACTAAAAAAGTAGTAACACTGGATGAGGCGGTTGAGCTTTCCATTGCGCATAGCAGGCAGTTGAAAATTGATAGTACGCAATTGCAGATTGCCACTTCTAAAATTAAGCAAAGTATCAACACCCAATTACCACAGGTTGGCATTAACCTGAACTACACAAGAATTAGTGATAATATTACACCCTTTAAAGTAAATTTTCAAACAGGTGATCTTATATTAAATCCACAAATCTTAAACCAGTCTTACAATTCGCTTCAGCTAAGACAGCCCCTGTTTTTAGGTGGAAAAATAAAAAATGGAACCGAATTATTAAAGCTGGACCTACAGGCTATTTATTTTGATATTGAAAAAAATAAATCAGATGCAGCTTTCAATATTACTACTTTATGGTATAATTTATTTGTTGTAAAAGAAACAAAAAAAATTATTGAAGCCAATATTCAGCTATTAAAAAAACAACAAAAGGACGCCCAAAATTTTGTGAATCAGGGAATTATTTTAGCAAACGATGTGTTGAAACTAGACCTCGCAGTTACCAATTTAACATCAACCTTAAGTGACCTTAACAGTAGTTTACGTTTGCTTAAATATAACTTATGCCTGCTTACCGGGCTGGATACAAAAGTAGAAATTGATATTCCGGAAACACTACCGCTTATGGCCAGGCGAAATGGTGTATTAGATGATTACTTATTAACAGCCATAAAAAATCGTCCTGAATTAAAGGGCTTAAACATTCGTCAAACACAAGCTGCATTAGGTTTAAAGCTTACCAGAAGTGATTACCTGCCTAATATTAGTTTAGGCGGAAACGCAAATTACAATCAACCGGAACAAAGAGTATTTCCAAATAAGGCCGAACTAACCGGAACCTGGACGGCAGGTGTTTACTTTAACTGGAATTTATCGTCGTTTTATACCAATAAGCAAAAAGTAAATGAAAGTAAACTTAATGTAATCAGGATAAACCAGGTTTTAGACCAGGCTACGGAAGGCATACAATTGGAAGTAAATGCAGACTACAACAATTATTTACAAGCAATCGAAAAAATAAATATAGCTACAAAAGAAGTGGAGCAGGCTACAGAAAATTTCAGGGTAGAACAAAATCGTTTTTCAAATAATACCACTACGCCTACTGAATTCTTAACTGCCAATACCTTATTACTTCAATCAAAAATAAACCTCATTACCGCTACTGCCAATACTGAATTGGCTTATAAAAAAGTATTAAAATCAACCAATTCAAAAAACTAATCCAGCCATTCTAAAATTAAAAAAGATGAAACAAATTATATCTGCATTATTTATTGCAATAAGTATTTTATTCGCAAGCTGCTCTGGCAAAGAAGAAACAGACAATGCACAACTGGAAGCAAATATCAGTCCTGTTATTCCCAAAATAAACAGTACCGTCGTAAAAATTTTTGTAGAAGATAACCAGGCTGTAAAAACAGGGGATACATTGGTTTTATTAGATGATGCCAGTTATAAAATAGCCGTGCAGCATGCAGAAATTGCTGTAGCAGTTGCCAAACAAAATGTGCAGGTTTCAAAGAGTAGCCGGGGTACGGCTTCTTCTTCAGTTTCATCGGCAGCGGCCAGTTCCGGTGCTGTAGTAGCTGGCATGTCAGCAGCCAAAGCTGGTGTTGATGCGGCAAAGGTAGCAGTTGATGTAACCACCAAAAACTATTTGCGGTTTAAAAACTTGCTCGAACAAAAAAGTACTACCCAGCAACAATTTGATGGTATAAAAGCAGAGAAAGATGCAGCCGATGCAAAGTTAAGAATAGCCGAATCTCAAGTAAACTCCCTTAATAAACAAATTGATGCTTCTAAATTTCAGGTAGCTACAACCCAATCGGCTGTAGCCACATCAAACAATGGAATTGGTTTGGCAGAGCTTTCGGTAAAGCAGGCAGAAAGTAATCTCGAAGCAGCAAGATTGCAACTATCTTATTGTGTTATCACGGCTCCATCTAATGGCATTGTTTCTAAGAAAAATGTACAGAAAGGCCAGGTGGTAGCCATCGGCCAGCCATTGATGGCAATTGCAGATAATCAAAATGTATGGATAGTGGCTAATTATAAAGAAACCCAAATTGAAAACATGAAAGTTGGGCAGGAAGTATCCATCAAAATAGATGCTTATTCTGATAAAACTTTTAAGGGAAAGGTAACTTCTTTTTCACAGGCTACCGGTGCTAAATTTTCTTTATTGCCTGCTGATAATGCAACAGGAAATTTTGTAAAAGTAACACAGCGCATCCCGGTTAAAATAGAATTTACAGAAACCAAAGATGCTAATTTTCCTTTAAGGGCAGGTATGAGTGTTACCGCCAATGTAAAAACCAAGTAATTATGGAAAGCAATACAGTGGCCGCTCCCTCCTATGAAGTGGGTTCTAGAAAATGGCTGATTACAATCACAGTAATTACCTGCGCCATCATGGAATTGATTGATACCAGCATTGTAAATGTGGCTACCCGAAATATTGCCGGAAGCCTTGGCGCAACGATTGAAGAGACCGCCTGGGTAATTACTGCCTATGCCATTTCAAACATTATCATCATTCCACTAACCGGATTTTTAAGTAATATTTTTGGAAGAAAAATTTACTTTACTGCATCCGTTATGCTATTTACGGCTGCTTCTTTTCTATGTGGTTTCTCAGGTTCAATTGAGACGCTCATTTTTTGGCGGTTTATACAAGGTATTGGTGGTGGTGCTTTGCTTGCCACAGCACAAACCGTATTGGTAGAAACATTTCCTCCGGAAGAAGTTAATAAA
>NZ_JACMOO010000348.1 GCF_014377975.1 Ferruginibacter sp.
ATTGGGAATGTATTATCACATTTTTCTGAGGCAATTCCTCTCCGATGAAATGCGAAAGAAACCCGTTCAGGATATTTCCATGCATTACAACTTCGGGAATACCGTGCTTCTCTGCAAAAGCCTTATCGGTATGTAAAGGGTTTTTATCTGCAAACGTATCTATGAACCCGGCATATACTTTATCCGTAACAATATAGTCTCTTGTAAAAATATCTCCCTGCTGCACGATTAATTTAATTTTTTTACGATTCCTTCGCACATCTCGCCCACATTATTGTAGCTGACTATTTCATCTGCGGTAAAAGTAATTTTGAAATACGATTCGATTGCGACAACCAATTGTATATGCGTGAGCGAATCCCATTCCTCTATATCATCGCTTGTAGTTTCTGCTTTTAAATTAATGGTAGGATTATCATTAATATCCCGGAAAATTTCCTGCACCTCATTCATTACTTGTTCGTATGTCATCAGCTTTTTTTATAAATGATTTTAAAGGTGCAAAATTCGTGCATTTTAATCTACTTTCCCTATCGTTTATTTGTTCAAAACCCATTGTGCTGTACAATAGTTTCACCATGCCGTTTTTAGCTGTCGGCAGATATATTCCGTGTAATTCCGAACAACCTTCCTGCTGCCCCAATTGTACCGCTTCATTAATAGCTAATTCCTCTACCCCCCTTTTTAAAACCCTGCAACTCATTATCCAGGTATTTATATGCATTGTATTATCTTTTTTCTCTAAAAGAAGCAGGCTTATAAGTCCATAATCACCAAACTTATCTTTAAGCGAAATGCAGATAGCTTTACCGCCTTTCTTAATAAAATTTTTTAACTGTTCCTCTGTATATCTTAATGTAGTAAGATTAAACTGGTTGCTGCGCTGCGTTAGCTGCGCACAGCGGGCAAGATTAAATGAATTGATACTTTCAACTTTCGCTTCCATTTCCAAGCTTGCCAGGTATTCATCTACAGATTCAAAAGACTGCTTCATTACAACCCTCTTCGTTTCTTCCTGATATTGCTTAGTACGAAACGCATCTTCCTCTGTGTGTGAAACTGTTTCAAAAAGATTCAGCGATTGCAGGTAAGAGAGATAATCTGCAGGGTCTTCCGGAAGTTCCGGTACAGTTACTTCGGGGCACATAGTGCGTACAAGGTTTCTTTCAAACGGATTGTCATCGATAAATACAATAGAATCCATACCGATGTTCAGCACCTCCTGAATGTATTTGATGTTATCTCCTTTGTTGCTCCAGTTGGCAATAAAAATGGAAATATCTTCCATACGAAGGATCATATCAGGATGCTTTTCAAAAACCTCTTTTGCAATATGTTCATCATTTTTGCTGCATATACCGATAAGAATGCCGCGCTTTTTTAATTCTTTAGCCCAATATTGCAACTGAGTAAAAGCAAGACCAATTCCCAGCTCGCCGATCTCAATATTCTCAATGCCGTCATCACCGATTATGCCGCCCCACATGGTATTATCCAGATCCAATATCAATGCTTTTTTAAATTTTCCGGAAAGTGCAGCAATTACATCAGTAAAACATTTTGCAACAACCGGCAAAAAATCCAACACAAAAACATTATGGGAAGTGATATACCATTTTGCTGAAACCGCATGCTTGCGACCCTCATTATTTACAAGAGATGAAATATCTGCGATAAAAACATTTTTAGTTTCTGAGGCAATATCCTGCAGGGAAATATTGATCTTTCTTAAGCGATTCAGAAATGAAGAAGGCGTTTTAGATGCAAAATTGCCGAATACGCTGTCATTTATTTCCGGGAAATTACTGATGATGATGCCTGCTTTGCAATTTTTCTGTATAGTTGCAATGATGTTTCTAAAATAAGAATCCTTTTTTTCTGCAAAATTTTTTTGTTCTTCATGCCCTGCCTTATAAAATGATTCTACTAATTTTTCTGAAGAATGGAAAAGGATGATATAATCAAAGTTGTCTTTGTATATCTTACTTTCAGGATCTAATACTGTTTCGTAAATAAGATCATAATCGGCTTCGTAAACTCCAATATCCAAGCCTGCATTATGTCCGCTACCGCGGATGGCCATAGCAAGAAATTGTGTAGCTGAATCCCCCAGCAAGGCAAACTTCACAGATCGCAAACCCGTAAAGTCTTTTTTTAAATTCTTTTTCAGATGCTGAAAACTCATATATACTTTAACTTAATCCGCATTTAAGTTGCAAAGTTACTTTTTTTAAACCTTTGCAAGACTCAGAAACGCGCAATTTCAGTTCAATCTTTTGAGAGGTTTTACTTTAAAAATCGGATTGGAAGCCCGTAAGCAGGGTAAATTCTATATTTTTGGGGTATGAAGTCAGCATACAATAAGAACCCCGTTGAAATTATCAGGGGTAAGCATAAAAAGATATCTGTATTTTCTACAGAAGGGAATAATATTGACCCTATAGTGGTAAAAGGTTTCGGTGACGAATGGCTGAAATTTAAAGATTTTTCTGATGCGGAGATTGCACAGATCTCTGCTGAATACTTCGATATTTTAGATGATAATATACTCACCCCTTCCACATATGCAGTGGATATCGGCTGCGGAAGCGGTCGCTGGACAAAGGCTTTATCAAGAAGAGTAGGGTTTGTGGAAGCAATTGACCCAAGTAATGCGGTGATTTCGGCCGAACATCTTTTAAAAGAGGTAGAAAATGTTCGAATAACAAAAGCCTCTGTTGAGACCATTCCTTTTGATGATGAAACTTTTGATTTTGCCATGAGCGTGGGTGTTCTCCATCACATACCTGATACCCAAAAGGCTATGGTTGATTGTGTAAAAAAAGTAAAAAAAGGCGGTTACTTTTTTACGTACCTCTATTATAACTTTGAAACCCGCCCCGCAATTTACAAAACGATGTATTTTGTTACAAACGGTATCAGAAATGTAGTAAGTAAAATGCCGTCGAGCCTCAAAAAATTTTCCTGCGATATTTTGGCAATTACCACATATATGCCAGTTATCGGTTTGGGTAGGATAATGAATGCTATCGGTCTCAAAAAAGCTGCATTAAAACTGCCTTTGTCTGAATACCAGGCCCGGTCTTTTTTTGTTATACGCAATGATGCCATGGATCGGTATGGTACTACCTTTGATCAGCGTTTCTCTAAAGAAGAAGTAATAACAATGATGAAAAAAAGTGGCTTGGAAAATATTGTTGTAAGCCCTATAAGTCCGTTTTACCACGCAGTCGGGCGCAAACCGTTCTGATAAATAGTTCCTGCACATTAAATACGAGATTTGACAGTTTCGTTACCGCTATTTATTTTCAAAAAATTTTTAGAGCTATACAGTTATGAGTAATTATTACAAGAACAGTTTCTCTCAATGTAAAAAGTACTCCGCCAAGATCTGCGCGGAATCATAATTAATATATCTTTAAACAATGCAATGGATTTTTTGGTATGACTGGATTCTAATGCCGGTATATTTTTTTTTACTTGTAAAGATTTTTTTTTCATTCGCAAAAAAAAGATACAATGGTAAAATATATAAGTATTTTAGATATGGCTTTTTAGCAAAAATGACCGGTGCATTGGGATTCGCTTTTTACCACCAATACATTTATGGTGGGGGCGACACTTTTCTCTTTTTTGATACAGGCTTAAAAATAGCAGATTTTGCAACTTCGGATTTTCACCGATTTGCTGCGCTTGTTTTTAAGCCTGTAGAAAGCACCGTTGACTACCATTTTGATTCTTTGGATGAGATTGTTTTTGCAGAGGCTAATTTTTTTGTTCCCCGAGTTACTGCAATTTTGTCTTTTATTACTTTCCGATCTTATCTGTCAATCTGCCTCCTTTTTTCTGCTATTTCCTTCGGCGGTATTTGGTATGCTTATTCTTCTCTTCTTAAAATATATCCTGCCTTTGAAAAAGAATTTGCAATGGCTTTTCTGTTTATTCCTTCGGTTATTTTATGGGGTTCAGGATTAGGAAAAGATAGCATTACCTTAGGCTGTACATGTTTGGTTTTCGGATCCCTTCTCAGGTTATTCCTTATTCCGAAACAAAGTCTTTTTAAAAACCTGATTTTATTGTCGATCGGTTTTTTCGTGGTTATTCTGGTAAAACCCTACATTATTTACAGTTTTTCTTTATCTTTTGCTATCGGCATTCTTTTTCAGAGGATAGCGAATATGAAAAATAAAGGCCTGAAGGTTTTCATGGCTATCATGCTGGTAATGGGCAGTTTGGCTGCCACTTTCGTGGGATATGGCTATATGATCTCAGATCCTAATTTCGGCTTAGATCTGGTATCAGAAAAAGTTATAGCACTGAATAAAAATTTGGGAACCCAATCCGGTGCAGGGAGCGCTTATGATTTGGGCTTGGATGTAAGTAGCGTCAATTCATTTACTGATATTATACCTGTTTTTCCTAAAAGTATTTTTGTTACACTTTTCCGTCCCTTTTTATGGGAAATATCA
>NZ_JACMOO010000349.1 GCF_014377975.1 Ferruginibacter sp.
AGGCCTGTATTATTTTCTGGTGGAACATTTTCGTTGCTTAATAAGCGGTAGAAGGAACTGTTTTTATAAAATCCAGAATCTACGTACGATAAAAAAGCCGCTACTGTTTGCGGAGCATTCTCAGGAAACAACTCTATTTCCGCCTCACCATAACTGGTACTAAGCATTACATGAGGATTTTTATACTTAGTTTGTTTGCAGTTTACCAACACGAGAGTAAACAGCAAAAAAATACACTTCTTCATTCGGCAAATTACAGTGTTTTTGTTAAACCTTTTTCTTATTTTACCCATAGTAATTTTTTCCCCAGTGGGTATCTAAATCGACAAAATTTTTCTTAAAACATTCATTTTAATCCTTAAAATAAGTGGCATTGTTTTAGCATTTTAAAAATTCTAAAATTTTATGTTTATGCAAACAAATGAAAAAATAATAGAGGTACTAAACAACCTCGTTGAAATTAATAATGATCGTGTAGCAGGTTATGAAAAAGCCGTTGAAGAAACTAAAGACCTCGATATTGATTTGAGGGCAATTTTTCAAAGTATGGCCAACGACAGCAGAAAATACGCTGCTGAACTTACGCAGGAAGTAAACAAATTTGGCGGCGAGGCTAAGACCGATACCACAACAAGTGGCAAGATTCACCGGGCCTGGATGGAGGCTAAGGCAACATTTACTAGTAATGAGCGCCAGTCGATTTTAGACTCTTGCGAGTTTGGAGAAGATACCGCACAGAAAGCTTACGGAGAAGCCCTTGCTTCTGACGCAGAAATAAGTGTGGAAGTTCGCCAGTTGATTACTGGTCAGCAGGCCACATTGAAAGTTGCGCACAATCTTATTAAAAAATACAGAGACCTGCACCATGCGGTAAATGCCTGATATGGAAGATCAATTAAACAAACAGCTCCGTATTTTACGGGGCTGTTTGTTTAATAAAAGATATAGAAATTGAAGAATTTGTAACCTTCAGACACACACAATAAAAATAGCTGCTAATTATATTCAGTATACTTTTCACCCTTTACTTAACATAGTCATCTGCAATGCTGATGGCTTTACTGATAATAGCCAGCCCTTCATCAATTTGTGCTTTTGTAACACACAGTGGCGGAGCAACAAAAATATAGCTCCACCTTACAAATGTATACATACCCAGTTCTTTAATTTTTTCGGCAACTTTATTCATCACTTCCATTTGTACCCCAGTTGCATTAAAAGGTGCCATTGGTTCTTTGGTGATTTTACTTTTTACCAGTTCGATACAGCCCAGTAAACCAGTATTTCTAAAGTCTCCAATAGATGCATGCCTGTCTTTCAACAATTTTACCTCACATTCCATATAGCGGCCCATTTCAGCAGCATTCTCAATTAGGTGATCGGTTTCGTAAATATTTAATGTTTCCAATGCGGCAGCGCAGGCAACGGGGTGGGCGGAATAAGTTAGCCCAAGGGGAAGTACGGTATCATCGTATCTTGCGGCAATGGTATCGCTTACCATCAGGCAACCGAAAGGTAAGTATCCACAGGTAAGTCCTTTGGCCATGGCAATCATATCAGGTATGATATCATGATGCTCAAAACCAAACCATTTTCCGGTGCGCCCAAACCCACTCATTACCTCATCCATGATGAGCAAAATTCCGTGCTGTTTGCAAAGAGCACTTATTTTCGCTAAGTACCCCTTAGGATATTTCAGGCAACCGGATGAACCCGACTCGCCCTCCAATAAAATGGCAGCAATATTTGCAGGCCCCTCATACGCAATCATACGTTCCATTGAGGCGATTGTTTCTTTCAGTAAATTATCTTCCCCATGCTCCCAGCGATATAAATAAGGCAGGTCAAAATGTACAAAATTGGGTGCCTGCTGTGCATCGGCAGAAAGTTTTCTTGGATCACCACTTGCCGCCATAGCTCCGCTGCTTGATCCATGATAGGATTGATAACGGGTTAAAATTTTATGCCGTCCCGTGTAATGCCTGGCCAGTTTAATGGCGTTTTCTATAGACGTGGCACCGCATAAAGTAAAAAAGGCCTTATTCAAATTACCCGGACAAATAGCTGCAAGTTTCTTTCCCAGGTCGCCCCTTACCCGGGTTACGCAACCGGGTGTAACATAACTGATCTGCTGCATCTGTTTAACAACGGCATTGGTTATGCGCTGGTCGCCATGGCCGATATTTACATTCATTAATCCTGATGAAAAATCGAGGTAGCGTTTATCATCATAATCATACAGGTAAACCCCTTCGCCATATTTTAACGCAATGGGGTTAATACCTTTTTGTTTGCTCCAGGAAAATAAAGTATAATCCGTATTGTCCTGAATTACTTCCTGGCTTTCGGAGATGGTTTGTGTCTGCATATTTTTTTTGTGAAGTTTAACTTTGCCAAAGTTTTTAAGCTTTGATTACGACATCCAGTTCACCCCGGCCTCCGCATTCCATTTCACAGTACTTTTCCTCAGCTTAGTCCAGAATTGAATAGAACTTTTTCCGGTGATATCGCCCACGCCAAATTTACTTTCGTTCCATCCGCCAAAACTAAAAGGCTCTCTTGGCACCGGTACACCCACATTTACACCGATCATCCCCGCACTTGCCCGGTCAATGATGTAGCGGGCCATGGCGCCGTTTTGTGTAAACACACTGGCCGCATTACCATACGGACTGGCATTTTCAATCGTCAGTGCTTCGTCTACGGTATTGGTGCGCATGATAGAAATTACGGGACCGAAAATCTCTTCCGTTGCTACGCTCATTTGTGGTGTTACAAAATCAATGACCGTTGGCCCAACATAGCTTCCATTTTCTTTACCGTCCACTGTAGCATTGCGGCCATCTACCAAAATTTTTGCACCCTGCGTTTCCGCTTCAGTAATATATTTTTCAATCCTTTCTTTGGAGGCTTTGTTTATTACCGCACCAAGGTTTTTACCCGGCATAACTTTACGGGCTTCCTCACAAATTTTATCAATGATGTGATCAATATTTCCCACGCCAATCATGGCACCCGCAGCCATACAACGCTGGCCCGCACAACCACTCATACTGGCTACAACATTTTGTGCGGTCATGCTGGCAATGGCATCGGGCAAAACAAGCAAATGATTTTTGGCGCCACCCAATGCCAGACAACGTTTTAAATGGATGGTTGCTCTTTGGTACACCAGCTTAGCTACTTTGGTAGATCCCACAAAAGATACCGCTTCAATACCCGGGTGATCGCAAATGGCATTCACCATTTTGTCATTGCCGTGTACAATGTTAAACACGCCATCTGGCAGGCCTGCTTCTTTTAATAACTGAGCAATGAGGCCGCAACTCAGCGGCACTTTTTCTGACGGTTTTAATATCATGCAATTGCCCAAAGCGATTGCATTGGGTATCGTCCAGTTAGGTACCATGGCAGGAAAATTAAACGGAACAATAGAGGCTACAACACCCAGTGCAACATGCTCTGTTCGGCACTCAACACCTCTGCTAACTTCCAGCACTTCGCCAGTTACAAGCTGCGGTAAAGAAGTGGCAAACTCAGTGAGCTCAATACATTTTTCAATTTCAGCAACAGACTCACTATAGGTTTTTCCATTTTCTTCGCTGCACAATTTTGCCAGTTCATCCAAATGTTTTTCCAGTAAAAATTTATATTTAAAGAATACCTGCACTCTTTCTTTGATGGGTGTTTTACTCCAGGCTGCAAATGCTTTTTTTGCGGCCGCCACGGCATCATCGAGGTCGGATTGCACAGACAAGGGCACGGCAGATAAAAGCATTCCATCCAAAGGAGAAATTACAGGCAGTGATTCAGAAGAAGCGGTATCAACAAACTGACCGTTGATAAAATTTTGAACCTGGGAATATTTCATGGCGTTTTGTTTGCTATAAGTTTTGGAGAAATAAAAAAGTAATTTAAAAATAAATTTGCACAATGCCGGATGTAAATTTCTTTGCCGTTGATGTTCCGGGTATGATGGTGCAATAGACCTGATATGCAGGAACAATAACTACCCGGTAATTTCTATCAACCGGATTTTAAAAGAATCCGGTGTAAATCAAAGCAAAAGAACCCGAGTTTTAAAAGATATAAAATTTACTCATTCTTGTGAAAATTTACTAAAATATTAATGCAGTATTAGCCATTTATATGAGGCTTTTAATTATTTTCAGGTATGAAATTTTTTCTCTTATTCCTCCTGATAGTATCCATTTCTGCTACGGCACAAATAAACCCTTCCCATATTACAATTGCAAGAGACAGTTTTGGAGTACCGCATATTTTTGCACCTACAGATGCGGAAGTGGCTTACGGGCTTGCATGGGCTAATGCTGAAGATGACTTTACAACTTTACAATTAGTGGTACTTTCGGGCAAAGCCATGCTGGGAAGTGCTTTGGGTAAAAAAGGTGCACAGGCAGATTATGTAGTAAACCTGTTGCGATGCAGGCAACTGGTAGATAACCAATGGCAGACTTTAAGCCCTGATTTTGTAGCATTGATAAAAGGTTATGTCGCAGGATTGAATGCTTATGCCAAAGCTTTTCCAGGGCAGATAAAATACAAAAAGGCTTTTCCTTTTAATGAAAAAGAATACCTGACTGCAGTAGTTTTTTCTATAAGTATTTTTTGTGGAGCAGACCATGTATTGCCACAAATATTATCGGGTAAAATTGCCACCATTGGCTTTACTTCAAAAGGTTCTAACGCTTTTGCTTTTCATCCATCCCGAACCACTACCGGCGAAGCGTTCTTAGCCATCAATGCACACCAGCCTGTAGAAGGGCCAACGGCATTTTACGAGGCACACCTGCAAAGTGAAGAAGGCTGGAATATACTGGGTGGCCTGTTTCCGGGCGGATGCCTTATTTTTCATGGCACCAACGAAAATCTGGGATGGGCACACACAGTAAATAACCAGGATAAGATTGATGTGTTTCAATTACAAATGAACCCAAACAATAAAAACCAATACCTGTTTGATGGAGAATGGGTTAACCTGGAAGTTGCCAAAGCAAAACTGCACGTTAAAGGCATTCCAGTTACCATTGGCAAAAAAGTTTACTGGAGTAAATATGGTGCAACGGTAAAATCAAAACAAGGTGTATTTAGCATACGGCTGGGTGCCAATATGGATTGTAAAGCGTTGGAACAATGGTACCGGATGAACAAGGCAAAAAACTTTACTGAATTTTATAAGGCGCTCAGTATGGTGAGCCTTCCCATGTTCAACATTATGTATGCAGACAGATATGATACTATTTTCTACATCAGCAATGGTAAAATACCTTTTAGAAATCCTGACCCGAAATACCAGTGGCGCAGCACCGTAACAGGTAATACCAGCGCTACTTTATGGAACGAGTTTAAACCCATTACAGCCCTGCCACAGTACATTAATCCACCTTCCGGATATTTATTTAATACCAATCATTCGCCTTTTTTAGCAACAGACCCTCTCTATAATCTTAACCCCAAATTATTTGACAAAAATGATGGGTATGAGCTGTTTGACAATAACCGGAGTAAACGTTTTACCGAATTAATGAAAGGGATTGACAAGATGGATTATGAACATTTTAAACGGATAAAATTTGATGAGCAATACCCGGCCACTTTGCAGTTTGCCTACACTATCGACAGTATGATGCAGCTGGATGCAAATGCTCATCCTTTGTTAAAAAACATCATCATTAACTTTCAGCAATGGGATAAAAATGCCATAGCAAACAGTAAGGGTGCCGCTGTATTTTTATTGGTTTACCAATACCTTGTAAAAAAATTAGCAGGCAATGCGCCAAGGGCTATAACGGTACAGGAGGGTATAGAAACCTATCAGTATGTATATGACTATATGATGAAATACTTCAACAGCACCAATCTTGTACTTGGCGATATTCAGAAATTGGTAAGGGGCGAAGATGTTAGGCCTGCTGGTGGATTGCCGGATGTATTGGCCGCGGCATATACAGCACCTTATAAAAATGGCATGTTGAGAGTTACTACTGGCGACGCCTATATTTGTTTTGTACGATATCCTAAAAACGGCTTGCCCATTATTGAATCGGTCAATACTTTTGGTGCATCCAGCCATCCCGATTCTCCGCACTACAAAGACCAGCTGGAACTTTTTCAGCACCATCAAACCAAACACATGACCCTGGATAAAAACGAAGTGTTGCAACATGCAATAAAAATTTATCACCCGGTAAATAATTGATTATTTACTCATCCTGCATATTTTCTGTAGCATCAAAAGCACCGCCGGAACCGTCAGATTCCTGTTCATCTTTTTGATCCTTTTTTTTATTTATTTTTTCGCCATCGGTAATGTTTACCGCAGCAATTTTTTTCGCCACCGGGGTAGATGGATTGATGATAGCTTCACTAGCATTTCCATGTGGAAATCCTTTAAAATCCTGGTCTATTTTATTATCAGGATTACTGGCTACTTCTTCATGCTCTTTTATTGGATCAGGTGGTTTGTTCATATAATTTTTTTATAAATAGAGAGAATGCTGTGCCAAACTTTTGTTTGCGATATTGTGCAACATAAAAAACGTGCAGGCGATGCTGCACGTTTTTAAAATTACATGTTGTAAAAATTTTTAAGAAAGAAGAAGTAGTTACTCCACTTTAAAATCTACTTTGTTATCTCCCCAAAGCAAGGTTACTGTTCCACTTTTACTAATGGTAAAGGTCATTTTTTCTGCAAAGGCAGCAGCCTTGCCTGCATTGGCTTTTACCCTTAAGGCATCTTCTGCCATCTTGTAATCATAAGCGCCCCATTGATTCCATGTTTTGTTAAAAATAATGGTCCATTGTCCATCACCAGCAATACTAAATAAACTGTATTTACCTGCTGGTAAATCCTGGCCATTTATTTTAACATTCTTACTGGTTTCAAATATAGTAGCCTCGTTGGCACCGGTGCGCCAAACTGCGTTACCTTTTGGCTCCAGGTCTTTACCAATTGTGCGACCCTTAATCGCAGGCTGGCTGTAATCAATACTAATAATTGCACCAGAGGCAATTATTTCAGTAACTTTTGCAGGCGGGCTGGGCCTTTTACTTTTATCTTCCTTTTTTTCCTGTGCAAATAATGTGGTGGTTGCAAGTAACAAACCAGCCATTGAAAGAACCGTAAATACTTTTTTCATAAACTTTTGTTTTTTTTATTTAATTAATACCAAAATACCAAGATTTATACAACTGTTAAATAATTCTTTTGCGAAGATAAGGCAGCATTTATTGTTTGAAAAACATCTTTCATTTTGAAAGGTTCACTCAGGAAATAATCTGCGTCCTGTGCAATATCTGTTATAGGAGCATCCTACAACACCGGGATCATAATCAGTGGTACCGGAGCAATCTGCTGATTGGGTTTAAAATTTCCACATACTTGCTTACCTATTACACTGTATAAAAGCATATCCATTATGGCTGGATAGACCTGTAAGTTTCCACAAAACTTTCAATATTGTCAAAATCGTCTTTTGCTGTTATTTTATATCCATTTATTTCCAGCATGGTTTTAATCATAAACAAGACAGCTGTTTTATCATCCATTATTTGAAGGTCACCCTGTTTATTTTGCATAGCCCATTAAATAGTTTATATCAGTTTTGTACAAACTAAGTGAAAATAAAAAACACATTTTTTACCAGCTCTCTGTCAATACAAATTTTTCGTCATTTCGTTCTATACTTTTAGCAGCAATAAATAATCCAATTCGGAAATCAGCAAAATATTTTTTCGCTTTTTTAGTTCCCACGTTAAAGCTGAAATATTTTTTGCTGAAATATATGCCAACGATTTATTTTTCCAGATGATTTTATATAGGTAAAACCTTTGGTCAGCGAAACAGGATATTTGTTGACTTTCGATTTTCAGAAAAACACCCGGCGATTTTTTATCACTTCCTTAACTTCTTCTTTACGCCAAGGTTTTTATACATTTCAATGCTGGCTGTTTGTATTGGAAAATATGACCCCTAAAAATTGTCAGGTGGATGGTTAATTGTATTTCCATAATTTTAAAATTTCTTTCGCTTTTTAGCAGATTATATGCTGACTTTACATGTACCGCAATTTTATTGGCAATTACCCTGGACATTAATTTTAGTATCACCGCAAAAGAATTCTTGATTTGCAATATTGATTTAAAGAAAAATATTAAATTAAAGTAATGCATTAACCAGCTGCCAAAACAAATTATGTGTTGACTATTTCAATATTACAAGGCATGATATTAGTACGCAATATTATAAAATTTAAAGCTCCATTTTAGCCGGCTTATAGGGATAAATAAAAAATAAAAGATTAAAAAAAATGATGAGTAACCAAAGAAAAAATAAACAAACTGACCTCTTTGAAATGTTGCCTCAAGCTATAGCTGCATTAAAAAAAAATATTATTGTTCCTATTTTTGGAGATGGCCGCTCTGATAAATATGCCAATGAAAGGCCGCCATTAAGATCTGAATTATTTACTGAACTTCAACTGGAACAGCATGCCAGCGCAATTTCCAGGAAACACCAGCTTATTTCCGGCCATCCGTCAGAACAGTTGTTGAAACGGCTTGCAGAAAATGAAAATATTTTATTACAAGTGCATGCGGCTTTAACCGAGGCAGTAAAAAACAATACGCGGATAGTGCCAGCCGGAGAATGGCTGCTGGATAATTTTTACCTGATTGAAGAACAGATCTATACAGGAAAAAAACATTTGCCCAAAGGATACAGCAAGGGGTTGCCGCAACTTTTAAAAGGAGAATCTGCAGGATTACCGAGGGTATATGATATAGCTGTAGAAATTATTTCCCATAGTGACGGACATGTTGACCTTAACAGCCTGGTTAGTTTTGTCACTGCTTATCAAACCAACACCTGGTTAAAATTAGGCGAATTGTGGGCAATTCCCATTATGCTGCGTCTGGCGCTGATTGAGAATCTGCGTCGTCTTTCCATACAGATCGCTAGCGATATTATTAATAAAACCCTGGCCAATAAATGGGCTGATAATATGATGGATGCTGCGAAAAATGATCCAAAAAACCTAGTATTGGTTATCGCAGATATGGCAAGAAGCGAACCGCCCATGGACAGTGCCTTTGTGGCTGAATTAACGAGGCGGCTACAGGAAAAAGGCAACGCACTATCATTGCCGCTTAACTGGATAGAACAGCGCTTGTCGGAAGACAGTCTTACCAGCAACGAACTGATACATCAGGAAAACCAAAAGCAGGCAGCCGACCAGGTTTCTATCAGCAACAGCATCAGCAGCCTTCGCTTTTTAAGTACCACAGACTGGAGGGAGTTTGTAGAAAATACCAGTATTGTTGAACAGGTATTGCGTCGGGATATCAATGGTGTATATGCGCAAATGGATTTTTATACCCGGGATAATTACAGGCATGTGGTTGAAAAAATTGCGAAAAAAAGTAGCTTAACAGAAAAGGAAGTGGCAGAAATGGTGTTGCAGCTTGCCGAAGAAAATGCACAAAAAACTGACGACCCGAGGTTAATTCATGTAGGCTATTTTCTTACCTGCGAAGGGTTGGTACAAATGCAGCAACTTTCTAAAATGCAGTTCTCCAAAATAGATTTATGTAAAAAAATATTTAATAAAATTCCGTTGCTTATTTACGCCGGGGGTATTGTACTGATGTCGGCATTACTATCCTGGTACCTGGTGTATGTAACGTATAAAGAAGGCGTATCAGACAAGCAGTTGATTATAGTGGGCATTTTAATTTTACTGGCCACCAGCCGTTTATCCGTAGCCGTTATAAACTGGCTGGCAAACCTTATTGCCCAGCCATTTTTATTACCCCGCATGAATTTTTCAAACGGTATACCTCAACAACACCGTTCCATGGTAGTTGTACCCACCATTCTTAGTTCTGTAGAGGGAATTAATGATTTGGCCGAAGGACTGGAAGTACGTTTTTTAGCCAACAGAGACGAACACCTACAGTATGCATTGGTAACCGATTTTAAAGATGCGCTTACCGAAACTTTACCTGAAGATAAATTACTGGAAGAAAACGTTCGCAATAAAATCATTGAATTAAACAAAAAATACGACCGTCAAACCAATGATACTTTTTTTCTATTTCACCGAAACAGAAAATACAATGCAAAAGATAAAATATGGATGGGCTACGAACGCAAACGGGGAAAATTAGCCGAACTAAATTCATTGATACTTGGTAATGATCAAAATTATTTTTCGCTTATTGTTGGAGACGAAGCCATTTACAGGTCGGTAAAATATATCATTACCCTTGATACAGATACACAGTTACCCAGGGATGCTGGCTGGAAAATGGTGGCCACCCTGGCGCATCCTTTAAATTGTGCTGAATATTCGCAAAAGAAAAAAAGAGTAACCAATGGTTATACCATATTACAGCCAAGGGTTAGTAACAGTTTGCCTGGCAGCTGTAGTTCTATCTACACAAAAATTCATGGCAACGAGCCAGGTACCGATCCCTATACCAGGGCTACGTCGGATGTGTACCAGGATCTTTTTAAAGAAGGATCTTTTATTGGAAAAGGCATTTACAATGTGGCGGCTTTTGAAAACGCTTTGCACAATGTATTACCAGACAATTCCATTTTAAGTCATGATCTTTTAGAAGGTTGTTACACCCGCTCAGGATTGATTACAGATATCCAGTTGTATGAAGCATATCCTGCCCGGTACAGTACCGATATGCAACGAAGGCATCGATGGATAAGGGGCGACTGGCAGATAGCCAACTGGATTTTACCTTTTGTTCCGGCGGCCAATAAAAAGATTGTAAAGAATCCGCTGTCATTATTATCCAAATGGAAAATTTTTGACAATATCCGGCGCAGCCTGATACCGCAGGCGTTGCTGCTGTTACTTTTATACGGCTGGGTATTTTCACCGGCGCCCATATTCTGGACGGTTGCGGTTTCGCTGATTGTTTTATTGCCCGCCATTATCAGCTTTTGCTGGTCGCTGATCAACAGACCGGCAGATGTCCTTTTTTCACAGCATTTTATTTTTTCCTTTCGTTCTGCAAGCGATCAGTTTTATCAATATGTAATTGAACTTTTTTGTTTGCCCTACGAAGCATTTTCCAATACCGATGCTATTTTACGCACGCTTTGGCGCATGTTTATCAGTCATAAAAACCTGCTGCAATGGAACTCTTATCACAGCACCCTGGCTTATAATAGAACAATTGCAGCGGTGTATACCACCATGTGGTTTGGCCCTTTTCTTTCAGTTGCATTGTTTGTTTATTTAACAATGTATGTTCCCGCATCACTGATTTTTGCGGTGCCTTTTATAGCTATCTGGTTACTGGGCCCTTTTGTAGCCTGGTTTATAAGCAGGGAAGCTTCACCGGAAAAAGACATAGTTTCTGCAGAACAAAATATTTTTTTACGGGTACTGGGCAGAAAAATATGGGGCTTTTTTGAAACCTTTGTAAATGAAAAAGATAACTGGCTTCCGCCAGATAATTATCAGGAAGATCCGGTAGAAAGAGTTGCCCACCGTACCTCACCAACCAATATAGGCCTGAGTTTACTGGCCATTTTAACTGCACACGATTTTGGTTACATTGTAACCGAAGAGGTGATCATGCGCACTACCAATACGCTTGACACGCTGCAGCAAATGGAAAAATACCGGGGTCATTTTTATAACTGGTACGATACAGAAACCCTTGCTCCGTTATCTCCGCGATACATTTCAACGGTAGACAGCGGCAACCTTACAGGCCACCTTGTTACCATGCAGCAGGGCTTGTTATTACTGGCAGATAAAAAAATATTTACCGAAAGAATGTATGAGGGCCTCCTGGACGCAATGGCAGTGCTGATTGAAAAAACGAATGCGTCAGAACCGCTGAAAGAATTGTATGAAAAGATTGAGAAAGGCTATGAGGACAACAGCCAAACGGTAGCCATTGCTAAAGCATACCTCGGTGAAATAGATTCCTTTTTTACAAAAATAATGATTGACCTGGATTTTGTGCCCGATAATGAAGATGATATCTGGTCTCAAAAAGTGATGCTGCAAATAACAAATGCCAAACAGCAATTACATTCATTTGTTCCATGGCTCTTATTGCCACCGCCACCGGAAAAATTTCAACATTTAATTGATGAGTTACCGCCCGTTCCCACCATAAAACAACTGGCTAAAATTGAACAAAATTTGTTGCAGCAAATTTTTGCCGCTTACGCTGCTGATAATATACCGGAAGAAAATGAATGGCTTACTCATTTCAGGCAATTTATTACAGAGGCAGGCAGAAGGGGTAAAGAAATTTTATTAACGCTCGAAAGGCTGGCAAATAAATGTGCTTCACTTTCTATCGTAGAATATGATTTTTTATACGACCGTTCACAACACCTGCTAACCATTGGCTATAACGTAGACGAACACCGCAGAGATAACAGTTATTACGATCTGCTGGCATCAGAAGCAAGGCTTACCACGTTTATTGCAATCGCACAGGGAAAACTGCCGCAGGAAAGCTGGTTTTCATTGGGTCGTCAGCTAACCAACCTCGGCACCAGCCCCATACTTTTATCGTGGAGTGGCTCTATGTTTGAATACCTGATGCCTTTACTTGTAATGCCTACTTATGAAAATACTTTGCTGGATCAAACTTATAAAGCGGTTATTCAAAAGCAAATTGATTATGGAAAAAAAAGGGGCGTTCCATGGGGCATTTCAGAGTCGGGCTATAACATGGTGGATGCCCATTTAAATTATCAGTACCGGGCTTTTGGCGTACCTGGCCTGGGCTTAAAACGCGGGCTGGGAGAAGACCTGGTAATTTCGCCCTACTCTACCATCATGTCGCTGATGATAGCGCCACAGGATGCTTGTGATAACCTGCAGGTATTAAAAGAAGCAGGCTTTGAAGGACAGTACGGATATTACGAAGCAATTGATTATACCGCTTCCCGTCTGTTAAGAAGGCAAACCAGCTCGGTGGTAAAATCATTTATGGCGCATCACCAGGGCATGAGCTTTTTATCATTGGGGTATGTTTTATTTGATAAGCCGATGCAGCAAAGATTTGAAAATGATGTTCAGGTAAAAGCGACCTTGCTATTGTTGCAGGAAAGAATACCAAGGGTTACCACATTTTATTCACCCGGTGTACATACAGACGATTCCAGTGTTAACCCTACCATTGATACTTCCATGCGGGTGATTAATACACCGCATACCAGTATTCCGGAAGTACAGTTGTTATCTAACGGCAGGTACAATGTAATGGTAACCAATGCCGGCGGCGGTTACAGCCGCTGGAAGAACATTTCGCTTACCCGTTGGCGGGAGGATTGTACCGCTGATAACTGGGGTACCTTCTGTTATATCCGCGACTTGGATAACGATGCATTCTGGTCGTCCGCCTTTCAGCCATCGCTGCAGGAAGGCAATAATTATGAAGCAGTATTTTCACAGGGAAGGGCAGAGTTCCGCCGCAGAGATTTTTCGCTTGAAACGCATACCGAAATTGTGGTATCGCCGGAAGATGATATTGAATTAAGAAGAATCCACATTACCAACCGCAGCCGTAAAAGAAGGACACTTGAAATAACGAGTTATGCCGAAGTGGTCCTCACCACAGCTGCTGCCGATGAGGCACATCCTGCCTTCAGCAATCTTTTTGTACAAACAGAAATTAACCAGCAACGAAATACCATTTTTTGTACAAGAAGACCGAGGTCGGTAGATGAACAGCCACCCTGGATGTTTCATTTAATGAAAGTACATGATGCAACCATCGAAAATATTACTTACGAAACAGACCGTGACCAGTTTATTGGCCGTGGAAATACCATCAACGTACCTAAAGTAATGCGGCAAACAAATGGGTTGTCAGGCAGCAGCGGCTCGGTACTGGATCCGGTTATTTCTATTCAATACCGCATAGTAATTGAGCCGCAGGAAACTGCTATTGTTGATATGATATTTGGTGTAGCCGAAACCAAAGAGGCTTGCAATATATTAGTAGATAAATACCAGGACAGACATCTTACCAACAGGGTACTTGAACTTGTATGGACACATAGCCAGGTTATTTTACGCCAGATAAATGCATCCGAAGCGGATGCGCAATTGTTTAGCAGACTGGCAAGTTCCATTATATTTTCCAATCCATCCCTGCGAACTGACCCTTCTACCATTATAAAAAACCAACGTGGTCAGTCTGGTTTATGGGGGTATTCAATTTCAGGTGATATACCCATTGTATTATTACAAATTGAAGACGCGGCCAATATCGGCCTTGTTAAACAACTGGTACAGGCCCATGCTTACTGGCGGTTAAAGGGACTGATGGTTGACCTGGTTATTTGGAACGAAGACCATGGCGGTTACAGGCAGGTTTTACACAACGATATACAAAGCCTTGTTGCACCGGGTCTTTCAGGCGACAGCAAGGAACATCCCGGAGGCATATTTATCCGTTCCGCCGACCAGATATCCAACGAAGACCGCATTCTTTTTCAAACAGTGGCACACATTGTAATTTCAGATGCATTGGGCCCGTTGGAAGAACAAATGAACCGGCGCAACAAATTAAAAACAAGCATTCCTTATTTTAGTCCCAGTAAATTTCATGCCTCTGTATTTACCAGCGTGCCTGCGGTTACCAACCTGCAGTTTTTTAACGGCACAGGTGGGTTTTCACCAGACGGAAAAGAGTACGTGATTACTACAACACCGAACCGCTTCACCCCGGCACCATGGGTTAATGTTTTAGCAAACCCGCAATTTGGTACTGTAGTTTCAGAAAGCGGGCAAGCGTATACCTGGACGGAAAATGCACATGAGCTGCGGCTTACCCCCTGGAATAATGACCCCATCGGTGATTTAAAAGGAGAAGCATTTTATTTAAGAGATGAAGAAAGTGGAAAATTCTGGTCGCCTTCGCCATTGCCTGTACGTGGGCTATCGCCTTATATAACCCGACATGGTTTTGGGTACAGCATATTTGAGCACAGTGAAAATGGAATTGAAAGCAGCATGTGTATGTATGTAGATATTGAAGCCCCCGTAAAATTCATAGTAATAAAAGTTCGTAACAATTCTACCCGCCCACGCCGTATTTCTGCAATTGGGTACGTGGAGTGGGTATTGGGTGATTTGCGTGCAAAAAATCTGATGCATACTATAACGGAAATAGATGTGCCGAGCGGGGCAATACTGGCCAGAAATCCCTATAACACTGAGTTTGGAGGCAGGGTTGCTTTTTTTGATGTGGATGATATAAATAAAACTCATACCACCGACCGCTCTGAATTTATTGGTCGTAATGGTACGTTAAACAATCCTGATGCATTGAACAGGGCAAAACTTTCCGGCAAAACGGGGGCGGCATTAGACCCCTGCGCAGCCATACAGGTGGTGTTTGACATTGATGAAGACCAGGATAAAGAAATTATTTTCAGGCTGGGGGCCGGAAAAAATCTGGAGGATGTAACCAGTATTATCCGGCGTTTTGAAGGAGCTTTGGCAGCAAGAAATGCATTGGACCGGGTACATGCTTTCTGGAAAAAAACCCTTGGAGCAGTACAGTTGGACACGCCCGACCGAGCCATTAATATCCTGGCAAATGGCTGGCTTAATTATCAAACACTGGCCTGCCGTATCTGGGCAAGAAGCGGCTTCTATCAATCCGGTGGTGCTTTTGGATTCAGGGATCAGTTGCAGGATGTTTTATCGCTGATACATACCAACCCCGAATTTTTAAGAGCGCAGATTTTATTGTGCGCTTCCCGGCAGTTTAAACAAGGCGATGTACAACACTGGTGGCATCCACCGGCAGGGCGTGGTGTCCGTACTACCTGTTCTGATGATTATTTGTGGCTGCCGTATGCCACCATAAGATACGTAATTGCAACAGGCGACGAGGCTATACTGGAAGAGCCTGTACATTTTTTAGAAGGCCGGTTATTAAACGAAGGAGAAGAATCTTATTTTGACCTGCCCATAAAATCGGATACTACTGCAACACTTTATCAGCATTGTATACAGGCCATTGAGCATGGGCTAAGATTCGGCGTAAACGGTCTGCCGTTGATGGGTACCGGCGACTGGAATGATGGCATGGACCAAGTGGGCAATCAGGGCAAAGGCGAAAGCGTTTGGCTGGCATTTTTTCTGTATGATATCCTGGTACATTTTAAACAAATAGCCGCTTTAAAAAAAGATACCGTTTTTGTTAATAAGTGTACACTGGAGGCTGAAAAATTACGATTGAATATTGATAAAAATGCCTGGGATGGCGAATGGTACCGGCGTGCTTATTTTGATGATGGCACTCCATTGGGCTCACACGAAAATGAAGAATGCCGGATAGATTCCATTGCACAAAGCTGGTCGGTATTATCTGGCGGAGGTAATAAGGAACGGTCGCTTGCCGCAATGCAATCTGCCGATAAATACCTGGTACAAAAAGAAGATGGCATTATACAATTATTTACCCCGCCATTTGACAAATCGGCCATGAACCCCGGTTATATAAAAGGATACGTACCAGGTGTAAGAGAAAATGGCGGACAATATACTCATGCGGCAATATGGCTGGTAATGGCTTTTGCTGCACTAAATAATAAAAAAAGAACATGGGAATTATTGCAGATGATTAACCCCTTGAACCGTGGCAATACAGCCGATAAGATTGCCGTGTATAAAACAGAACCTTATGTGATTGCTGCCGATGTATATGCAGAACCACTGCACAAAGGCCGGGGCGGATGGACATGGTACACAGGCTCTGCGGGATGGATGTATCAATTGATTTTAAATTCTTTTGCAGGGCTTAAAAAAGAAGGAGATCATTTACACTTCTCACCTTGTTTTCCAGAAACATGGGCTTCAGTTAAGCTCACTTATCATTACCAGGATACAGAATTTGCCATTGAAATAGTACAACAAAAAATAGATGAAGGCCAGATAAGTAAACTAATTGTGAATGGAGAGGAGCAACCCGGAATGTCCTTTTCTCTTTCTGATATGCTGGAAAATGCAAGAACTGTTTTAACAGAATCTTAATTGATCAAATTGCAGTAAAGTAACCATTTATTTATTACCGCAATAAATGGCTACTTTATTTATTACCGCAATAAATGGCTACTTTATTTATTTAATTGTTCTTCTTTTATAGAGATATCTACTTTTTCTTTTTTAATATCTGTCTTAATCCGTGCATACAAACTCATATAAAA
>NZ_JACMOO010000060.1 GCF_014377975.1 Ferruginibacter sp.
GCAGCTAAATTGGGGATTGCCCGTGCATTGCTGGAAGTTAGTGCAGATTATCGCCCTGTATTGAAAGCAGCAGGTATGCTCAAACGTGACCCACGTTCAGTTGAGCGTAAAAAACCAGGTCGTAAAAAAGCAAGAAAAAGCTTCCAGTTCAGCAAACGTTAACCGCCAATTCCCTAAAGGAATGGAATGGTATTTCGTTTTCAAATTAATAAATTATCAAATTATCAAATTATTATCATGGAAAATACTTCCTTACAACAGCAACTTCTTGAAGCAGGCGTTCACTTTGGTCACTTAAAAAAGAAGTGGAATCCTAAAATGTTACCTTACATTTTTGCTGAAAAAAAAGGCATCCACATTATTGACCTGAACAAAACTGTAGAAGGTTTACAGGAAACTGCTGCTGCATTAAAATCAATTGCAAAAAGTGGTAAAAAAATAATGTTTGTTGCTACAAAAAAGCAAGCCAAAGAAATTGTTTCTGATTGCGCCAAACGCATTAATATGCCTTATGTAACAGAACGTTGGTTAGGTGGTATGCTTACCAATTTCAACACAGTTCGTAAGAGTGTGAAAAAAATGCAAAGCATCGAAAAAATGCTAAACGATGGTAGCATTGATAATCTTACCAAAAAAGAACGTTTAACACTTACCCGTGATAAGGATAAAATGGAAAAAGTGTTGGGCGGTATTGCACAAATTAGCCGTGTACCTGCAGCATTATTTTTGGTTGATATCGGTCACGAGCACATTGCATTGGCAGAAGCAAAACGTTTAAACATTACCACATTTGGTATGGTTGATACAAACTGTGATCCAAATAAAGTGGAGTTTGCAATCCCTGCAAATGATGATGCAACAAAATCTATTGCCATTATTGTTAACTATATCGTTGCAGCAATTGCTGAAGGCTTGGCAGAACGTTTAGCTGAAAAAGATGATGATGATAGCAGCAGCGACAGTGACGAAACAGCAGAAGCTAAAGCTGCCCGTTTTGAACAAAAGGCAGACAGCAGTGATGATAGAAATAAAAGAGCAAGAGGTGCTGCACCAACTAAACGTCGTGTACCAGGTCCGGGAGCAGGTGGTAGAAGACCAGCAACAGGCGGCGGTAGTGGTCCAAGGTAAAACTCAGTTCTTTAATTAACAATCTTACAATTTTACAAAAATTCATTTGCCTGACAGCAGGTGAATTTTTAAGTTAAAAAATATAATTATGAGTGCAACAATTACCGCAGCTGATATCAACAATCTGCGTAAATCAACCGGAGCCGGCATGTTGGATTGCCGTAAAGCATTAACTGAAAGCAATGGCGATTTTGAAGCAGCTATTGACTGGTTACGTAAACAAGGGCAAAAAGTGGCTGCAAAACGCAGCGACAGAGAAACAAAAGAAGGCGTTGTATTGGCAAAAACTACTGCCGATAATAAAACCGGTATTATTGTTTGCATCAGTTGCGAAACTGACTTTGTAAGTAAGAACGCAGAATTTGTTGCTTTCTCTCAAAGCATTATGGATGCAGCCATTGCCAACGATGTAAAAAGTGCAGAAGAGTTAAATGAAGTAGTAATAAACGGTGCTAAAGTATCTGAACTAATCAATGATAAATTAGCTGCTATTGGTGAAAAAATTGCAATCAAATTTGAACGTGTTGAGGCTGCTTATGTTGCTTCTTACATCCATGGCGCAAACCGTATGGGTGTATTGGTTGGTTTTAATAAAGATGCAGTGGAAGCAGGTAAAGATGTTGCGATGCAGATTGCAGCAATGAATCCTTTGGCCATTGATGAAACATCTATCGCTCCTGAAACAATTGCAAGAGAAAGAGAAATTGCTATTGAACAAATTAAAGCAGAAGGCAAACCGGCTGAAATGGCTGAAAAAATTGCAGTGGGTAAAGTAAATAAATTTTTTAAGGATAATACTTTACTGGCTCAGGCTTTTGTAAAAGATAACAGTAAATCTGTGGCAGATTATTTAAAAAGCGTAGATAGCGAACTAAAGATTGTAGAATTCAAAAGAGTGGCTTTGGGATAATTTTCCCGAATATATTTTAAAAAAAGGCGAAACGAAAGTTTCGCTTTTTTTATAGGTTGATTCTATAAAAATTATCAGGGCAGTTTAAAAACTATATCTTCGCATCGCAAAAAATATTACACCTTATGCCACCAAAGTACAAACGGATTCTTCTAAAATTATCAGGTGAAGCCTTAATGGGCGATAAAAATTTTGGGTTAGACAGCGATGTTATAGCAAGGTATGCAAAGGATATTAAAAGCATTACGGATTTAGGCGTTCAGGTAGCAATTGTAATTGGTGGTGGAAATATTTATAGGGGAATGAACGAAGCTGAAACAGGAATTGAAAGAGCTCAGGGAGACTACATGGGCATGCTCGCTACCGTAATTAACGGGATGGCTTTACAAAGTGGTCTTGAAAGAGCAGGAGTTTATACACGTTTGCAAAGTGCTATCAAAATGGAACAAATTGCAGAGCCTTATATTCGTCGCAGGGCAATGAGACATTTGGAAAAAGGACGGGTAGTTATATTTGGAGCAGGTACAGGCAATCCTTATTTTACAACAGATACTGCAGGCTCTTTAAGGGCCATAGAAATTAAGGCAGAAGTAATTTTAAAAGGAACAAGGGTAGATGGTATTTATTCTGCCGATCCTGAAAAAGATCCTGCTGCAACCAAATTTGAGAATATTACTTTCAATGAATGCATCAGCAAAAATCTGAAAGTAATGGATATGACTGCTTTTACTTTGTGTATGGAGAATGAATTACCCATCATTGTTTTTGATATGAACAAAGAAGGGAATTTATTAAAAGTAGTAACAGGAGAAAATGTAGGTACATTGGTAAGAGTCTAAATAAAGTTTTATAATTAAAAGCTTCCGGTAAACAATGCCGGAAGCTTTTTTGTTTTATTGACCTTACTGAATAAATGATTACTGATTATTTTGTATCTTAAGATTGGCGAAGAATTTTCAGATTACTGGTTTTAGCAATTATTTTAGTTAAAGTAGCACAGCAATTTTTTAAAAATTACAGACATTTTTTTATCTGGATAATTATGGAGAATAACGATGCAAATGATTTATTGATTCAGCTAAAACAACTGGTATCAGAAAATGCAGGCCTTAGGGCCAGGGTGGAAGAGTATGAATTTAATGCAACTGTTAAGGAACGGGAAATGCTGGTAATAAAGCAGCAGCTTGGCAACAACAATGAATTAACAAGCAGGCTTGATAACCAGGTAATGGAAATGGAACTTCTGCACAATTTTATGGATAACCCTTCAACAGAAAAGGAAAGTGTTGTCAACATACAAATGGAGCTGCAAAATGGGCAGAGTGTAGGATTTAAACATCAACTGGAAGACCTGCGGCAGCAATATAACTATTTGCAAATACTTGTAACAGATCTACAGACCCAGGTACAGGATTTAAAAAACAAAAATCTTTTATTGCAACAGCAAGGCAGCCGCATAGCAGAACTCGAAAGCCTTTTGGCGGATGCAGAACAGGAAAGAGATGAATGGAAAGCACTGTCAGCTTTAAAAGAATAAATTAACCTGTAAAAACAGTTGCATTACATGCTTAAATTTTGCAGGCAAGCATGAATGAAAGAATTCAAAAGTATCTTTACTTAATAGTGTTTAGATACTTTTTAATGTTCCTTATTTAGCACGATTTTGTAAAAAAAAATTTAAATATGAATAATATAGCGGATATAAGAAAGGAGTATAAGATGGAAAAATTAAATGAAATAGATGTTGAAAGCAATGCCATACAACAGTTTACTAAATGGTGGCAGGAGGCAATCAATAGTTCCATAGAAGAAGTTAATGCCATGACACTGGCAACTGCTACACCAGATGGCAAACCTTCAGCAAGAATTGTTTTATTAAAGGATTATGATGAAAGGGGCTTTGTTTTTTTTACCAATTATGAAAGCCATAAAGGAAAGCAACTTGCGTTTAATGCACAGGCAAGTATTGTATTTTTTTGGAAGGAGTTAGAACGCCAGGTAAGGATTGAAGGTATGGTAGAGAAAGTGAGCAATGAAGAAAGTGATATTTACTTTTTATCAAGACCATCTGGAAGCCAGATTGGTGCATGGGCATCACCGCAAAGCATTGTAATTGAAAACAGGGAAGTCATTGAAAATAATGTAACAACTTACAGTAAGCAATTTGAAGGAAAACAAATTGTTCGTCCTTTGCATTGGGGTGGCTATCGCCTGAAGCCACAATTGATAGAGTTTTGGCAAGGAAGGGAAAGCCGTTTACACGACCGCTTGCAATATACTTTACTAAAAGAAGGTGACTGGAAAATTGAAAGATTAGCTCCTTAGCAATCATTTGATAACAGATAATTGAAAACTAATAATAGCAACAATTATCCATTATCATTTAATTTTATCAGGCTTCTTTAGGCTTTGGTGCTACATTTTTTTTAGCTGGCTTTGATGGCCTTGATTTACCAAAAGATCCTTTTGTAATTTTACCTTTTTTGGTTTTAATATCTCCACGTCCCATAGTATTTTATTTTAGTTTATTTAAATAAGTTTAAAAAAGCAAGACCATAACATGTCTTGCTTTTTAATGTGTTTGGGCAAACATTACAATTTACCAGACAATTCTTTACCAGCTTTAAATTTAGCTACTTTCTTAGCTTTAATTTTAATAACAGCGCCAGTTTGTGGATTGCGTCCGTTACGGGCAGCTCTTTTAGATACAGAAAAAGTACCGAAACCAACTAAAGTTACTTTACCATTTCCTTTTAAAGTTTTTGTTACTGCTTCTACAAAAGAGTCTAAAGTTGCATTGGCTTGTGTTTTTGTAATGCCAGCATCTTCAGCAATTTTTGAAATTAATTCTGCTTTGTTCATAATTTATTTTTTGAAATTTTATTAACTGCAACAAATATAGAAGGTTTTTTATTGCAACAAATTTTTTTCTATAAAAAATTATTTATAATAAAACGCTGAAAACCGCAATGAATAAGGGATTTGGGCATTTTAACAAGCAATATATAAACCTATTAAACTTTAAATATTGCCTGTAATGCAGTATGGTAGCGGCTTTTAGTTAAATTGGCTTTAAAGTCAATCCCCATGCGGCTTTTAGGTTGATAAACAACCAGTTTTTATTTTACACATTTAGTTAACAACCTGCATTATTGAGCGAAATGCAATGAATTTATTTCCCCATTTATCAAAAGATTTTTGGCGTATAGTGCCTGCAAATATTTCGATGTATTGGTTGTACAAGCTCTTGCTTTCTGCCTTATACTGCACTGCATAAGTAGGTCCTTCTGAATCATCTGTTTCTAACAAGTGCAGTATACTTGCTTCTGTAAAACATCCGGTACCAATCATGTCGGGAATATGTTCTTCTTTCAACCATTGCAGCCATTCATGCTTTATATTATTATCAACTTTTATTGTAACGTTATAGATGTACATATCCTGATCAATTTTTAATTTCTAAAAATATAGGGCAATGATCACTGTGTTTTACATCCGGATAAATATCCGCATCTACCAATTGTTTTTTTAATGGCTCTGTAACCGTGATGTAATCAATGCGCCAGCCCTTATTGTTTAACCTTACTGTAGGAAAACGCTGGCTCCACCAGCTATAGCGGTGAGGTTCCGGGTGAAATTCACGAAAGGTATCTATCCAGCCACTGGCTAAAAATTTAGTCATCCATTCTCTTTCCTGTGGTAAAAAACCAGAAGATTTTTTATTGCCTTTGGGATCGTGAATGTCAATTTCATTGTGGGCAATATTATAATCGCCGGTCAAAATTAATTTTGGAAATTGTATTTTTAATGTATTCACCCAGGTATGAAATTCATTCAGCCAAACGTATTTAAAACCCTGCCGTTCATCACCAGAGGTTCCTGAAGGAAAGTAAGCATTAATTAAACGGATATCACCAAAATCTGCCTGTATTATCCTGCCTTCATTATCGCTTAAAGGAAGACCACAACCAACCACTACATTATCCGGTTTTATTTTTGAAAAAATAGCAACGCCACTATAGCCCTTTTTTTGCGCACTAAACCAATGATGATGAAAACCCAGTTCATCCAGTTGTTTAAAATCAACATCGTCTTTAGTGGCTTTTGTTTCCTGCAGGCAAATAATATCTGCAGGGTTAGTTTTAAGCCAATCTATAAAACCTTTTTTAAAAGCTGCACGGATGCCATTTACATTGTAAGAGATGATACGCATGACGTAAGAATTTTGCTAATCGTTTAAATAAATTGATACGAAATTAATTTTTCATTTTTCCACCTGCAGGAAAAGTAAACCCCAAATTTAAAACCATTTCATAAGTACCAAAGGCATGCCTGGCAGTACCTTCATAAACTTTTAAATTAGAGTAACGGGCATAGTCAAGTTTGTTGGAATATTCAAGGTAAACATAATTAAAAAAAGTTGCCCTGATAGCAGCTTCGGCACCTATGTTCCAACCACCAAATTGAAAACCCTGTTTATTTTTCTGACCAAAAAAAGCATTTTCTACATGAGGTATAACAGGCCCAATACCGGCTTTACCTAAAAAATCAATTTTAATTTTTTCTTTTTTATCTGCATACCAATGCCAGCGTTTTACAACATTGAAAAGTAAAAAATTTGCACCGTTGTTAAGGTAATAATAAAAGCCATTTGGTTGAGAAAAGTTAACAGTAGTGTCAACAGTTTTGCTATTAAGTGTGCCTTTAATTCTGGCCTGCTGGTCGGTAAATATAAATTTGGTATGATCAAAATTGATCTCAAATGCGAGCCCCTTTTTTTTATTTACAAATAACCCGATCCGGTAATTGTATTGAGGTATGGAAATCGCTTTGGTAAAGAGGCCTTCATCCCAACCCGGGTGATCGTGCCCTTTAATATTTACAAAACTGTAGTTGTTACCAAGAGATGGCTGGTTTATTTTTACATTGCTGTTGGTGTACCATTCTTTATTATATCCCCATGAAAAATAGAACTCTTTTTTTCTTTGCGGTTTTTTGCTTTGTGCAGCGGCAGAAAATTCAATCAAGGTGAATAAAAACAATAAGACGACGGGTAGGATATTTTTTTTATGCTTCATTAAACAGTGTTTTCTTTACATGGTAAAAATAGCCAAAAAGCAAATGTGTTGCTGTTATTATTGGGAGTTAGTTAATATGATCTTTATTAAACATTATAAAGCAGCCTTGTTAATCCAGTATAGGACTTAACCATCTTTTCATTTCTTCCAACGGTATTTGTTTTCGTTGGGTATAATCTTTTAACTGATCTTGATTTATTTTTCCAACGCCAAAATATTTACTAGCCGGATTGGCAAAGTACCAGCCACAAACGGATGATGCCGGATACATGGCCAAAGATTCGGTAAGATGAATCCCTGTTGTTTCTTCGCCGCCGAGCAGGTTGAACAGTTTATATTTTTCTGTATGGTCCGGACAAGCAGGATACCCAGGTGCCGGGCGAATACCCTGGTATTCTTCTTTAATCAGTTGATCGTTTGATAAATGTTCTTCTTTAACATAACCCCAATACTCCAGCCTGGTTTTTTTGTGCAGCACTTCTGCAAATGCTTCTGCAAAACGATCTGCCAATGCCTGTAAAATGATCTTGTTGTAATCATCCAGAGCATCTTCGAATTTTTTAATGTGCGGTTCAATGCCTTCAATAGTTACTGAAAAGGCACCAATGTAATCCTGCTTTGTAAAACCCTTAGGCGCAATAAAATCTGCTAAAGATAAATTGGGCTGGCCGGCCGCTTTTTTAATTTGCTGCCTTAGAAATTGTAATTCAATATCTGTATTACCGATGTTTATAGTAACTGTATCCGAAGCTGTTTTATTAGCTGGCCAAAAACCGATAACACCTCTTGCTGTTAACCATTTCTCCTCAATAATTTTTTGTAATATTTTTTTTGCATCACTGTAGAGGTTGGTTGCCGCTTTACCAATTACTTCATCTGTTAACAAGGCAGGAAACTTACCATGCATTTCCCAGGCAATAAAAAAAGGTTGCCAGTCAATGTACCCGGCAATTTCTGCAAGGTCATAGTTTTCAAATTTTTTAGTGCCTGTAAACGTTGGAGTAACCGGCGTAAAATTATCCCAGTCAATGGCTGCAACGTTTTGCTGCGCCTCAACAAAAGGTAAATAATTTTTTATTGTTTTGCGGTTGGCAAAATCTTCTTTTAATTTATGGTACTCATTTTTTATTCCGTTTAAAAAATCTGGCTTCTGCTCTTTACTTAACAAGCTGCCGGCAACGGTTACACTGCGGCTGGCATCTAATACATGAATTACACCATTGTCATATTCCTGTGCAATTTTTACAGCAGTATGCATACGGCTGGTAGTGGCACCGCCAATTAATAAAGGCTGTGTCATTCCCCTGCGTTTCATTTCATGCGCCACATGTACCATCTCATCAAGAGAAGGCGTAATAAGGCCACTGAGCCCTATGATGTCTACATTGTTTTTTTTGGCGGCATCTAAAATTTTATCTGTTGCCACCATTACACCCAAATCAATAATATCATAACCATTACAACCCAATACCACACCAACAATATTTTTACCTATATCATGCACATCACCCTTTACCGTTGCCAGTAAAATTTTTGCGGCACCGGCAGCTTCTTCGTTTGTAGTGCCTGCTGCCAGGTGGGCCTGTTTCCTGTCTTCTTTTTCCTGTTCAATAAAAGGGGTAAGTACTGCCACGGCTTTCTTCATTACCCGGGCGCTTTTTACTACCTGCGGCAAAAACATTTTGCCTGCACCAAATAAGTCGCCCACAATGTTCATTCCATCCATTAACGGGCCTTCAATTACATCAAGGGGTTTAGGATATTTTTGACGGGCTTCTTCCGTATCAGCATCAATATAATCTGTAATGCCATTTACAAGAGCATGCGAAAGGCGTTTTTCAACCGGATCATTTCTCCACTTTTCATCCTTTATTTCTACCTTACCTTTTGCCTTAACTTTTTCGGCGTGTATAATTAATTTTTCAGTGGCTTCATTGTTATCATTGTTTTTGTTCAGAATCACCTCTTCGCACAAGTTTCGTAAAGTAGGTTCAATTTCATCATATACTACCAACTGGCCTGCATTTACAATACCCATATCCATCCCCGCTTTGATGGCGTAATACAGGAAAACGCTGTGTATAGCTTCCCGTACATGATCGTTTCCTCTGAAAGAGAAGGATACATTGCTAACACCTCCGCTTATTTTGGTAAGTGGCATTAATTTTTTTATTTCAGCAGTGGCTTCAATAAAATCAACTGCATAATTATTGTGCTCTTCAATGCCTGTTGCAATGGCAAAAATATTGGGGTCAAAAATAATATCCTGTGGATGAAAACCTACCTGTTCTGTTAATATCTTGTAAGCCCTGTGGCATATTTCAATTTTGCGTTCTTTGGTATCTGCCTGGCCTACTTCATCAAACGCCATTACAATTACAGATGCGCCATAGCTCTGGCAAATAAATGCCTGCTCAATAAATTTTGCTTCTCCCTCTTTCATTGAGATGGAGTTAACAATGCATTTACCCTGTACACATTTTAACCCTGCTTCAATAATCTGAAATTTTGAAGAATCAATCATGATCGGGATCTTGGCAATGTCAGGCTCGGCCTGTACCAGGTTTAAAAAAGTGGTCATTGCTTCCACGCCTTCCAGCATAGCATCATCCATGTTGATGTCTATTATCTGTGCCCC
>NZ_JACMOO010000061.1 GCF_014377975.1 Ferruginibacter sp.
CAACCCCGTAGCAGCAATGCTGGACGGCCAATCCGGCGCTGTCTTATCTTTCACCAAACCATTGGCCGGATTAGTCTCGTGCAAAAAATAACCGAATGTTTCCCGCTGGAGTTTATCCAGTGTTTCAATATCATGATTGTTATGATTCATACCTGAACGCCTCGCTTCACCTGTTTGGATGTTTTATCTTTAAGATTCTTTTTTGCATCGTTCAGCATATTATTTATACACCAATTGCAATACCAGTTTGCAAAAAAGAATCAACAGGCCACCAAAATAGCCTTAAATTGATAGCCCGTAGATTGAGAAATTTTCAGGCTAAACAGTTTTGCATTCTGCCTCACATTTTTGACATTCTGCTTCACACTTTCTGCATTCTTCGGCGCATTTTTTACAAGACTCCATGTGTGAATGCTTTTCACATTCTTCGGCACATGCACGGCAGGCTTCGGCACATTGGTGAGCTGATTGTGCTAGATTACTATCCATACTTTTGCATGCTTCGGCACACTTGTTACATGCATCAGCACAAGCCAGGCATAGCTTTTCACATTCTTCCATACCTGGTTTTCCTTTGCAATCTGCTGCGCATGCGTTACATGCTTCTGCACATGCCACACAGGCATCAATACAGCTTTGGAAATTTTGATCACTCATTTTGTAAATTTTAAAGATGTCTTCAGTTCCGCTGTTGCCCGTCCTTTAGCTTCGCTGTTAACCGATAACGGTATTTAGTTCTCAGGTTTTGTTTATGTGCCCTCATTCATCATTTTTTATGGCATTCCACCAGTTTCAAACCAATAACTTATGCCATTAGGGCCTTTTCCAACGGGTATCGTACGGATTACTTTTTGAGTGGTTACATCTATTACAGAAACAGTATTATCTATACTATTGGTAACATAAACTCTTTGGCCATCATTGCTGACAACTACTCCGTGAGCTTTGTTTCCTACTGTAATGGTGCTGATCACTTTTGCATCTGATATGTCAATAACAAAAACCTTATTTGAAACCGGTCTGCCCATGAGTTCTCCCTGGTCGGCAACATAAAGTAGCTTGCTATCGGGTGTTGCATACATTTGGATAGGACCTTGTGCACCGGCTGGTAATGGTATTCTTCTTATTTCGCTGCTTTCCAAGTCATATCGAACAACCTCCTTTGTATCATACAGCGAGGTGAAAATAAATCTGTCGTCCTGTGTAACTGCTGTCTGCACTGCCACGCCGCCTAATGGCACGTCCGTTATCTTGCCATCCGCTAGATTAATAATTGACATGCTTTTTGCATCCATGTTGGCTACATATAATTTTCCATTAGCGTATCGCATTCCATGTGGTGAGTGCCCGGCCCCCAAATCAAATTTTCTCACCACCTGATACGTTGTTGCATCTACTTGTATAACCTGGTTACTTTCTTTAGCTGTTACAAAAACGTTTCTTGATTCTTGGTCTAAAACTACATGAGCCACATGCAGATCTTTACCCAATTGAACTCGGTTTTTTACGGTCCCTGTGTTCGAATCAATCACAACTAATTGATTCATTTCGGTGCTATCCATCGGAACGGCAGTTACCCATATTGATTTTCCGTCAGTGGCAACCTGTACATTATGCGCCATAAACATTTTACCCGATTCGCTTAAATCTATGCTAGTGTTTTTAAGGCTGTCCTGCAGATCAATAACTGAAATGCTGCCCCCTTCTTCATTGGCTACATAAACCTTTGCCGCTTCCATTGGGGATTGTTTTTTATTGTTATCGCAACTGCTTATGATCAGAACAGATAACAATAAGAAAATCAGAACCGGAAATGTTGATTTTAAACAGGAATGAATCATTTTTCTAATTTTAAACTGATGAACTAAATAATAAAATCATTTTAAGTCAATTTATATTGTAACATCATGCCATCATCTTCGTGTTCCAGATTATGACAATGAAAAACAAAGACTCCGGTTAATGTTGAAAATGGGATAATAATTTTTACTATTTCACCGGGCATCACTAAAACAGTATCCTTCCAGCCACTTTCGGAAGGAATAAGCTGTCCCCGGCCACCGCTTCTTTCCCATACCTGAAAATGCACACCATGCATATGCATGGGATGAGGTTCATCGCCCTGCGAATTATCAAATACCCATATTTCCGTGGTACTGGCAGCAACTGTTTCATCAATCCTGTTTTTATCATAGGTTTTTCCATTGATACGATGCATACCGGTCATATTCATACCGCCACCCATTTGCATGGCGTTTATATTAAAGTTTCTTGTTTTCGAAGATGATGAAGGAGAGACAGTACTAATAGAAGAAAGTGAAACCGGCACGGTAAAACTATCATTCACAGTTTGTGTTATCTTAAATTTCAGAATTTTGAATCCCTGTTTACCCTGTGCATTTCCAGCGTTATTGATCTCTTTGCTTTCTAAAAATACTTCCATACCTGCAGTCAGCCCGGCAAAGTTTACCAGCACATCTAAGCGCTCGCCCGGTGCTAGTAAAATATTCTTGACGGCGGAGGGGCTTTTTAATAAGCCCCCGTCATTTCCGATAATAATTAAATCAGCATTATTACTTAAAGCAAGATTATAGATCCGGGCGTTGGAACCATTTAACATCCGTACTCTGTAAAACCGTGTGGTTACTTCAGCAAAAGGAGATGCCTCTCCGTTTACAAGGATTGTTTCCCCCATAAAGCCAGACATGACTTCTCCCATTGAAGGGTTGTAGGTAATGCCCGATGATGACAGGCGTTTGTCCTGGATTACCAGTGGAATCTCATAAATCCCGGAAGGCAGATTTAAACCTGCTTCTTCTGTATCATTAATAATAAATAAGCCGGCCAGGCCCTGAAAAGCCTGCCTCGCAGTAGCTCTGTCCGGGTGCGGGTGATACCAGCTCAAAGCTGCCCGTTGATTAACGCTGAACTGATAATTAAAACTACTGCCGGGATTTACAACATCTTCCGGATGCCCATCCATAATCGCCGGTATTTTTAAACCATGCCAATGAATATTACTTTTTTCTGAAAGATTATTCTGAAAATTTATACTGGCATTTACGCCGCTATTAACGCGGATAGTAGGCCCCAATAAACCTTTAGACTGGTAACCCAAAACGGGAATATTGCTGCCATTAATATTTGCCGTTGTTGCCTGTGCAGTTAATGTTGTGTTACCTGTTACAGTGTTGGGAACAGGGAGTGGCCTGCTGAAATTCCCTTCCTTTACAGATACTGGCTGCCCTCCCATATTCATACCGTCTCCATTCATCATGTGGTTTTCGCCGCATGACTCTAAAAAACTGACGGCAGAAATACCTGACAATAAGCTGCCCGCTCCCAAGCCTGTATTTTTTATAAATTTTCTTCGTTTCATAATTATTTATTTTCTATTGATTGCATTGATTGCTGATGGGTTTATTTATCCAGTTTTTCATCCATTTCCTTAATTTCAGCTTTTTCCCGTTTAATATTATGGCGGATAAGGCTGAATAAACTCATATAGATATTGGCTATCCAAGCCAATGAAAATCCTGCAATTATATAACCATTCCAATCGTTTACCAGCAGTTTGTAACCCGTTAAAAAAAGAAATAAAATTGTTACGTAATGTTTAAAGCAATGCTCTCACGTAAACAGGTAAAAAAATTTTCTTACTCAAAAAGTTTTACGCCGCAGTTCGCTTAGCACAATATTCCTTTGGTTCGCGAAATACTTCTTCATGGGTAACAGTCCATGAAATGCAGGCAATGGGCATTGCTAATACAAAGAGCCAGAGAACCTGCATATAGATTATCATACAGTTTGATTTAGCTTTGCTTTGCTAAATCATTTTCAAGAATTTTTTTCTTCTCCTGATACTCTTCGGTTGTGATTTGTCCTGAAGCAAATCGTTTCTGCAAAATATCAAGAGGAGAATCTTTCTTCTTTCGTTGACCGGGAACATCATAAGGTGTTGCGAAAATCCAAAAAAGGAAGATAAGCCAAACGAACCACCATACCAGGTGCATTCCCCAAAAATCACTAGCGTAAAACATAATTTTAAATTATTAATGATTTGATTTTTATTAATTACAATTATATTCTCCTCCTGTAAAATATCCAGATCCTCTCTGCGGCAGGAAGAACAGAGACACGTAGGGAAATTTTTCTACTACAAAGCCTCAATTACCTTTTGTAACTTCGTTCTTATTTCAGTGGCAATATCCTGCAAATCTTTATTTTCTATAGCCTGCATGGAGGCTGCCGGATCGACTGCAGATACTTCTATCTGTCCCGGCACTTTTTCCTGAACAATGACATTACAAGGCAACATGGTTCCGATTTTATCTTCTGCCAGTAAGGCTTTGTAGGCAAATGGCGGATTGCATGCGCCCAGGATTTTATAATTATAGAAATCCACATCAAGCTTTTTCTTTAATGTAG
>NZ_JACMOO010000350.1 GCF_014377975.1 Ferruginibacter sp.
TAAAGTGGTAATAAGTGTAGTGTACATTGTTGGGGTATTTATCTGTTGTTCCTTAATTTTTCTAATTGAGAAATGTCCCAAAGGTCTTTTGGCCTATGAGAACTTAGTTTTGTTTCTTTCAACAATTCATAAGAAACCATTTTTAGTTCAATTGAATTATTAAGGCTATGTATTGTCATATTCTTTTCAGCTTCATCAAAATTTAATGAATGATGTAAGATGGTCAGTACATCAATTACATTTGGCCTGCCTCCAAGAGAACACATAAAGTAAGTAGTGAAATCTTCTTTTTTTATATCCTCAAATTCTGATTCTGTATACCCCATGCATAGCATCGTGTTAAAAAAACAATCTTTATTTTGATTGGTCGGTGCTATCCAAACGTCCAAATCTTCCGTCATACGATGGAACCCATAATAATTTACTGCATAGCCTCCGATACATAAATACCTTAATTTATTTTCCTTGGCACATCTTAAAAAATTTAGGAATTCAGGATGTTCTATGTCCATCGAAAATGTTTTTGAATGGTGATTTTTCGTTGCGAAGGGATTAGAAAATCTTTATTATTTAGTTTCTGAAGGTCTGCAAGGGCTTTCAACCTTTCAGATGGAGTCTTATAAAAAAAATATTCCAGAAAATACTTTTCCTGCTCCTCGAAAGATTTAAATATTTTGATTTCTCTTTTCATGCCCAAATTTAAAAATTTCTATTCGCTTTTACCCAATATTTAATGTAGTCAGCTATTTCTGTAGTGGTGGCGCCTGGGGCAAACAATTTCCCTACGCCTAATTCATTCAGGGCTTTCATGTCATCCTGAGGTATAATACCTCCGCCGGTTAATAGCACATCGTTCATTTCTTTTGCCTTCATCAGTGCTATAACTTTAGGAAAAATAGTATTGTGCGCCCCGCTTAATATACTAATGCCTATTGCATCAACATCTTCCTGCAATGCAGCGTTCACCACCATTTCTGGCGTTTGGCGCAGGCCGGTATATATTACTTCCATGCCTGCATCCCGTAATGCGGTGGCAATAATTTTGGCGCCCCGGTCGTGCCCATCAAGTCCAACCTTGGCTACCAGTACTCGTATAGGCCTATTCATATTATAGCATTTATTTACTGCAGTAAAGATAAGGTATGTGCTATCCTTGTTATTGTTGCTTCTTTACCGATGGTAGTGGCAATTTCAAAAACGCCTGGTCCAAATTTTCCACCTACCAGCATCACCCGTAAAGGCAACATTAGCATGCCAGTTTTTAAGGTGTTGGCTGCTGCCAATTCTTTAAAAGATGTCTCTAAATCTGTTGCGTCCCAAAGCGTGCTTAATTGCCATGCTTTAATCAGTTCCATAAAAAACATGTTTTTCTTCTCCTCCCATTTTGGTTTGATAGCATCGGTATCAATAGTTGCCGGAGCCTGAAAAAAGAAACTTCCCTGGGTAAAAAAATCTGGTAATAAAGTACAGCGGCCTTTAACAAGCTCTATCACTTTTAAAAGGTAAGCGTCATCGTTTATAGTAATGCCGTTTGTTTCAAAAATAGTTTTTACCCTTACTGCGTAATTGGTTACATCCAGTTTTTGTATCCACTCATGGTTAAACCATTTTGCTTTTTCAAAA
>NZ_JACMOO010000351.1 GCF_014377975.1 Ferruginibacter sp.
AGACCGGTTTTATATATCACCAGCAACATCACTAAAAAACCACAGACTTCGGCAATTACAGAGGCAACTGCTGCACCATTAAAACCCATAGCGGGCAAACCCCCATGGCCGTAAATAAGTAAATAATCAAGCAGGATATTGGTAGCTGCTTCGGCAATAAAACCAATCATTAAATAACGGCTGTTGAGTGAAGCCACCAAAAATGCGTTGCCCATTTGAAACAGGTACAAAAAGGGTAGCCCCATGATACGGATTTTTAAAAAATTCATTTCCTGCGGATAGGCATTGGGGTCAGCAACCCGTTGAAGAATGAACGGCGCAATAAACCAGGTTACCAGGATACCAGCCACGGCTAATTGCACACTGATACGAATGGATTGTGCTAAAATTATTTTAAAAGCGTTGGTGTTATCACCGCCGGCATAGCGACTAAATTCAGATTGCAACCCATTGTTAAGGCCATTGCCTGCAACTGCAAATATTAAATAAAAAACCCCGGTAATGCCTGCATTACCTAATGCAGAAATACTAAGATTACCTAAAAATATACTATTGGTAAGCATATTTATTTGCGGAATAATGATGGACAGTGTAATAGGCAACGCAATAGAAAGTATTTGTTTATTATTGACTTGTACTTTTAAATCTTTAATTGGTGCAGTTACCTCCATAAGTTGGCAAATTTATCTTATTTTGCCATCCTAAACATTTATTTTGATTTCATCTTTTCATATATTGACCCCTGTTACCGATACCAGTGATTGCCGTTTATATATTGAGATCAGCGGATATGGAATTTCTTACTGGGCATTAAAAGCAGATAATACCTGCTTTGCTTTATCCGTCTATCATTTTAATATCAGTACTACCAATGAAAAGGCTGCTGATTATTTAAAAGATATTGCCGGTCAGCAGCTCTTGCTTCAACAAACGTTTAAAAAGGTTTACATTATTTACGCTTTTGCAGAATCTTTGCTGGTGCCTGATAAATTTATGAATGCTGCCACTAACAATGAAATGTTGGAACTGGTGTATGGTGATATGGGTGAAAGTATTACCAGGAGCGACTTTATCCCGGGGCTAGCCTTGCAAAATCTATACAAAATTCCTAAACAGCTCGACGCTGTTATTGCACATTTATTTTCATTGGCCAGTCATAGCCATCTGTACTCAATACTATCTAACAGAAATAAACAAAAAGGCAATCAGCTGTATTGTATTTTTGATGCAACATCCATCATTGTACAATTGATAAAAGAAGGACAGCTGCAAATAATTCAGCATTTCGATTATAAATTGCCGGAAGATGCGGCTTATCATTTACTAAATGTTTGCGAACGTTTTGAAGTTTTATTAACAGATACCGAAGTGTTGCTGAATGGAATGATTGACAGAGAGTCTATCTTATTCGATGAATTGAATAAATATTTTCCACAGCTTTCATTTGCAGTTTTACCTCAGACATTTAGCTATGACAAAGAGATAAAAACTTATCCTGCCCATTATTTTAGTCATTTATTTGAAATAGCAGCATGCGGATAATCAGCGGTATTTATGGTGGTAGAAAAATAAACCCACCGGCAAACATGCCTTACACCAGGCCAACAACAGATATTGCCAAAGAAGGGCTTTTTAATATTATACAAAACAACCTTAACATTGAAGGGTTAAAAACGCTGGATCTTTTTGGTGGCACGGGCAGCATCAGTTATGAATTAGCTAGCAGGGGAGCAGCCGACCTATCCATTGTGGAAAAGGATACCAACATGTATGACTTTATAAAAAAAACAGCTGCCTCCTTATCAATTAAAAATTTTAAACTAATAAAGTCGGATGTATTTAAATTTATAGAAGGTTGCACCGACCAATACGATTTTATTTTTGCCGGTCCGCCTTATGCATTGAATACTATTGATGATCTCCCTAAAAAAATATTCGAAAAAAAATTACTGAATCCAAAAGGATGGTTTGTATTGGAACATACACCCCGCAACGATTATAAAAAATTTGATTATTATCACTCCGAACGTAATTACGGAACTACAATCTTTTCTATCTTTATCCAATAAAAGGCCAACTTTTTATTGGATAAAATAATTTTTTATTATTTGCTTAATCTTTCACCAGGAAATGCAAAAAAGTAACATTAGAAATATTTATAAAGAAAAGCGCCCATGGCTTTCGCTTGCTCAAACAGCAAAGCTGAACGACATGATGCTGATACAGCTTCAAAAAATACTGATAAATATACCTGTCTTGAGCTTGATCTATGCACCTATAAAAAATATAGTAAAGTTTGATTAACAATATATTACTTAGTATTACTATATTAAAAGTACAGGTAATAAATTGGTTTATTTTAAAATGATAAACTACAACGCGTTTTGGAAATGAATAATAAAGAGATGATGCATAATGACAGCTTTTTTGAAATTATTACATACGGGATTGATGAACCGGTTGATGGCAAAAAAATGTGTACGGGTGATATTGAAATGTTTATTGTACCCTTACTAAGCTTTGATAAAAATAGCAACCGGATAGGTTATAATAAAGGATATTACAACCGGTTTCTAAAACAATGCTGCAGCAATAGTAGTACAATTGGGTTAAGCTATTTTGATGTAGTTGAATACGAGGAAGATATAAACAAAGCTTGATATTAAGTTAGATTATTGTAGTACACCAGAAAGTATTTTTACTTTTTAAAATTTACCCCTTGCTAAAAAGTTTTCGATATTTATTTTTGCCTCTCTCTTTTTTTTATGGCATTATTATATGGATAAGAAATAAGTTGTTTGATAAAAATTATCTTAAATCATCTTCCTTTAATTTTCCAATTATTTGTGTAGGTAACCTTGCTGTGGGTGGTACGGGTAAAACGCCCATGGTAGAGTACCTGCTACGTTTTTTAAAAAATGATTATGCTACCGCCACCATTAGCCGTGGATATAAAAGAAAAACGAAGGGATATGGGCTTGCCAACGAAAATACAACGACATTGGATATTGGTGATGAACCGATGCAGTTTCATTTAAAGTTTCCGGATGTTAGTGTGGCAGTAGGCGAGGAAAGGCTGGAGGCTATACCACAGTTACTGCACGACCGTCCGAAAACGCAGGTGATCATTTTGGATGATGCTTTTCAGCACCGCCAGGTAAATGCAGGATTAAATATTTTATTGACTGATTATACCAATTTATATACCCGTGATTTTTTATTGCCTGCCGGCGATCTTAGAGATATTAAAAAAAGTGCTGCGAGGGCACAGATTATTATTGTAACAAAATGCAAGCACAATCTGAGCAAAGAAGAAAGAGACCTTATTGTTCAGGAACTAAAGCCTGCATCTCATCAGCAGGTATTTTTTACTGAAATATTATACAATAATCCTTACCATCTTTTTACAAAAAAAGAGGCTCTAATATCGCACAGTGAAGATATATTACTAGTTTGTGGTATTGCCAATCCTAAACCGCTGAATGATTTTTTAACGGCGCATGTACAGACCTATGATATGCTCCGTTACCCTGACCATCATATTTTTGATAGTGGTGACCTGGCAGAAATTAAAAAGGAGTTTAATAAAATAACCTGCTCAAATAAAATTATTTTAACTACCGAAAAAGATGGAGTAAGGCTGAAGAAATTTGAAAATGAACTAAAAGAATTACCCGTGTATGTTTTGCCCATACAACATTCTTTTATGTTTAATGGGGCAAAAATATTTTCTGATACAGTAAGAGAATTTATTGAATCTTTTGATAATTGCCGTTAAGCCTTTCCGGCTTTTTATAAATTGGTGGATTATAGGAAGGAGACCTGGATACAAAATAAAATCCCTGATAATTCCGTCTAATCCGTGTCATTCAATATCACATCTTACTTAGCTACGGCAATTTTTACCTTTTTATTTTTTATCTTTTCATCTTTTATCAATTCCAAAACTGCTCCCACTTTTAGTTTACGCACGGCTACAAAGGAAAAAAAATCTTTTACTTCTATCAGGCCGATATCTTCCTTTTTTAATAAGCCCTTGTTGGATAAAAATCCCACAATATCAATTTTATTTACTTTATCTTTTTTACCGGCAGCAATAAATAAAGTAGACCACTTGGGCTTTTCGGGTAATTCAATCCGCTCTGGTAAAACGATGGCTTCTGTTTCACCCATGATGTATTTAGGCAGCTTTTCTTCTTCTGATAAAATCAACACCGATTTACCACCAGCTTCCATACGGGCGGTTCTGCCATTGCGGTGAGTATATACATCTTCGGTTGCAGGCAAATGATAATGAATAATATATTTTATATCCGGAATATCCAAACCCCTTGATGCAAGGTCTGTAGTAACCAGTACATTGGATGTGCCGTTTTTAAATTTACACATGGCACTTTCTCTTTCCTGTTGCTCCATACCTCCGTGATAAAATACATTTACAATTCCTTTTTCCCTTAAAAGATTACTCGTACGTTCCACTGACTCCCGGTGATTGCAAAAAACAATCATCGATTTGTTACCAATGGAACAGATGAGCCGGAATAACGTTTCAGACTTGTCTTTATCTGGCGAAAAAACAGTTCTTACTACCAGTTCATCTTCGGCAGGTTTGTCGATGGGCAATAAAAAATTAAGCCTTACCGGAGATGCCATTCCAATAAAATCAGGAATGCGAACAGCCTCCGTAGCAGAGGTCAAAATTCTTTTTTTAACTGCAGGAAGCGAACCAATGATAAATGACATTTCTTCTAGGAAGCCCAACTCCAGTGATTTATCAAATTCGTCCAACACCAGTGTGGTAATGTCTTCCAGCGCAAAGTTACTGCGGCGGATATGATCGGCCACCCGGCCAGGTGTACCAATGATAAGGGCAGGGGATTGTACCAGGTTATTTTCTTCTGTCTCTCTTTTGTGTCCTCCATAGCAACAGGTAACTTTGTATCCAGTAGCCATTTTTCTAAATACTTCGTCAATTTGAAGCGCCAGTTCACGGGATGGAACCAATACCAGGGCCTGTACTTTTTTACTTTCTTTGGTAAGCAATTGTACAATGGGTAATAAAAATGCCAGGGTTTTTCCGGAACCTGTGGAAGATAATAACAGTACATTGTTACTTTCATCATTGGCTTTTAAGGCTGCCAGTTGCATTTCATTCAGTGCCTTAATTTGCAGATTGGCCAATATCTTTTCTGTGGGTATATTATTGTGTTGCATTCCGGTAAAAGTAATCTTTTACCGGTAAGCACAAAAAAAGAGAATGTCAGTACGTTCCTTTTTTTGTTTATAAATGTTGTCAGATAGTAGTTACGGTACGTAATAAAATTTTAAAACTGAATGAACGGCTACGTACAATTGGTTAGTTATGGGGTTTTCGCCATAACCGATTACTTCAACAACCCCAATACCTTTGGCAAAATAATAGTCGCTTATACCAGCAGAAATCAACCCTGCAGCGGGATCTGTATAATATATATTCTGTTCTACTTTCACCCTGATAATATCATTATAGGTAACCCCCAATACCGTCCTGCTAATACCTTTTTGTACAATGGTATGAGTACGATAAAGTTTATTAACACTGCCAATTGTAGAGGTATCTGTCCAGACAGTTCCTTCAGGTGCATTGGCTTTTAATTCAATGGAGTTTATGGCTGTAAGCATGTTGCCGGAAGTAGTGGACTGCACATTATTTGTAATTACCCTTGTATCACCGTTTTGGCAATTGGTATAAAAGTAATTATTATTAATACCATCGAAAGTATTTATTCTTTTAGATACCATGCCATTAATGGTTGTATCAACAGCAGATAAATATTCAGAATGGCGGGGATAGGCCGAATCGTTACCACCAAAAGGATTACTGATCGTATCTATAAAATCATATTTACTTCCCACACAAAATGGAATATAAATACATTCTTTACAATCAGTTACAGCGGCAAAATTGATTGTAAATTTACACCCGTTTGTACCCGGTGTAAATGCAAAAGGCCCTGGGTTAAGGGGTTTGCCGGAACCGGTTAAAGTAATGATGTGTTGTCCGCTGGTAGCAAATGTACCAGAAGCTAAAAATAATATTCCATTCAACGCATTGGTACTAACCGAATAAGAACCAGGTGTTGTAACGGTCACTTTTACAGTAACTGAATCAGCCGCATTCATAACTGTGCCTACAATATAATTACCACTTACTATTGGAGTAATGCAACTGTCGGGAGCTCCATTAAAAGTAAATTGGGCAGTTCCTGACAATGCTCCGTTTGCAGTAACAGTAATGTTAAACGAGCAGCCATTGGTACCAGGTACATAAGTAAAATTTCCTGCACCAAGTGGTGTTCCTGATGCTTTTAAAACAATCGTTTGTGCACCCGTTGTGGTAAAGACTCCTGAACAGCTAAAAATTATTCCATTAATATTTGCAGTAGCAATAGTATATGAACCAACAGAATCAATATTCACTTTTATTGCGATTGTATTCAAACTATTCAATGCAGTTCCTTTATTATAAACACCACTAATTACTGCTCCTGCACAATTACCGCTGCCACCGGCAAAACTATATTTTGCCGTACCATTGCTGGTGCCGGGCGTATTGGTATTGGTATCCGGAAAATTCAATTCCTTTTGACAGGCAATAAAAAACAGCATGCTAAAAACAAGCAAGAAAACAGACTGTAATTTTTTAATCATTTTAATTATTTTATAAGCAGGTAGTATTTGTTAATAATACTACTTAACAGGTACACTAAATGTGCCTTCGGTAACAATTTTTGTATTTCCTCCGGCAGCACCGGTATCGCTTAATGTTCCACTAAAAGTGCCCTGAATTCTGGTGGTGGTTTTGCTGGTGACAGTGATGTTGAAAGGTGTAAAACTAACTCCTGAAACAGCATTCCAGTTTGCCAACGAAGCATCTCTATAAGAAATCAGGTACGCTTTGCCACTGGTAAAGCTATTGGGGTTAAATACATCTGCCGTTGAGATGGATGTTCCCGTTTTAATAAGCGATAATTCCATATTTTCATCAGAAACCGCTGAAACACTTCCGGTAATATCCACTGTATTAGATGCAGGCACAGGTGGCTGCGCAGCTGTATTGGTTTCTGTAAAAGAAACATTATATGCAAAGGTTTTTGAAACCCCGTCTATTTTACATTTAATGTAATCCGAAACTACCGGACCAGCAGGTAATACTGTTATTGTAAATAAACAACCGTTGTTGCCAGGAGAATAAGTAAACGCACCGGAAGTAACCGGTGTACCTCCGCCGTTTAAAGAAATTGTTTGAAGACCAGTGGCAGTAAATGTTCCCGAGCCTGTAAAAGTTATCCCATTATTAGGTAAGGTGGAAATATAGTATGTACCAATCTTGGTTACATTAACGTGTATACCTTCAATAGTATTGGCTGAAGTTAATGCTGCACCTGCATTATATGCCCCGTTAATTGTAACAAGAGTGCAGGCATTGGGTGCTTCAGGAAATGTGAATACGGAGGTTGTGTTAACGTTGCCTGTTGTAAAAACAATATTAAAAGCACAACCATTTGAACCGGCAATATAACTAAATGTACCGCGGGCAACAGGAGTACCACTGGCAAACAAACTTACATTTTGAACTCCGGTGGTAGAAAAACTGCCTGAGCCTTTAAATGTTATACCATTAATAGTTGCCGTTGAAATTACAAAAGTACCTGGCGTTACAACAGTAACCTGTAGCGTTACGGTATTGTTGATGGTAGTAGCAGCGCCTGCCGAATAAGTTCCCTTTATATTTGGCGTAAGGCAATTTCCGGTTCCGGTACCTGTATAAATGTACACCGCCGTTCCTGAATTGGTGCCGGCTAATGTTTTGCCATATTCTGTACTGTATTCTTTATCGCAGGAAGTAAGCAGTATTGTAAATGCAAGAAAAGAAAAAAAATAGCGTAATTTATTTTTCATAGAATAAAGAAAGTGATTTGATTTATTTAGTTGTAATCTGTCGGCAAATATAAAACAGTTTTAAAATCACGCACATTTTAAAATTCTCCGTGATTCAGTGTGATAAAACATAAAAGAATAATGTATTATTTCCTATTTTATTGTTTAAACTGCTTATTTATTTTCAACGCAGGTAGACATTTTCAAAAATATCAATATTTAGTTTGCTCAATAATTTTTTGATTTTTCGCTTAATCTGGTTTAGTCGCAATCCAACTACCTTGTATTTGATTATTTAAAAGTCCTATAATTAATATTATGTTAAACAGTCGCCCACAACCTTTCTTCTCCCTCCCACGTTTTATTTTTTTCTTGCCCTTGCCACGAGCGAGTGGATTATGTTTTACTGATTAAAGCGTAGTTTGTGGACAAAATTATAAACTGTGTTTATTCGAAGAAAATATAGATTAAGGCATAAATTATTAAGAATAATATTAGACAAACACGATGAAATTGTTGGCAAAAGCAATTTTCACAAAACAACTGTCAATGCAGAAAATATTGCCATTCCATTGCCAGTTTTATGTGTTAAGATGGCTATTTCAATTGAAGAATTAAAAACAATAACGCCACCATTGATAATGGCAGAAGAAATTAAACTAGAAGATTTTGGAAAAGGAATTGCAGTTTTTGCCTGGATAAATTCTCAATCCGTGTATGATGATGAAAAGTATCTTGAAATTGGGAAGAAAAAATTTAATGATGATATTTATGATATAACTAAGTGGACATTACCATTTATAGCAGTCCTTTTTGCTGCTTTTACAACCCTAACAAATTTATCGCTGCATAAGGATATAGATTACACCAAACAAGAAATAAAAGTATTAAAAAAGGAATTAGATAGCCTAAAAGAATTAA
>NZ_JACMOO010000352.1 GCF_014377975.1 Ferruginibacter sp.
GGATTGCTTTTTCTCCTTTGGTAAATGCTGCAATAAAAAAACCTTCCCCCTTTACTTTATCAGGATAAAACCGGTAACCATAACCATTGTGGAGGGTTGATCTTGTTTCAACAATCTGCCAGTGCGTTTTCAGATTTAGGGCAACGGATAATAAACCATGTTCGCCCATCAGCCAGTCTGCAATTGCTTCATCTTCATTTTCAGAATAGGAACAGGTAGAATAAATCAGGCTGCCGCCTTCTTTTAATGCAGGCAATACACCGGCCAGAATCCTCTGCTGGCGCTGGCTGCACATGGTTACATTTTGCGGACTCCATTCTTCAATGGCAGCAGCATCTTTCCTAAAAAGGCCGCTGCCGCTGCATGGCGCATCTACAACAATTACATCAAAATAATTTTCCAGTCTTTTAAAATCCTGAGGATCGTTGTTGGTTACTATCACATTGGCAGCGCCCCATTTGGTAATGTTTTCCGTTAAAATATTTACTCTTGCTTTTATCAATTCATTGCTTACCAATAAACTCTTTTCATGAATCAACGATTGCAACAAGGTAGATTTTCCGCCAGGTGCTGCACATAAGTCTAATACTTTTATGGGTTGAGACAAATCGGTTGTTTGTTGCAATGCCTGCTCTAAAAACATGCTGCTGGCCTCCTGTACATAGTAAGCACCTGCATGAAAAACAGGATCCAGCGTAAAGGACGGGCGCTGGGAAAGATAGTAACCATCCGTACTCCAGGGCACATTACCCTGCACAGCAGCATCCGTAAAAGACAAGGTTCTACTGCCTTTTATTTTAGCAGGGTTTAACCTGATGGAGGTAACCTGTTCACCAGATTGATGAACATCTTCAAATCTGGCTTTATCAAAACCAGGGATACCTTCAAGTGATTGCAGAAACGGAGCCGGCAGATGTGTATACAATTGTTAAAATAAGTTTAATATACTATCAAAATTAACTGAACAGCTGGAAACAAACGCCGGTGATAACAAATTTATACTTTGCACAAATCATATATAAACGCTACTGATACAAATTGAACAGATAACAGCACATGTATTTTTTATTGAGCAATTGATAAATAATCCGTGCTAATCTGCCAAAATCAGCCCAACCAGCGCTGCCATATGTTTTTACGAAACAAGATTAAAAAATCTGTGTGTACCGGTTCTGATCAACACCATCATCATTTCTATAAAAAGTCCACAAAGCAGGTTCCACGAAAAATTTAAAATCGTAAAAACAAACTATTTTTACATGAAAGTTAAATTGGTAAATGAAAGAGAAACTACAGGAATTAAGCCGCTCAATTGAAGGAGAACTTTTTACAGACGATACCATGCGGATATTGTATGCCACGGATGCTTCGGCGTACAGGGAAATGCCTTTGGCAGTGGCCATCCCCAAAACATTGGACGATATTAAAAAACTAATACAATTTGCCACTAACAATACTACTTCTTTAATTCCCCGTACGGCGGGTACTTCTCTTGCGGGGCAGGTGGTAGGTAACGGCATTATCGTGGATGTATCTAAAAATTTTACCAAAATACTTGAACTCAATACAGAAGAAAACTGGGTAAGGGTAGAACCCGGTGTTATCAGGGATGAACTGAATTTTTTTTTAAAACCACATGGCTTATTTTTTGGTCCGGAAACTTCCACCGCCAACCGGGCAATGATGGGTGGTATGGTGGGTAATAATTCCTGCGGTTCTAATTCGGTTGTTTACCGCAGTACCCGGGAACATCTGCTGGAAGTAAAGGCAATTTTAAGTGATGGAACTAATGTAGAATTTAAAACGGTTACCAACGATGCCTTTCATACAAAATGCGAAATGGATAATCTGGAAGGAAAGATATATAAAAACATCCGCAGCATTTTAAGCAATTACGATAACCAGCAGGAGATAAGAAAACAGTTTCCAAAAAAATCGGTAGAGCGCCGCAACACCGGCTATGCAATTGACATGTTGTTGGAAAAAGCGCCCTTTGTTGCAGGCATGCCCGACTTTAATTTTTGTGAATTAATTGCCGGCTCAGAAGGAACATTGGCTTTTATCACCGAAATAAAATTAAATGTGGTGCCATTGCCACTCAAAGAAACCGGCTTGTTATGCGTTCATTTCAATAGTATTGATGAAAGCCTGCGGGCCAATTTAATTGCACTGAAATATAAGCCCAGTGCAAGTGAGCTGATTGACCATTATATTTTAGAATGTACCAAAGGTAATATTGAACAAAGCAAGAACCGTTTTTTTGTACAGGGAGATCCGGGTGCAATTTTGGTAATTGAGTTTGTAAAAAATACCCGGGAAGAAATTACGGACATCTGCAAAAATGTGGAGGTTGAAATGCGTGCCGCAGGGTTAGGCTTCCATTTTCCATTGCTGTTTGGAGATGATACTAAAAAGATATGGACCCTTCGTAAGGCAGGTTTAGGATTGCTGGGCAATTTACCCGGTGATGCAAAGGCTGTACCTGTTATTGAAGATACAGCGGTGGATGTAAATGACCTGCCAGCCTATATCCGGGAGTTTAATGAGCTACTGGTTAAATACAATTTACATGCAGTACATTATGCCCATGCCGGATCTGGTGAAATACATTTGCGCCCCATCATCAATTTAAAAACAGCAGAAGGCAACGAGCTGTTTAAAACTATTGCACAGGAAATTGCTACACTGGTAAAAAAATACGATGGCTCCTTAAGTGGCGAACATGGTGATGGCAGGTTACGGGGCGAATTTATCGAACAGATGATTGGCCCTAAAAATTATTTACTGCTAAAACAATTAAAAAATACCTGGGATCCTCAACATATTTTTAACCCCAATAAAATTGTAGATACACCGCCCATGAACAGCATGTTGCGGTACACGCCCGGCCAGCAAACGCCCACCTTTAATACCATTTTTCGCTACCATAACCAGGATGTGTTGCAGCATGCTGAACAATGCAACGGCAGCGGCGATTGCCGTAAAACACATTTAAGCGGCGGCACCATGTGCCCATCGTTTATGGCTACCCGAAATGAAAAAGATTCTACCCGTGCCAGAGCAAATATATTACGCGAATTTTTAACCAATTCAAAAGAAGTAAACCGCTTTAACCATAAAGAGATTTACGACGTAATGGACCTTTGCCTCAGTTGCAAAGCCTGTAAGTCGGAATGCCCGAGCAATGTAGATGTAGCTAAATTAAAAGCCGAATTTTTACAACAATACTATGATACCAACGGGGTGCCTTTTCGAAGTAAACTGATTGCTAATTTTACCAACGCTGCAAAGCTGGGTTCCATACTTCCGGGCGTGTACAATTTTTTTATGTCTAATAAAACAACCAGTACGCTCATAAAAAAAATGTCTGGTTTTGCAGTGCCTCGCTCTTTGCCTTTGATGCACAAAAGCACTTTGCAAAGCTGGTATAAAAAACATCCCAAACAAAACAACAATAACAGCCGGACAGTCTATTTATTTTGTGATGAGTTTACCAATTACAACGATACTTCCATTGGTATAAAAGCCATTTTACTATTAGAGAGATTGGGCTACAATGTGGTGATTCCAAAACACATTGAAAGCGGCAGAGCCTGGCTTAGCAAGGGCTTAATCCGTAAGGGCAAGCAGATTGCCAATAAAAATATTGCCTTATTAAAAGAAATTATCAGCAATGAAACGCCGTTGATTGGTGTAGAACCCAGTGCCATTCTTACTTTTAGAGATGAGTACATTGATCTTGCCGATGATGACCAGCTGGAAGCAGCAAAGCAATTGAGCAAAAATGTTTTTTTAATAGATGAGTTTATTGCCGGCGAAATAAAAAAAGGCTTTATAAAAGCTGACCAATTTACCACAGGGGAAAAACAGATTTTATTACATGGTCATTGCCAGCAAAAATCACTTTCTGCATTAACATACTCGGTGGATATTTTATCGTTGCCAAAAAACTATACGGTGCAAACCATTGCCAGCGGCTGTTGCGGTATGGCCGGTTCTTTCGGTTTTGAAAAAGAGCATTACGATCTGTCCATGCAAATTGGCGAACTGGTATTGTTTCCCGCAGTGCGCAATAAAAAATCCGAAGCGGTTATAGTAGCTGCACCTGGCACCAGTTGCCGCCACCAGATAAAAGATGGTACGCACACATTAGCAATGCACCCCGTGGAAATTTTGTATGAGGCGTTGGTGTAAGATCCAAAAAAATTAAGTACCCATCTAAAGTGTAAAAATCTGTATGTTTTAGTAATCTCTGTTAATCATTAAAATTGCGAACAATCAACCTTGTAGTCATCCTTTCTAATACACTTGATATTGAGAATTTAGAAGCCCGTTTCAGAAAATTAAGAATTATAAGTAGCGCTAAATTTGAAAATTAGTTATCCTTGTAGAAATATTTTTTAGTTATGGTGCATGCCTTTTATAAGTTTCCCCAACCACATCAGCCGTATCTCTGCGGAGGGATACTTCATAATTTAAAAACTGGTCTGTCTTTCTAAAATCTTCTCGGGCAAGGCGTTCCTTTCATTATATAATCTGCATCGCATCGCTCATCAGAAACGATTCCATCAGGAGTTAATTTTTCCCAAATAAAAGTACCTTCTCCGCTGCCGGCACTTCTTGAAAAACCAAGCTTGCCAGTGGTCGCATCGTACGCCATTCCCACTCTTAGCCGGTCTGTCTCATTGTAGCGGCGGTCAAATAAATCAAGGCTTAAGGTTACTGAAAAAGCATCACTGTTTTTAAAACCAACATTGCCCCTGTACCAGGCACCAATTGCCATCCTGGCATTCTTATATTCGCAACCTACACTCAGCGAATTGCTTTGCGCCTGCTGGTAATAAATAATGCTTGGTAAGAAATAGGAATCTCCATCCTCATCAATATCCATCTTATAACGCAGGTAAGAAAACCAGCGTCTGGGCAACTTGCTGTAGGTATTGGACGTAAGCGATTCATCTGGCTGGTTGATGTGCTGGGCGCCGCCACCGATCATCCAGTTATCGCGAAAGTACAATAAAAAACCTGCTGCAAAATCAGCGAAATATTTGTGGTTGTTCAGTGCTATATCCACACCCGATATAGCACCGGGAATGATACCGGTGTTATCAATCTGGTCGCTAAAATATAGTTTATTATAATTGATGCTCCGGTTGGCTACACCTGCCTGCAAACCTAAATGCAATCTGGCACCAGGCAAACACAACGCATACGAATAAATGGCATGCAGGCTGTTCTTGTTTAGGTATCCTTCTTTGGAATTCGTTAACAGCAGTCCTACCCCCCCATGCATATTTTTAATATAGCGGTCAACACCTACCGCCGCATATTGCATTAATGAAGGAACGTTTATCCACTGCCGTTTGAGCGTTGCGGTAAAGCGAAGGTCCATTTCAGCATTGCCTGCCGTTGCAGGATTCAATGAAAGCGGTGCATTGAATGCCTGTGTAAAAAACGGGTCTTGTGCAAAAATTTTTGTACTAAAAAAAATAACATTGAGTAATAAATATTTTTTCATTTTACTGTTTTTGATGGTAGTAAAAACCGTTCGTTTATTATTTTACAACAGTGATGCTTCCTGCCTTTTTATATTTTGTTTCCCCCGGGTAAATCATGCCCAGCCACTCAGACCCATTCTTAAATTTTGCCTGAATCTTCCATACATATGCATCCTGTTGTACAAGGCTTCCCTTGTACCTGGCATCCCATGGCTGGTTGGGTGCACCTTTACTGTCCAGACTGGTACTTTCAAAAATCAGTTCGCCCCAGATAGTAAATATCTGCAGACGGTACTCCTTCAGACCCACAGCTTTTGGCAGAAAGGTTCTTAAATTTTCCTGCAGGCAATTGGGGCAAATAGCGTTGGGAATATACATCCAGCCGGGAAAGCCATCAATGCGGGCAATTTTTAGCGTGGTGTCCGAACAGTTGTTAATGTTATCCAGCACAATTAACCGAATGGGGTAATTACCGGTATCCGCGTATTTATGATCAATCACATCCCTGGTGTCCGCAAAAGTTCCATCACCCAAACTCCACTGATATTGATAATTGGTATTGTTTAATGTAAGGTTGTTAAAACTAAAAGTATAATTGGGTACGGTAATAACCGGTGTGGGACTAATAAAAAAACCGGATGCGGGCGGCACTTTTGCCAACACAAGATTGGGCTTTATTACAGAGTCTTTACAACCAAAAGTGCTATAGGCGACCAGCTTAATGGTATAGGGATTCAGGCTTGGCGCAAAAAACTTAAACGGATCGACAACTGTGCTGGTGGTACCATCCCCAAAATTCCACAAATAGGTATCTCCATTAATGGTTAAGTTGGTGAGCTGTACCCTTGCGGTATCGCAAGTGAGTGTGGTATTTACAGAAAAATCAGCCACAGGTTTGGCAGACACTTTTACCAGCTGGCTGGCAGTGTCTCTACATACCCCATCGCTTGCTACCAGTGTAATCAGGTACTGGCCTTGTGTTGTATACAAATGAGTAGGACTGGTAAAAGAAGAAGCCGGCGTGTTATCGCCCCAATTCCAGATATAGCTGATGGCATTGGTAGTTGTATTGCTGGTGCCGACATTTAACACGCCTGTGCAACCGAGGGTATCACTCACTGTAAAGCCAATGGCAGGTTTTATCCTTGAAGTAAAGGTTACAGAAAAAGTATCTGGCTTGCAACCATAATCGTTGTCAGCAATTAAAGTAATGGTATATGCAGTAAAAGGCTTTTCAATAACAATGGAAGGTGCCGCATCGGTACTTACCAGCACTCCATTTACCAGCCATTTATGTATCGTGGTGAACCTGGCTGTATTGGCAATGTTTGCAATAAAAGGCACGCAATCATTTGGGTTGTTAAAACTGAATTTCGATTTTGCGGAAGGGTTCATTTGCAGTATTGCTTTCGCTGTATCCTTGCAACCTACGCTATTACTTGCTATCAGCCAGGTGGTAAAAATTTTAGGTAAAACAGTTACTGCTGATGCCGTGTAATGGTGCGTAAAATTGCCATTAACAGACAGCGCTACATTGTCAACAAGCCAGCTATACTTTACCGCATCGTTGCCATCATAGGTAGTAGTGTTAATATACGCAACTGTCGTATCTCTTGTACAAATGAATATACCGGCTGGTGTAAATGAAGCTACTGGTTGGCCGGCTACCGTAAAATAAATGATGGTACTGTCTGTACAACCTGTACTATTCTTAGCAATTAATTTTACATAAAAGCTACCCGGCCTATTAAAGGTGTATTGTGCATTTGTTCCATTGGCTGTTATTACAGATGGAGTAACCGTACTATCATAAAAATACCATTGTGCAGTTTCATTGATGATTCCTGGAGCAGCTACCTCCAGGATAAAGGGCGCACAATTCAACGCCCTGATATTCGTCTGCAACCGTGTATCCGGTTTGCTTAGAACAGTGATGGAATGTACAATTGTATCAAAACAAACCACACCAAAATTATTCGTTTTTTCTGCCCTTAAATAAATGGTATAAATACCAGGCGCAGCATAAATATGAAACGGATTTAAACCGGTACTGCCTGTGCCGTCATCCCAAAACCATTGATAGCTGTTGGCATGTAAGGATGTATTGTTTACTTTGATGGTATCGCCCTGGCAATAAGTAGCAGCATTGGTTGTAAAGGTTGCCGCAGGTTTGGTGTATACGGTTACTGATCTGTAAACTGTTGTATCGCTGCAGCCATTGGTAATATCCACTCGTATGGTAAATGTGCCGGGATTATTAAAAGCATGCACCACACTACCCGGGCTGTTATTGGTTACAAGTGCTGAAGTACCATCACCAAAGTTCCAGGTAAAAGAACTGGCGCCCGTAGTGCCATTATTGATGGCTATTATATGCGGTGCACAGCCATACAAGTCGTTGCCATTGATGTTTATACGTGGCTGAATATTATTGGGTGCTATCCGCACTTTAATTACCTGCGTATCTCTTTTACATTCATTTGCAGCAATCAGCTGAATAGAAAAAGTGTCAATCACATTGCCTGTATTGTAAGTGTAATTCAATGCCCCGGTACTGTAAGTTGTATCTAAATGACCGTTGCCGAAATTCCAGTAATAGGTATTGGACTTACCTGATGAAGTGTTGTTGATGTGTACGGTAAAGGGCGAACATCCTGCGGTAGTATCTACTCCAAATCCTGCCCTGGGATTGGCCCTTATTTTTACACTATCCCGCCAAACAGTGGTATCACAACCATTATAGGCTTTTAAGGTAACGAGGTAAGTAGTATCCCTGTTTTGCGGACTGGCATCATAAATAATTGTGCCGGGTTGCGCCAGATTGCTGATAACGCCATTGCCGAAATTCCAGTTAAAGGAAATGTTGCGGATGATGCTGGAGGTATTGGTAAAGCCAACTGGTAAAGGGCCGCAACCATAACCTGTATCTTTGATAAACTTAGCCGGGGCTGAAATTACTGTGATAAATTGCTGTTGTACTGTGTCCGGCCTGCAACCAAACTGGCTGGTGGTAATCAATTTTATAATGGTGGTGTCATTGGAAGCAGTGATTGTATAACCCGGAAAAATACCGGTGGAATTACTACCAATACCAATCCCATCCGCATACCATTGATACTGGCCATCCCTGTCGGGAAAATGCGCAACAGTAATGGCATTCGCCAGATTAAAAGGGGTGCAGCCTGTAACCGGGCTGGCTGTAAATAAAGCTTGCGCATTCTGCCGGACCGTGATTTTTACCGGTGCACTAAAGCTGCCCTGGCTACCACTGCA
>NZ_JACMOO010000353.1 GCF_014377975.1 Ferruginibacter sp.
GATATAAGTCAGGGTAGGAACAATGACTTCATCTCCATCCCCAATTCCTAAAGCAATTAAAGCAAGATGGATTGCTACAGTCCCATTGGAAACTGAGGCAGCATGCTGAACACCAATATACTTTGCAAAGGAAGTTTCAAAAGATTCGATGTACTTACCCTTAGAAGATATCCAAGTAGAATCAAGACAATCATTTACATATTTTTTTTCATTGCCGGAAAGAGAGGGTTGGTAAACAGGAATCTTAATCATTTTACTATTTCTATTTTAAACATTGGTGGAAGTAAACTTCCTTATAATCTTAATTAATATTGGGGGCATCCATTCTTTTAAATAATGCTTTTTTCGGGAACATTTGCTAATTTGATTTCGAAGCATGACTTCCTTTTGCATAAACAAGCTATTGTACTTGTACTCTAACAATGAATTGTAAATTGGTATCAAGCCAAGGGCTTCGCTGAGTCGTTCCTGCAATGGCTTGGTAGACCACACTGCATTATCAGCATACCTGTAAACAGACATCACTTCATTGATTCTACCTAGTAAACCAAAATGCCCCATAAACATATTAATTATCCAATCGTATGATAAATAATTATATAAATCTGTTGGTAAACTATCTAACCATTTTTTCCTGTAACAACAAACTGAAAAGTTGCCGATTAAACCTTCATTAAGTAGTAGGTCATTAATACTAAACGTATCAGGCAATCTATTTGAAACATTCACCAGACCATTTTTACATACTCTTGAACTACCGTATTGTATAGTATAGGGGTGAAAACACATTGAATGGAAAGGATGACTCTCCATAAAATTTATTTGTTTACTTATTTTTTTTGAATCAGTCCAATAATCATCTCCTTCTAAAACAAAAAGATATTTTCCGGTACATAAGGAGAAACCTTTCTGATAGTTCCGAGTAATTCCGATATTTAAATCATTTTTTACTAATATGCAGTTTTGAACGTCTTTTAATCTTTTACTTAGTATTTCAAACGTGCTATCAGTCGAAGAGTCATCAAGGCATACTATTTCTGTACTAAAGCAATTTTCCTGCATAAAAATGCTATCAATTGCTTCATTAATATAATTTGAGTGGTTGTAAGTAATTAGCAGTACACTAATTTTCATAGATATTTATTTGAAGTCTTTTCTATACCCGAAAATGTTTAATTGTAGATCAAAAGGAGCGAAAGTTGACAAGTTTTTTTCATTCGAGTATGGGTGATCCAAATAATCCCATGCTTCCTTTATATAATATCTAAAACCAGCAGCGGTAAGAATTGACAATAGTTCTTGTAAATCTTGAGGTTTGTTTTTATCGCTATGATATTCAACAAAAATTCTCTTAACAAATTTGAGTTCATTTCGGCAATTTTTTAGGACGTCAAGCTCAGCGCCCTCAATATCTATTTTTAAAAAATCAACTTCGACATTTAAATACTTCTTAAAGTCAACGACTTTTATTGAGTAATAGTTTTTGCCGGACTGATCGTCCTCGACGATTCTTCCTCCCAATGAATTATCAGGCAAAAAATTTAAACTCCCATCATAATTCCATACGCCTGCGTTTATTAATTTAACATCTGAAAAACCAAACTGATTTAAGTTATATTGACAAGCTTCAAAAACTTTTTTGTCTGGTTCAAAAGCAATTAGCTTGGAATTAGGATAAAGTTTTTTAAAATAAATAGCACTGAGCCCAATATTTGCACCACAATCGATAATGTGAGGCGATAATAAATCTGAATCAAATTTATATAGCTCCTCTAAAAATATCCCTTCTACCGAATGTACAAATGAGTAAGAATTTATTCTTTTAATTTTCTTGCCTAAAAAACTTGTAATGTCTAGCGCACTATTGTACAATATTTTTTTATCTACATAATCAATAAAATCATTTTTTGAAATACCAAGAGGTAAATAATCTTTTTCGTATAAATCATTTTGATTAAGCTGATTCAATATTTTCTTTTTAATATACTTTATTAATTTCATTTTACTTTTATTTAGTATAAATATCCATTTTGGGGAATTTCGTCAAAGCTTTATATAAGCTTATGACGTTAGGCACATAAATCTTTAGCCATTAATCCAACTCACATTAGCAAACACATTCCCATAATCATAGTCGCCATGAATATTTAACCATGAATTGTTATCAATTACCGAAAATCGACAAACATCCTCAGCTACATCTATTTGTTCAGTATTAGGTTTATGAATAAAGGTATATATAGTATAGGAACCCCTCACCAAAGTATTTGGGTGTATCGAGAGTACCATAGATTCACAGCTAATTACAGGCGATTCGGCAGAAAATATTCTGTTTTTAAATTTATCTAGTACTATACAAAAAATAGAATAATCATGTTCTACAAGAGACGAATTAAATTTTAAGGTGTATTTTATATGAATATGTTCATCATGAAAAATCTCACTTTTGGGATTGTAATTTTCGTCACAAATACGAATTTCTTGAAAACGAATCTTTTTATCTGGGTTTTCAGCTCCTTTATAATAACTGACAGACGAAGCATTTCTATTTAAATACTCCGTAATTAACTTGCTCGTTTTGCCTTGCAGATAGATTGTTCCATTATTTAATATAATAGCACTGTTGCACAAAGATTGCACTGCTCCCATATTGTGACTAACAAATAGGACGGTTCTGCCTTCTGACATACTCACCTCCCCCATCTTCCCCAAACATTTTTTTTGGAATTCGGCATCACCTACCGCCAACACTTCGTCCACAATTAAAATTTCGCTTTCCAAATGTGCCGCTACTGCAAATGCCAGCCTTACATACATACCGCTGCTGTAGCGCTTTACCGGCGTGTCAACGTAACGTTCTACGCCGCTGAAATCAATGATTTGGTCTAGCTTTCGTTGTATTTCCTTTTTACGCATGCCTAAAATAGCGCCATTCAAAAATATATTTTCACGGCCCGTTAGTTCCGGGTGAAACCCCGTTCCTACTTCCAATAAACTTGCAACCCGCCCTTTAATATTTATTTTGCCTGTGGTGGGTGAAGTTACTTCAGACAGTAATTTTAGCAGCGTACTTTTGCCTGCGCCATTGCGTCCAATAATACCCACCGCATCGCCCTGCTGAATTTCAAAATTGATGTCTTTAAGGCTCCATACAATATCGCTAGTTCCTTTTACAGCCCGGTCGTATGTTTCACCAATTTTTAAAAAGGGATCTTCCTTGCCTCTTACGGCAGTTGCCCACCAACGTTCCAAATCTTTCGAAATGGTGCCCGTACCTATTTGCCCTATCTGGTAGGCCTTTGATAAATCTTGTACTTGTATCGCTATTGACATCTTAAATGGTATCTACGAAATCTTTTTCTGTTTTATTAAATATAATTACGCCCAATACCAATAACACAACAGTAACCAGGGCTGAATAGCCAATGCTCCAGGCAGTAAACTCACCCTTACCCAGGAAGCCATACCGGAAGGCTTCAACAATACCTGTCATGGGATTTAATTGTATGATAGCACGGTATTTTTCTGATGCAAAACTTAAGGGGTAAACGATGGGCGTACCATACATTAGTAACTGCACACCAAATACTACCAGGAAGCTAAGGTCCCTGTATTTGGTAGTCATGGCAGTAATGATTAAACCAAGGCCAAGACCCAGCATCGCCATCAGCAAAACCAA
>NZ_JACMOO010000354.1 GCF_014377975.1 Ferruginibacter sp.
AACTCAAATGGAAGCGGCTGGCATAAAATTTTATAACAGCACCGGCACAACGCAGGAAGGTATGGCCCTTTTAAAATCTGTTGGCATCAATACAATTCGCCTAAGGGTTTGGGTAAATCCTGCCGATGGCTATAATAATACAGCTGATGTAGTGGCCAAAGCTGTGCGTGCTAAAAATCTTGGTATGCGCATACTGATTGATTTTCACTACAGTGATACCTGGGCCGACCCCGGCAAACAAACAAAGCCCACAGCATGGGCAACGCAGGACTTTGCTACTTTAAAAATATCGCTTGCAGGCCATACAACTGCTGTGCTTACTGCATTACACGATAATAATATTTTGCCAGAGTGGGTGCAGGTGGGTAACGAAACCAACAATGGCATGTTATGGCCAGAAGGCAGGGCATCCACCAATATGGCTAATTTTGCACAAATGATCTCTGCTGGTTTTGATGCGGTAAAAGCTGTTTTTCCTGCTGCCAAAGTGATCGTGCACATTTCCAACGGTTACGATAATTCGTTGTTCCGCTGGATGTTTGATGGCTTAAAAGCCAATGGCGCAAAGTACGATGTGATAGGGATGTCCATGTACCCAACAACCACAAATTGGAAAACTTATAATACACAATGCTATGCCAATATGAACGATATGGTAAGCCGGTATGGTAAAGAAGTAATGATTGTAGAAGCCGGTATGAGCTGGGATGATGCCACTGATTGCAATACTTTTTTAACGGATCTTATTGCTAAAACAAAAGCGGTTACCGCCAACAAAGGCCTGGGCGTTTTATATTGGGAACCAGAAGCCTGCAATAACTGGCAAGGCTATTCGCTGGGTGCTTTCGACAACTCCTGTAAACCTACTGCAGCTATGAATGCCTTTTCAAAATAGGCATACATTTTCTAACGTGTTAAGCGCAGGGATGATGGACGGGAAAAGTGCGGCAGGTTACCTGTGCCGGGCAGTTATTCCTGTTTGGGAAGAGTATGTTTTAATTCCGGATAGGTTTGATGTGCAAAAAATTTCTAACAAACAGACACTGTTAGGAGACCTGCATTTGTTGAATGATTTTGGCTGAATGCTAAACTTCGCAGCCATAGTTTCCAAAATGCAGTTCATGCGGGAGTATAAATACTTTCGGTTACATTTGTCAAGCCACACAAATACTAAACGATGCAACGCTGCTTATTTCAACTTCTTGTTTTTATTTTATTATCCTTTATTTCTGCTGCACAGGTATCGGTGCTTACACAGCATAACAATACCTACCGTACCGGATGGAGCGATAAGGAAACGCTGCTAAACCACAGCAATGTATTGCCATCAAAATTTGGCCTTGCAGCTACGCTTGCGGTAGATAACCAGGTATATGCACAACCGCTGGTTGCAGCCAATATTACCATTGGCATTTTCAGGGGTAATGTGTTATTCGTGGCTACCGTAAACAATACAGTGTATGCTTTTAATGCAGATGATCTATCTCAACCAGCACCCTTATGGCAAATAAACCTAAACCCGTCAGGACATAGAGCACCCGATGTTTTTGATTTGCAGGATGCTGCTTATGGTAAACCCTGTGGCGGTAACTACCGCGACTTTTCAGGTAAAATGGGTTTGGTAGGAACTCCGGTCATTGACTCTGTATCGGGAACGCTGTACGTGGTTATTAAAACAATTGATGCAAATGGAAAATTTTATTCTTACCTCAATGCTTTAAATATTTATACCGGTCTGCACAAAGCAGGCAGTCCGCAGTTGATCAGTGCACAGGTGAATGGCAGCGGGGATGGCAATGTTAACGGGGTAATACAATACGATGCAAAATATGCCAACCAGCGCCCGGGTTTACTCCTGTACAATAACATCATCTATTTAGCCACCGCATCTCATTGCGACTGGGGGCCGTATCATGGCTGGGTAATGGGTTATGATGCAGAGACCCTGCAATTGCAATACACTTACAACGCAACACCCAACGGCTGGGCTGCCGGTATCTGGATGGCGGGGCAGGGGATATCAGTGGGTGATGATGGTAATCTTTACCTGGTAACAGGCAACGGCACTACCGGAGCAGACAATACTAATTTTACCGGGGGCAGAAGTGAAAGTCTTATCAAACTATCACCGCAATTAAAAATGCTTGACTGGTTTACACCTGCTAATTATGATTATCTTGATCAGCTTGATCTGGATTATGGCAGTGATGGTGTGCTGATGATTCCCAATTCAAGTCTTACCATTTCAGGTTCAAAAGAAGGAATTTCTTACGTAGTTGATTACAATAATATGGGCAGGCTTACCACCGGCAATACACAGGTAAAAGATACACTGGAATTTAACCCCGGCCGCCAGGGAAATGTACATGTGCATGGATCGCCGGTATATGCCAAATTTACTACCGGCGAATTTGTGTATGCTTGGGCAGAAACTTTTAAGATAAGGCAGTTTCAGTTTAACCGCAGTACGGGCACATTTGCAAACGATTTTAAGCAGGGCCAGAGAAATCTTGAAAACGGAATGCCCGGCGCAATGCTTAGTGTATCCAGTAATTTAGCTGATACTTCATCTGCCATTGTATGGGGCTGCTTTCCATCCAGCGGCAATGCCAATAACCAGGTGAGGCCCGGCACCATCGCAGCTTACAGGGCAAATGATGTAAGTGCAGGAGAACTATGGAACAGTGATATGGACACACAAAATGCAGTGGGAAGTTTTGCAAAGTTTGCGCCTCCAACCATCGCCAACGGAAAAGTGTTTGTACCTGCTTTTTCAAATAGTATAAAAGTGTATGGACTTTCCTGCAATGATAAAAATCTTTCTGTAATCTACGGCAACGGCACTGGATTGAAAGCTGAATATTTTACCAATACCACCGGTACTGATTTTCCAGCCACTGCTACTGTAACTAAATTGGATAAGAATATAAATTTTAACTGGGGCAATGACAGTCCTGCCGCGGCTGTCAGCAACGATCACTTTAAGGTAAGGTGGACGGGCACGCTGCGCCCACTTACCACTGATACCTATACCTTTTACGCAACAGCAAGCGATGGAGTAAGGCTATGGATAAACAATACCGAAATCATTAATCAATGGAGCGACAATATTATACAAACGCACACCGCAACTGTCAGTTTGCAAAAAAATACAGACTATGATATCAGGCTGGAATATTATTCTAATATTAACCCTGCCTTTTGCGCATTGCAGTGGAGTGCTGCTGGAATATGCAGGCAAATAATTTCTACCTCACAATTGTTTGCCCCTGCTGCAACCTGTATAGGAAACGGTACCGGTTTAAAAGCAGAATATTTCAGTAATACCGCAGTGGCCGCTGATTTTCCGGCAATTGCAACCTTAACGCAAACCGAACCTGCTATTAATTTTAACTGGAGCGGAGGATCACCCAACGCTATCATCAGTAACAATTTATTTAAGGCCAGGTTTACGGGCAACATTAAAACCACAGACGCAGGTACATACACTTTTTATGTAACGGCAGACGATGGCATACGACTATGGGTAAATAACCAGTTGCTGGTAGATAAGTGGATTGACCAGGGCGCTACAGAATACCAGGCTACCGTTCATCTTGCAGCATGTACTGCTTATCCTATCCGGATTGAGTATTATCAAAATCAGGGCGATGCGGTATGTAAATTAGAATGGAGTGGCCCTGTTACAGACAGGCACGTTGTTCCTTCGGCACAATTATTTATACCAGATGAAGTAAAAACCAGCCAGCCTTTTGCAATATATCCAAACCCTGCAAATGATTTAATTACCATTGCAACAAAGAACAATTTTACGCAGGGCGACTTGGTGTTAATTTATAACATGCTGGGGCAAAAATTAAGCGAAACAAGCAGTGGTTTGGCAGGCATCAATAAAATAAATATAGCGGTAGCAAAACTTGCAGCCGGCGTTTATGTGGCAACCATCGTATCAAATGGTACCAGGCTTAGTGTTAAATTTATCCACAAATAAAATAGAGATGCTTTGCGCTCAATAACAATAATTGTAAAATGATATAGTTGGAAAACCCTGTACAAGGCAATCCACCTGTAAAATTTGCAGGAAATATTCATTGAAAATCCGGTAATGTCATCTTCAAACCTACCTTTATTTATTTGGCTGACGGGCCATGCCACCAGTCAGGTGACGTAAATTTCTTCATTCTAATCAAGCTTAGTTTTTTAATGGGGCAGAAAAATAATTTCTTTTGCACCATTTTTGTACCATTAAGTTTAAATTTAAATGTATGCCTTCTGTCACCTTATCAGTAAATGAAAAAAAAGAATTGCGCTTTCCCGGATTGGGTACCGCAGGATATCGTTGGAAATGTAATTTAGATGATGAAACAAAAGTAAAAGTAGAAAGACAGCTGGATGATAAACCGATGAAACAAAATACAGTTGGTGCCAGTAACGATGAAATATTTACGCTTACGGCTTTAAAAAAAGGAACCGTGCACGCCACTTTTATTCAATACCGCAATTGGGAACCAGAATCATCTGCTATAAAAAAAATGGGATATACCATTGAAATATTTTGACACTTATATAGCATTGCAAGTGGTGAAATGAGGGGGAAAGAATATTGATTTTGAATTAATTCCAAAGTCAATATTCTTTCAATTTGTAAAATATTTTTTTACCTTTCTGACCTATTCACTATTATTCTTTAATAATTTTTTTCACAATTACTTTATCAGTAAACACCGCTCTGACAATGTAGGCTCCTGCAGGATATCTGCTCATATTAAAAGTATACAACGGTAAACCAGCTCCGGAAGAAATATTGGTTTCAGCGAGTTTTTGCCCAAAAAGATTGTACAACTGTATACTTTTAAGGTTGGATGGATTTGGATAAAACTGCACGGCAACACTGTTTTTTACCGGGTTGGGTGTTACCAAAAAACCGGCAGCTTTTAAATTGGGATTAATGTTGATTGTGCGGATACTGATATCATCCAGGTAAATATTATTTTCATTCCCGGTCGTATTTCTAAAGGCCAGCATTATTTTTCCCTGATTAATGTAGGGGGTAAGGTCGATAGAATCTTTTCGCCACTCTGAAGAAGCAGGTACAAAAGATAACAGGGTATTTGTGTAGGTTGTTATTAAAGTTGAGTCCCACTTTTTATAAAGACTGGTATAAGTAAGACCACAATCTTTGCTGATCAGTACTTCAAGTGTATCCCAGTTGTTTCCCGCTAAACTGGTTTCTGAAGCCACAGCCGCTGCTACCTGGAAAGAAAAAAAGGCTGAATCAACATTTATTAAATTTACTTCCGGCAACCTAAGATAATCCTTTTCAAAAAGATTTGTGTAATCAGAGTTTCTTATAATAACACTGGCATTACCTGTTTTTGCAACACCGGTAATTTTTTGCCAGGTAATAGAATGGTCGGGGTTTACAACATCCCATCCTGCGGGAGGAAAAGTGCTTCCTTCAAAGCCTTCTGTAACAGTAGACACTGGTTCGTAATATTGAACCACGGTAGTAAGTGTATCGTTGGTGGTATTTTCATCAGTTCCAGCGTTAGGAGAGGCAACAAAAATTTTTATCTGGTGGTTACCCGGTGTAATGGTTACTGCACTTAAAGTAACGACATCGCTTGCAAGTGAAGAGAGTGATCCCGTCCAGGAGTAGCTTACCGGTGTGCCATTATCAATTACTGTTTTAATCAGCAGGGTGTTGAGTGTTTGCAAACCCATGTTTCGGATGGTAACAACGGGGCTAAACGAGTTGGTGCAAATACGCTGAGCCGGTGCATCAATTGTTTTTAACTGGGCATCCAGGGTTTTAAGTTCAACAGGGGTACATCCATTAGAGGAGGTAAGGGATGAACGATAGGAAAGTAAAGCATTGGTCATCCTGACTACCTGCAATTTTGTAAACAGTATCATGCATTGATCATAGCTGTAATCCATATAATTTTGATACAAAATACCGTTTCCATTTGATGTGCAGGAATCTATTCTTACGCCATTGTAGCATCCCGTAGTAAAATCGGCCTGGTTTGGAGTGTCATCCACATAGTCTGTACCTGTGCAAGCACCATTATCATCACCCCAAATATGATATAAATTAAAATAGTGGCCGGTTTCATGGCTCAGCGTTTTTCCTTGATTATAATTGTTATAAACGCCGTTCGGCAAGCTACGGTATTCCACTACAGCACCCTGTTCCAATGGAAATCCATCATTGGGGAAAGTGCCATAGCCCAGTAAATTATTGGATAAGGCTGTTATCCATACATTGAAATATTTGGTACCGTCCCATATATCAATACCTCCGGTCGATGTATGCTTTACGCCGTCGTTGGATGGTGAAAAAGGGGTTTGAGTAGTACTGATCCTCTCAATACCATTGGTTATTTCGCCAGATGGAGTGCGCTGTGCCAGGCAAAATTGAATGGGCGATTGACCAAAAATGGGGTGAAAATAAGAAGGTAGGTTGGCTGCATCTGCATTGGTTCCGGAATAATCCTTATTCAATACATCCAGTTGGGCTATAATCTGGGCATCCGTTACCAGGGTAGGATTGGGCAATACAATATGGAAAACAATTGGGATGGTATAGGTTGTGGCGGGGCTATTAATTCCTGCAGAACCGGCATCACGTTGCTGGGTTTGAATTTTATCAGCAAGGGTTCGGTTAAAGCTTTCCAGTTGCCTGGTAAAACTAGCTTTAAGGCCGGGATTTTGTTTGAATTTGTCTTCCAAACGTACCATAGTAGCGCATTGTTCCTGTTTTACATTTTGTAGTTTTTTTTGAGCAATGAGCCCTGAAAAAATTCCATTGACCAGCAGGAAACAGATCGCTGTAACTATATTTTTCATTGGTAAATTTTATTATTTAAAATTACTGACACCTATAAACATTTAAAAAAATAAAAGGTTGAAGGTTATTTACTACCAGACAACAAACGGCTGGATATTTTTTTTAGTATTGGTCATAGTATAAGCAGTAAATATACCGCAATCAATTTGTTTTACAGATTGTGTTAAGCCGGGTGTATAATAAAAACCGTTCAATTTTGAACAACCAGTTTTTTAAATACAATATTTTTACCATCCCCGACACGTATAAAATACACGCCTGCAGGAATAGATGAAATATTAATTTTATAAGTACTTGCATTTGTTTTGTTAGTCATTATGTTTTTACCGTTGGCATCAATGAGGCTCACCACTCCCGGATGTTGTAAACCACTTATTGTAAAGTAATTTTTTGCGGGGTTAGGAGATATTTGTAAAACAGGCTGACCTTTAAAAAAAACAGGAACTATATAACTATAACTGAATTTTCCATTATTATCCGTCATCTTTAATCGGTAGTAGCAAGCAGCTGTACTACCTGGTGTTTTTTTATCGGTATAAGAATAGTAAGTCCTGCCACCAGGTAAGGTGGCTATTTTAATAAAATCAATACCATTGTTACTTTGTTCCAAATCGTACTTTAAAAAATTTAATTCATCTGCAACTTTCCAATGTAAATATATTTCTTCCCAAGCCTCTGTTGCCGTAAATAACATAAGGTTAACCGGCAATACAACCGGCTTTACCAAAGTAATATCATCAAAATAAACATTAATGGCAGGCGGGTTAAAAAATATTTCTGTTTGCATTCTAATTCTTATTATTCTCGTACCTACTGGTGCTAATCTTGTATTGGTGTAAACAACCCAACCGCTGCCTGATCCCAAATAGTATGACTGCCAGCTGCTGGTATAACTTGTTTTCAATACAACATTGGAAGCATTGAGGTAATCCACAATAAAACGCCCCTCATCTGTTTGATTACTCACGGGTGTTTGCATATGACCGGTAAAAACGTAAGTCATTGCGCCTGCATCGATGGTTGCCGCATCGGCCGATAAATCAATATCCTGCCTTAATTCAAATGGCCCCTGCAGGCCACTGCTACATCCGGAATAAAAAACAGTTCCTCCTGCTGCTCCGGTTGTATGGTCATACGGGTAATTCGTACTTCCATCAGGAATCATGGTCCAGTTAACAAAATTGCTGGTAGGAACCAGTAAACAGGTAGACGCCCCCTGGCTTATAATCGACCAGCCAGTGCCCCGGGGTAAACTTTCAGCATCCGGATTTACTACCAGGTTTTGCGCTGATACCACGTTTAAATTTATTATTCCATAAATAAAAAGTATAATTTTTTGCATACAGAATATTTATACCAATATACAAAAGTTCTTTTAGAGTATACCTACCCGTTTGATGATGGTATTGTGTAAAATAAGTAGGTTGCAACGTGCAGCCACATTTTCACTTTCTTTGTTCTTTATTTATAGGTACTGCTAAGTGATATGGAGTGATAAAGCTTACTGCATTTGTAAAAAAAGTATATTATCAGCCGGGTGAAATTATCAAACTAAAAAATATAAAGACCGGTAACTGTCTTTTTAATCATCTGCCAGTGATTAAAATATTTGATAAGAAAATGGATGTAAATCAGATAAAAAATGAGAATGATCATCTTTAGTTAATCTTATTGGATGAAAATTTGTATTACTTATTGCAAGCAATTATTCAATTATTAAATAAATTTTTATGATGCAAATAGAAAGCAAACCAAGACATAATGGGGCATCTGATATAAAGCCAGAATTAAAATCCTGGGTAATTAATATAGCCAGGCAATGTAATGCTAAAAACATTCACTGGTGTGATGGATCTAAAACGGAGTACGACAGTATATGTGAGTCATTGGTTAAGAAAGGAACATTTATAAAACTAAACCAGCAAAAACGCCCCAATAGTTTTGCCTGCTTTTCTGATCCGGGCGATGTGGCAAGGGTGGAAGACAAAACCTTTATTTGCAGCAGAAGAAAAGACGATGCAGGCCCTACCAATAACTGGATGGAACCAACCGCCATGAAACAAATTTTAAATGGGTTGCTGGATGAATCCATGAATGGGAGAACCTTGTATGTTATTCCGTTTTGTATGGGCCCGGTAGGTTCTGCTTACAGCCGGTATGGAGTACAGTTAACCGACTCAGAATATGTGGTAGTGAACATGTATATTATGACACGCATGGGAGAAACTGTTTATCCTTATCTAAAAAGAAACGATTATGTAAAATGTATTCATACCGTTGGTGCGCCGTTAAATGCCGCCGCAGCAGACAGCAGTTGGCCCAATAATCCCACAACAAAATATATCTCTCATTTTCCGGAAGAAAGATTGATCATTTCTTACGGCAGCGGTTACGGGGGCAATGCCCTGATGGGGAAAAAATGTTTTGCACTTCGTATAGCATCTGTAATGGGAAGAGAAGAAGGCTGGCTGGCTGAACACATGTTGATATTAGGAGTTGAATCTCCCGCAAAACAAAAAACTTATATTGCTGCCGCTTTTCCAAGTGCCTGCGGTAAAACTAATTTTTCCATGATGATTCCTGCAAAGGGAGTTGATGACTGGAAAGTAACTACAGTGGGTGATGATATTGCCTGGATACATAAAGGAACTGATGGCAGTCTTTATGCTATCAATCCGGAAGCCGGTTATTTTGGTGTGGCTCCCGGAACAAATTTTCATACTAATCCCAATGCAATGGAAACCATAAAGGCCAATACTATTTTTACAAATGTTGCCCTTACACAGGAGGGTGATGTATGGTGGGAAGGAATGACAAAAGAAATACCTGAGGGGTTAACAGACTGGTATGGAAAATCCTATGATCCAAAAAGTGAAAGCCCTGCAGCCCATGCCAACAGCAGGTTTACAGCGCCTGCTTATCAAAACCCGGCAATAGACATTGAGTGGAATAACCCTAAAGGAGTGCATATTGCAGCCTTTGTTTTTGGCGGAAGACGAACCACTACAGTACCATTGGTATACCAGGCTTTTAACTGGAGCTTTGGCGTATACGCCGCCGCAACCATGGGCAGCGAAACCACCGCTGCTGCTGTTGGTGAAGTAGGTAAAGTAAGGCGTGATCCTTTTGCCATGCTGCCTTTTATGGGATATAACATGGGCGATTATGTGAATCATTGGTTGCAGTTTGGCCGCGACCTGCCCAATGCACCCCGTATATTCAGCGTTAACTGGTTCAGGAAAGATGAAAATGGAAAATTTTTATGGCCTGGCTTTGGTGAAAATATCCGGGTGTTAAAATGGATTGTTCAAAGAGTGCATGGTGGTGCCAGTGCGGTGGAATCTCCCATTGGCTGGATGCCCCGTTATGAAGATATGGATTGGACAGGAATTGAAAATTTTAGTAAAGACGATTTTGCTAAAATTATGACACTTGACAGGGAACCATGGAAGCAGGAATTACTGTCGCACGAAGAATTATTTTCTAAAGTATATGATAAACTTCCTAAAGAATTTTATTTCATCCGGGAGTTATTGTTAAGTGCTTTGTGGCGCTCTCCCGAACATTGGGGGCTTGCAACTGAAAATGTATAATATCTTTTAAAGTAACGGATAATTTTTTTAGAAGTCAGTCTTTTATCATCATCTGACTGTACAGTTTAAGGTACATCAGGTGTGTGAAATTGCGAACGATTCATTTTGTTTAAACGATGGTGCGCAAGATGTATAATCTACACCCTTTAAGGGTATTGATTGAATGTTAAATTAGTACTACGGTTTATTGTAAAACAAAATGAATCTTCGCTTGTCAGTATTTTTACTGCAGCCGAAATTGCCTGTTATTATTGGTTTAGAAGATCGTTTCTGCCGGGGTCTGCAGTAAATGTTAGAGATGGGATGCTGATCAGTTAAAAAAATATTTGCTGCAATGCATCCTCACTGTAACGAATATTGGTATCACCATTTTATTTTTCTGATTAATAGTATTGCGCAACACCAACCAAAAAAAGCCGCATAATACGGAAGAAGTATGCTCTTAAAAAAAAGCCGGTAAATGAAAGAAAAACGGAACTAAAATAATAAAATAAAAACGGGCAATTTTTAAGATTGCCCGTAATAAAAATAAAAAAATTATTTATCAGCCCCAATCGGAAAGCTCAGCTTGATGCTGATATTTCTGCCCATATTATACACGCCGGTTCTGCCTGTAGCATTATTGATGTCCGCATACTTTAACCTGCTCATATTGCTCAGGTAAGCCACATCGGTTAAATTGGCAGCCATCAGATAAATACCCACTACCTGTTTTTTCTTTGCATAAATGTTTGCGCCTGCACCTATATTTAGTAAGGTGTAACCAGGGGTAATGGTCTCATTATTGAACTTATAAAATACTTTGTTTTGTTCAAAAAAATGATCCACACCAATACTCAGGTAAATGTTCCGGATGCCGTGTTCATTGTTGCTGAACGAAAACCAACACTTTGTTTGCAGTTTACCCGGTGGGGTATAAGGAAGATATTTTGATGAGTCGTTCTGGTTTTTTTGTATGGCACTAATAAATGAAAAAGCATTTTCCCAGCGCAGCCATTTTAATAGTTGTGGATGATAGTTTACTATTATTTCACCTCCTTTTAATACGGCATCACCCGCAACAAATTTAAACGTAGGCGCAGATTCTCTCAACGAATCTCCACCCAAAGCGCTGGATAGTTTTAAAGGAAAAATATAATTATTTATCCGGTTGCTGTATAAGGTTACTTCAGTAGTAAAATTATCTGAATTCAGCCCGATTGAAACATCTGCCTGTAAGCTGTTTTCTGCCTTTAAATTTGCATCGCCTATTTCATAAAAAGGAGTACCGTCATGAATCCCGTTTGAGCCGCTTTCGGCAACATTGGGAGCCCGGTATCCTCTTGCAATATTTATTTTACCGTATACCAGTGATGAAAAATCATAGGTGACACCGATGCTTCCTGAAACACCTGAGAAGTTGGAAGTGTATGCCTTAAACTGTTGGGTTGCATCAGCAGAAGGGCCAGAAAGTCTTTCTCCGTGAGGACCTGTAAAGAGATCATCGCCTTTAAATTGCCTGCTGTCAAAACGCAGGCCACCACTTAAGGTAAGTTGATGAATTGTTTTTTGTGCCAGTGAATACAGACCGATATCCAACGAGTGGTATTCTGGAAATAAGAAAGCAGTGCCCCGGTTTTTAAATGACTGATCCATACCGTTGGCGCCAAAAGATACCTTCCAGTTATTGGTTTCTGCCAGTGCATAGCCTATATCGTAGTTGATGGTTTGCTGCAAAAAATCAAAATTATACACATCTCCCAAAACAACATCATTGGCTTCCTGGCGATGGCTTTGCTGGTAGGCTAATTTTAAACCCAGGCGGCCATTGCCCAATGCAAAACTGTTATCCCAAACCAATTTGTTATGGCACACCTGCTGATGTATTATATCGTAATTGTTGTAGCGAAGTAACTCATCTTTTGTAACAGTCACCGCGCTATCTGTTGTGCCATCGTAGTTACGCACTTTTTTTGTAAAGGCTCCTGTTACTTCGTCTCTTGCGCCTTCTATAATACCCGTTTTTAAATTAAACCTGCTGAGGGTAATTGTTGAAAAACCCCATTTTTTTTGTACCCCAAACATAGCTTTCAGATTATTTTCTCCATAGTTGCTATTCCATACATAACCGTCGTATTTATTTTTATAAGCGTGTGCTGTTTTGTAAGTATAGTTTATATTCCATACAAAACCTTTCTGGTTACCACCAAGCAAAAAGTTGCCTGCCAGCAAGCCATTGTTGGTTTGATAATTTGTAAGAAACCTTCCAGTCATCCTGCCTTCAGGAGCAAATGACTGCGGCAGCAGATTGATGACTCCCGCCAGTGCATCCGACCCATAACGCAGGCTGGCCGGGCCTTTTAAAACTTCTATCCGTTGTACAGTATATTCATCTATTTCAATTCCAAACTCATCACCCCATTGCTGGCCTTCCTGCCGTATACCATCATTAATTACCACCACACGATTATAGCCAAGCCCCCGTACAACAGGTTTTGCAATGGCCGGACCAATGTTAATCAGTGAAACGCCGGGTATAGATGACAATGCATCAATAATATTTGTGGATGAATTTTGCAACAAATCTTTTTGGTTTAAAATGCCCACCGCCATGGGAAATTTTTGCTTGTCCGTGGCAGACTGTACTCCTGTTACAATTACTTCAGGTAAGTAGCCTGTTTTAATTATTGTGTCTTGCTGTGCTTTCAATTGTGGTATACACGCCAAGGCGATAACCGCAGTGAAAAATATTTTTTTCATACGTTATTAGTAAATGAATAATACAGTAAAAATGTAGCAGCAGTGATGAACTATTGCAATGGGTTTATCTAATAACTGTATTTTGGAGGCGGGCCATTTAAAGCGGGAGAAAATGAACTGAAATGAACGGAAGTAAACGAATAATAATTTGTAAAAAAGGCAAGTATACCCGTTGGCTGGGTAACTTTTTTATCTTCTAAAAAAAGTACATGCGAAAGTACTTTTGATATCAATAATGGCAGCGGTTTATTGTAAGGCGATTCCTGTTGAGATTTTTTGATGGTTTGAAGTAGTGCTTCTTCTTTTTCATCGTACAATCCTTTTATGATACAACTGTCGCCTTTGGTCGAAATATCATCCACATCAAACAAGTTGCCATTTATTTCAATTTCTTTACCAGTCCTTGTCCATTTCAGACTGCTTTTTTTTATAATAATGGTGGTAAGATTTTTAGCTTCCAGTTCTTCCATCATTTCAAAATGAATAACCTGCTGCCATACCAACAGGGATACCGAAACCATTATGGGCATAAGAATCACCAGTATGAAAAATACAGGTAAATATTTTTTGTGTATGCCCACCTTAAACATGCCGCAGTTTCATTTTAATCAAATGTAGCAATTTTTTTATGCAGATAAGTTCGGTTAAGTTTTTTCCTGCGCCCGTATTAAAATATTTTTCAAACTACTCAAAAAATATTTTTAATTATCCTGATAGTTTCAATGCTTGCAATATCTTTAACCGGTTATGAATTTAATTCAATGGGTGTTTATTTTACTGGCTTCCTTTGTTATAGGGCTGTCCAAAGCAGGTCTTAAAGGAATAGAGATGATGAACGTTACCATCATGGCTATTGTATTTGGGAGTAAAGCATCTACGGGAATTGTTTTGCCATTACTTTTTGTAGCAGATGTTTTTGCGGTTATTTATTATAAAAGACATGTACAATGGCCACAGTTCTGGAAAATAATTCCGTGGATGATGGCAGGAGTATTAATAGGAGTTTATGTAGGTAAGGATTTAAATGAGGCGCTGTTTAGAAAACTGATGGCACTGATTATTGTTTTTACGGTAATAATAATGGTTGCGCTTGAAGTAAGAAAAAAAACTGCCATACCCGCCAATAAATTATTTGTGATAAGTACCGGGCTTATTGCAGGTTTTGCAACGATGCTGGGTAACCTTGCAGGTTCTTTTGCCAACATTTACTTTTTGGCCATGCGCATGACAAAAAATGATTTTATCGGTACGGCTGCCTGGGTATTTTTGGTCATCAATTTTTTTAAACTGCCTTTGCAAATTATCTATTGGAAAAATATTAACCTGGCTTCTTTACAAACAGATTTATTTTTATTGCCTGCAATGGTTGCAGGCTTTTGGGCAGGCTTAAAAATTGTGACCCTTATTAAAGATGACAGTTATCGGAAAGTAGTAATTGTATTAACCTTTCTCGGGGCCATTATCATCTTCTTTAAATAAATTAGAGTAAGCTTTCCCAAATTAAAGTATTATACTTGATTTTGTTTTGCAGGTATGGCCAGTAAAGGAATTTTGGTGTGATAGCTCATTCTTTTAGTGATGCCGGGATGAAATATTTTATCTGTAAAACTTCTTTTATAGGTAACCATCGCAAGTAAATCAATTTCGTTTTGACTGATAAAACTTTCCAGTGCATGTTCAAAATTAATTCCAAAAAGATGGACAATAACAATTGTTTCATCTTTGTATTTTTCTTTAAGCCATTCCCTATAAGACGGTATTTTTCTGGTATATTCCAAATAGGTAAGGGCAGTATCACTTGCTTCATTTGTAAACACAACAATCTGTACTTTCGCTGTAAAGCTTTCAGCTAATTCAAAAATAATATCCAGTATTTCTGTATCTGTTTCAAAATGGTTGGTTGCCAGTAAAATCTTTTCCGGTTTTTTCCATTGATATTCTACCGGCACAGCAATAACCGGCACAGTAGTTTTATCAATAACAGCCGCCGTTTTACTACCCCAGATTTTTTGCATAAAACCGCTGGCTCCGCTTGTACCCATCACTACCAGCTCAATATCTTTTTCATTTTCAAGATGAAGAATACTTTCTTTTACACCGCCTGTAAAAACCATCGTATCCAACACAACAGCTTTTTTATTTTCTACACTTATTTTTAGTTGTACCAATTTTTCTGTAGCCTCGCGTAACTGCGATTCATTGTATTCTTTATTAACACCCATGTAATCGGTATATACATCCCCATTTAGTTCAAATGCATGTACAAGTAAAATTTTTGCCGGCAAAAATTTTGCCGACTGAATAGCAAAATTTACGGCATTATCAGCACAGGCTGAAAAATCTGTTGGTACTAATATTCTTTTCATGACTGTATTTTTAGCTGACCCAATTGAAGCTTTTAATATTCGGTAATGACTGTAATAATTTTGATAAAAATAACTGGTGATATTGAAATCTGCAATGATCTGCATCAAGATACAATATGATTCTTAATGAAAAGTGAAAATTTGCACACTCTTTGCATTTTTATATGCTATCATTGTATCACTTAAAAATATTTTTCTACCTGGTGGCAGCTCAACAAAAAATAAAAAAATCAGGCGTCAAAAAAACGGATGCCGGCTATTGTGAAAACAATAAGGTGAAATTAATTCGAGGTGGTAAGGATTATTTTGAACTGTTGTTGTCACTTATTCGGCAGGCCACAGAAACCATCCACCTGCAAACGTACATTTATACAGAAGATGAAACAGGATTGCTGGTAGCCGATGCATTAAAAGCTGCAGCCAAAAGAAATGTACAGGTATATTTGTTGGCGGATGGTTACGCATCGCAAAATTTATCAAAAAAATTTATTGAAAGTCTGCAGCAGGCTGGGGTTCATTTTCGTTTTTTTGAACCTTTGTTAAAAAGCCGCTATTATTATTTTGGCAGAAGAATGCACCAGAAAATTTTTGTTGCCGATGGCCGCTGTGCGTTGACGGGCGGGTTAAATATTGCCAACCGGTACAACGATATGCCCGGAATACCTTCCTGGCTTGATTTTGCTATGTTTGTTGAAGGAGAGGTTGCCCGGCAGTTGTGCATTCTTTGCTGGAAAACATGGAACGGGTTTCCGGTAAAAATGGCGCTTACGCCCTGTGATGAAAAACAATCATTATTTGATTTTACCAATCAGGAAAGCAGCATCGTAAGAATGAGGCGCAATGATTGGGTAAGGCGTAAAAATGAAATTTCGACTACTTATTTCGAAATGTTGCGACATGCCCAATCGCATATCACTATTATCTGCAGCTATTTTTTGCCTGGTAAAATAATCCGGCGACTATTAAAAAAGGCTGCCAAAAGAGGTGTGAAAATAAAAGTAATTATCGCTGGCCCTTCGGATGTTATGGTGGCAAAATATGCGGAGCGCTGGATGTACGATTGGTTGCTGCGCAATAAAATTGAACTGTACGAATACCAGCCAACGGTTTTACATGCAAAGCTGGCCGTTTGCGACAGTGAATGGTTCACCATCGGTTCTTACAATATCAACAACATAAGTGCTTATGCAAGTATTGAATTAAACCTGGATGTACGCGATGCAATAATGGCTTCCGAAATGGAAAAAACATTGGAAGAGATCATCAAAAATAATTGCGTGGCCATTACTGCTGAAGAACAGATACACACAAAAAATATTTTTATACAGTTTATCCGCTGGAGCGCTTACCAGTTTATCCGCATTGCTTTTTATCTGCTTACTTTTTATTTTAAACAGCGGCGGCAATAAAAGGATGTTGTAATAAATATCCTTTTGATACCGGTATGGTTGCATATTTAATTCTTAAATTTCTTGCAATTATTTGCGTTTTAACAAAACCAAAAAATAAAACAACAATATTTTATAAAATAATCTGTTTACTTTTACAATAATGAAAAAGCTTCTGGTAGCCATACTTGCGTTTTTGTACATCAGTACTTCTGTTGGTGCTACGGTGCATGTTCATTACTGTATGGGCAAACTGGCAGGCTGGGAAATTGGGCTTGCAGAGGCTAAAATCTGTGGCAAATGTGGTATGGAAAAATCATTGAAAAAGCAAAATGGTTGCTGCAATGATGAGAACAGGTTGATACAA
>NZ_JACMOO010000355.1 GCF_014377975.1 Ferruginibacter sp.
GGGTATCAAACCGGTGCAACATAATCACCAGTAAATTTGTCATGGTTATATAAAAGACAGAATTTTTTACGTAAATAAATCCTTTACCCTTATTACAAACTATGCTCCGGTTATCAAAAAAAAATAAAGAGGTTCCACCAAAGGTAGAAAAGCAACAGGCCATTGTATTGCCCCTGCATTCTGCTAACCGAAGCCTCGATTTTTTGGTAGAAATGATTAATACAATACGTCCGGACAACGCAAAAGATACAGACCAGGCCACACTGCGTTTTAAAGCGTTGCTGTACCAGATGGGGCAGGACAGGAGTTCTCTTTTTTCGTTGCGTAAGGCATTGCTGACCCAATTTTTAAAAACAAATATTGTAAATGCCTTAACCGAAAGCGGTATTGTAAGCAGCCGTGGATTTGTACAGGAACTTAGAGGCAAAATATTACATAAAATATTACCCGAGCTGCAAACACCGGATAATTTTTTATATGTTATCAACCGTATATTTTATAAAAAAAGAGATCATATTTGGGTGGATGGCATTAACAACGATTTGTGGATGCAATTTTTTGAAGTGCTGGGTATACAGATTAATTTGACAGAACCCGCGCTGATAAAGCAGCTGCAGGGATCTTTGCAAATACTGAGTTACCGGATTGCTACCCTGGGACTGGAGAAGGAAATTACACAGCGATATGAAAATATTGAAAATGCCATCTTTCCTTTTTTGGAACAGAACAGGTTAGTGAATGAATATCTTCACCTGCATCACAGCGTTGGAACATTGGATACGCAACGCATTTTATTAGCCAATATTACAGAAGCTTTGCACAACTGTAATCAAACCATTCAGTGGATAAGGGAACAACGCATTGCATACGGTACCAGCCTTGCCCAAACATTTATTATTACACGTTTGCAACAGCAGGTAAACAGGTTATTTATTATTTTGGATGTACTTGACATAGACAATTCGTTTAATACACAACGGTTTGTGGCCTATTTTAAAACGGTGGTACACAATGAAAACCGCAAAAATTCTATCCTTGAATTTTTAAGTGAAAATACCGGCTACCTTGCTTACCAGATTGCGGAACATGGAGGACGCACAGGAGAAAAATTTATTACCACCACCCGTAAAGATTTCTGGCGTATGTTTAAAAGTTCTGTTGGTGGAGGCATCATCATTTCTTTTATTGGTATTACAAAAAACCTGCTGGCTAAAATAACCATGGCACCCTTCTGGCATGGGTTTTTGTACAGCACTAATTATTCGCTGGGGTTTATTTTGATACAGGATACCGGCTCAACGCTCGCTACTAAACAGCCTGCATACACAGCCAATAATGTAGCCAGTTCCTTCGATGCACAAAAAATTGGCGAACAACCCGATCTTAGAAATCTTGCTATTACAATCGGCAAAGTTAGCCGTACGCAACTGGCATCTTATACTGGTAACCTTATCATTGTATTTCCGCTAACCTATATTTTGGCGTGGCTTTTTTTTAAAGCCACCGGTGTAAAAATTGCAGAAGGAGCAGCAGCACATCAGCTACTGACCAATCAGCAGCCGCTGCATAGTTTAGCCTGGTTGTACGCCTGCTTTACAGGTTTTTTTTTATTTGCAAGCGGGTTGATTGCAGGGTACGTTGAAAATTACGTAGTGTACGGAAAAATTTCAGAACGTCTCCGCAATCATCCGTCTTTTAAAAATAGTTTTAGTGAAAAGCGCCGGTCTAAAATTGTGCGTTATGTAGAAAATAATCTTGGCTCCCTGATGGGTAATATTTCGCTGGGTTTCTTTTTGGGCATGGCTGGTTTTATCGGCACAACATTTGGCATACCCTTCGATATCCGGCACATCACTATTTCTGCAGCCAATACCGCCATTGGGTTTTTTGGTCTCAATCATCAGGTTGGTACAAAGGAATTGTGGTACACTATCATTGGAGTTATCGGCATTGGATTTCTAAATTTTGCGGTAAGTTTCGGGCTTGCATTTTTGGTGGCCGTAAAAAGCCGCGGTATCCATTTAAAAGAGTATCCACAGTTTATAGGCATACTGTGGCGTTACCTGAAAAAATTTCCGCAGGATTTTATAAAAGCTCCCGGGGTGCGCACAGCAGAGCATTTATAGTGAGTATTATTTATTATAAATGTGTATACCGTTAAACAATTTTTTGTCCTGGCTAAGAAGCAATGTGCAAAATCGTTGCGTCGCCCTCTTTTACGGCATACCTTAAATGAGCTTCAGCCTTCTGTACAAAATACACTGCGTCATCATTTCAAAATTAAAAACGGGGAAATTATTGTTTCAGATAAGCCGACATCTGGCCATCAATTTTTTTATCCCACATTTCCTGTTTGTCTGCCAACTGACTATTTTTAGTTTCTGTATCGTAGGCATCTTGTGCGGAGAGTAAATCTGTTTGGCACTGGGTATAAATTTTTTCCAGTACTTTGTTATAATCCTTCATGGTATATTTAGCCACTTTTAAATTATGAACAAACTGCATGGCATACAGATAAGCCAGATCAAAATGATGTTGCTCGTGATTTAAAATGTAAGGAGTTTTACGGTTATTTTTAACCCAGCTATCTGTGATAGAAAAAGTGCAATCAACAGTTAAATGCAAAGTGGCTGCATTATTCTCAGAATGAAAGGCCATTTTAAAACCAAAGCCTGCATTGGTAATGGCTGCAGCTTCACTGGCAGCCACCGGCCTTCCTTTAAAATCAGTCCAGCTTAATTTTTTGTTGGGGGTGTAAAATATTACCGGTTTGTCAGCCGACGCATCAGAAGTTACATAATCAACATCTACCTGTAGTTTTTGCGCTGCCACCGCCAGCGAACAAAACAACATAATAAGCAAAAAGGAATAATATTTTTTCATATTAATTTATAAACGAAAATACAGTCAAATAGTATTGCTATTGACGAAAGCTACCCATAATTACAATTATATTAACAGCAATCTGCCAGCGTTATTACTCCGTATAATTAAGATCTTTGCCAAAAGTTTCTTCTGTAAAATAAGCTGCAATAATTGCAGTAACCATCACAAGTACGCCGGTAACCCAGGCTGCCGTTATATAAGGATGGAGCGTTGCTGAAAAAACTGTTTGCAGCCATTTAAAAACTAAAAATATCAGTGGTACTGAGCCCCGTACCATATTGGGTACAGTAGTGGCAGCGGTAGCCCGTAAATTTGTACCAAACTGCTCTGCCGCCATGGTAACAAAAATAGCCCAGAACCCGGTGGCAAAACCCAGTGCGGCGCAAATAACATACATGCCTGCGGCAGTTCCATTTTGCTGGTTAAAAAAGAAGATGATAGAAATGATGGTTAAGATATAAAAAATATACAACGCTTTTTTTCTGCTTTTTAACCACTGACTTACAAAACCAGCCAGTAAATCTGATATGGAAATAAAGGCATAAGCTACCATGATAGATACTTTGGGTAACACCGTTTCGGTGATGCCGAATTCTTTTGCAAAATTATTGGAAAAGGCAATCAGCAAACCAATTACATACCAGGTGGGTAAACCAATTAAAATGGCACATGCGTATTTTCTGAAACGCTTCCCGCTGGTAAAAAACATAGAAAAATTTCCCCGGCTAACACCCAATAGTTTTGTTTGTGTAAACATACCGCTTTCAAATACTGAAATGCGCAGCAGCAATAAGCAGAAGCCCAGGCCACCGCCAATAAAATAACAAATGCGCCAGTTAAAATTCTGCGAAATAAAAAATGCCGCCACTGCGCCCAATAAGCCAATACCGGCCACCAGCGAAGTACTTAGGCCCCTTTTTTCTTTATTTACCAATTCTGTTACCAGGGTAATTCCGGCGCCTAATTCCCCAGCCAGGCCAATGCCGGCAATAAAACGGGTTAAAGCATACTGGTTAGACGTTTGTACAAAACCGTTGGCAATATTTGCCAGTGAGTATAAAATAATTGAACCAAATAAAACACTTAATCTTCCTTTTTTATCGCCCATGATGCCCCAGATGATACCCCCAATTAAAAGCCCCAACATCTGAATACTGATAATAAATTCGCCCTGGGTTTTTACTTCCGCAACGGAAAGCCCCATTTCGGTTAAACTATCTATCCGTACAATATTAAACAACAGCAAATCGTATATGTCAACAAAGTAGCCAAGGGCCGCAACCAGAACCGTAATTGTAAAAATGGAAGTGGAGGTTTTTTGCATGTAGCACTAATTAACCGGATTCTTTTTGTTGTTCTTTTTTTTATCCAGCAACAACTTTAAAAATATGGGTACAGTTGTAACTAAAACAATGCCCAGTACAATTATTTCCAGGTGCTGCTTTAAATCAAAATTAAATACCTTTAAAATAAACTGTTGTAAGTAATGGCCGGCAAATAACATACTAAAAACCCAGGCCAGACTACCGGCAATATTGCAAAAAGTAAATTTTTTATTTTCCATTTGTACAATGCCTGCTACAATGGGTGCAAAGGTTCTTACAATGGGTATAAACCTTGCCATTACAATGGCACCGCCGCCATGTTTATCGTAAAAATCTTTGGCCTGCAATAAATATTTTTTTTTAAAAAAAAAGGTGTCTTTGCGTTCAAACAAAAAAGGACCACTTTTTTTACCAAACCAATAACCAACAAAATTACCCATAATACCTGCCAAAGAAATTACAATGCCCAGTATTACCAGGTTAACAAATGAACTGTTTATATGGATGCCCAATCCTTTTTGTACCAGGTCGTTGCTAAAAATACCGGTTACAAAAAGCAGGCTGTCGCCTGGTAAAAAGAAGCCTACAAATAAACCTGTTTCTGCAAAAACTGCAAATACAATAAACCACAGACCTCCATTTTCAATGTACCATTGAGGTTGCAATAATTGAATCCAGTGAAAATCCAGTAAAATTAAATCAAGCATACAAAAAGGTTATCAATCGTGTAAAAATAGTTGTAATTATTTATTTTCCAGTTCGCCTTCCCATTTACTTACCACCGCTGTTGCTATACTGTTACCAACCACATTGGTGGCGCTACGGCCCATGTCTAATAAAGGATCTATGCCAAGCAGTAAAGCTATACCAGCTTCGGGAATATTAAAACTTGCCAATGTGCCGGCAATTACTACCAGCGAGGCCCGTGGCACACCGGCAATACCTTTGCTGGTAAGCATAAGTACCAGCAGCATTGTTAACTGGGTACCCAGCGGCATGTGTATGCCGTAACTTTGCGCAATAAATAAAGAAGCAAATGTCATGTACATCATACTGCCATCCAGGTTAAACGAATAACCCAGCGGCAACACAAAACTTACAATTTTATCTTTACAACCAAAGCGTTCCAGTTCCAGCATTGTTTTTGGAAAAGCGGCTTCACTGCTGGCAGTACTAAAGGCAAGCAGGATGGGTTCTTTCATTCTTTGTATTAATGTAAATACACGGTTTTTGATAAACAGCCATCCGATTAAAATCAGTGCTATCCATAACACAGCCAGGCCAAAATAAAACTCGCCAATAAAAATGGAATAGGTTTTTAAAATACCGATTCCCTGCTTTGCAATAATGGCTGTCATGGCACCAAATACAGCAATGGGCGCAAAGTTCATTACATAACCTGTTACTTTTAAAATGATGTGTGCAACGGCATCCAGCGCTTTTACAACTGGATGTGCAATATGACCGAGGGCAGCAGCGGCAACTCCAAAAAAAAGTGCAAATACCACAATCTGTAAAATTTCATTTTTTGCCATGGCATCAATTACACTGGCAGGAAAAACGTGGTAAAAAAAATCTTTCAACGTCATTGCGGCCTTGTCAATACCAGTGGTAACATGGCTATCGGGAAGGGGCAAATGCATAGCGCTGCCGGGTTCAAATACATTTACCAGCAGCATACCCAGCAGCAGGCTTAATAAGGAAGCACTTGTAAACCACAGCAAGGTTTTACCACCAATACGGCCCACCGCTTTTATATCGCCCAGTTTGGCTACACCCACCACCAGGGTTGTAAATACCAATGGTGCCACAATCATTTTTATGAGGCGTAGAAATATGTCTGCTAAAATTGTAAACCAATCCAGTTTGGTATCTCTTGCTTTAATGTTATTGCTTTTTTGCGTGGCAATAATTTCTCGTTTTTGCTGCAATATTTTGTAGGCGGATGAAGCAGTATCGCTTAGCAGGGATATTTTTAATTGCAGGTGTTGAATAGAATCGGATAAAATTTTTATTTCGGCAAGGGCCTGCGTTTCATCCGTTGTGGTCAGCAGTTTTTTTTCTGCTTCTTTTTTTTGAGCGATCAGTTTTTTTTGTAACGCCTGCAATCCATTGCCGGTGGCAGTATCTTTTATCGTTTCAAAAGGCAGCATCGCCTCATCAATATGTACTAACTGAATGTCGGCATTGGCAATGCTGGTATTCTCGCTACCCACATAATTTTTGTTCAAAACAAAGCCTGTAATGACACCAGCCATCAATGCAATACCAATATATAAAGTGAGTTTACTGCGTTTTGCCGGTTTAATTTCCATACCTAAAAAATAGTTTTGCAAGATAGTATTTAATGCTTGTTATGAACAAACCACTGCTAAATATGATTATTGGCGATGCCGGTAAGTTATTTTTGATTATTTTGCCTAAACATTATTTACTAAACTAACAAGATACTATGAGTTTATTTGTAAGAAAGCCAATGGCGACTTTAATGAATGAGGCCCAGGAAACAGGTAGCCATACCTTAAAAAGAACATTAAGTGCCTGGGGTTTAACTGCCCTGGGAATAGGTGCTATTATTGGCGCAGGCTTGTTTTCCATCACCGGTATGGCAGCAGCCAATCATGCTGGCCCGGCAATTACAATTTCATTTATTGTAGCAGCGTTGGGTTGTTTGTTTGCGGGCTTATGTTACGCAGAATTTGCTTCCATGATTCCTGTTGCAGGAAGTGCATATACCTACTCATACGCCACCATGGGCGAATTTATTGCCTGGATAATTGGTTGGGATCTTGTGCTGGAATATGCGGTGGGTGCAGCAACCGTAGGTATCAGCTGGAGCCGCTACCTGGTAAAATTTCTCGAGGGCTTTGATGTTCACCTTCCTTCACAGTTAACAGTGGGGCCATGGGATGGAGGAATTATTAACCTGCCTGCGGTATCAATTATTGTATTAATGAGTTTATTGTTAATAAAGGGAACCAAAGAAAGTGCCTTTGTAAACGCAATCATTGTGGGGCTAAAAATTGCCGTGGTACTGGTATTTATATTCCTGGGATGGAAGTATATTAACAATGACAATTATCATCCTTACATCCCGGATAACACCGGTAGCTTTGGCGCCTTTGGATTTAGCGGGATCATTCGTGCAGCAGCCATTGTTTTCTTTGCTTATATAGGTTTTGATGCGGTTAGTACTGCAGCACAGGAAGCCAAAAATCCCAAACGGGATATGCCCATCGGTATATTGGGTTCTTTGGCAATTTGTACAATATTATATTTACTTTTTGCGCATGTTATGACCGGTGTTACCAGTTATAAAACCTTTGCAGGCAAAGATGGCATTGCACCTGTTGCAGTAGCCATTGAACACATGGGCAAAATGAATGCTGCAGGTATTATTGTGCAGGATTATCCATGGCTTAATCGGGCTATCCTGGTGGCTATCCTGGCAGGATATTCTTCGGTGATACTGGTAATGCTAATGGGGCAGTCTAGGGTATTTTACAGTATGAGTAAAGATGGATTGATACCAAAAATATTTTCTACCATTAACCCAAAAACACAAACACCGTCAAAAAGTAATTTATTATTTATGCTGTTTGTTAGTTTGTTTGCCGCTTTTGTACCGGCCCGTGTGGTAGGCGAAATGACCAGTATCGGAACCTTGTTTGCTTTTATTCTTGTGTGTATCGGGGTTTGGGTAATGCGTGTAAAAATGCCCGAACTACCCAGGTCTTTTAAAACACCATTAGTTCCCTTAGTACCTATTTTAGGTATCGGCGTTTGTTTGTTTATGATGGTATTTTTACCTATGGATACCTGGATCCGGTTGCTGGTTTGGATGTTAATTGGGCTGGATATTTATCTTGTATACGGTGTTAAAAATAGTTTATTAGGAATGGGTGTTGCCAACCGAAAAGGAATGAAGCTGGCAAGGTACGTGGGGCTGGGTCTTTGCGTATTACTGTTGGTTGCAGGAGGGCTACATCAATACACGGTTGGCTTTGATACAGACAGAACATTGATGTATATTTCCATCATTTTTGCAGTTATTCATTTATTGGTATTTGCCAGAAAATTAAATATGAAAAAAGAGGCCGAAAGCATTTGATACTTTTGATAAATTCTTTTAGTAAAGCCCTGCCTGCAACGGCGGGGCTTTTTTAGTTAGGTTGCATTGTTTGCTCTAAACAAGCCGGAACGTTTTTATCTTTTTGCATATTCCTGCAATGGTACACTGGGTTGCAGCGTATCCCGTTTTATTGTTGTTTCAACGCCTGTACCAATAAATTTATGAGTATATTTTTTACTACGGAAATTCTGAAGGCAAATAAAACAATGCAGGGGATCAGTCATTGTGTTATCATTTTTATTAAAATGAATTATATTTTTCAATTTATTTTTATTTTCAATTCTGTTTAGGTAACCCATTTAGATGTCCGCAGGGGATATAACATTTTATATTCACCATTTTTTAAAACCATAGCTAACTCTGCCCGGTAATTGTAGTTTTTTGCAGGGAGAAAATTGTTTTCGGTGATAAAACTATTGTAACAGCAGTTGCAGTTTGTTACTGGTGTTCAGACTGAGTATTTTTTTTCGGAACAAAGCCATTTACCCACCACCGTTTTTACTTTGTTGATGAACGGCTTTAATTTTATTGAGCAAAGGAGAATGTATTAAGATGCGTTGATGGGGTAATTTTTTAAGTTATTCTAATAGTAGTTTACTGATAACTGCCATAAGTATTAAGGCGGTATTTCTAAAGAAAGCAATAAGGAAATTGGTTGCTGTCAAATTACTTTTTTAGCGGTGCATTGTTTTATAAACGTACCCCGCCGCTTATAAAATTTATAAATTGCTTCTTTATTATTTTCTAAACTACCCGAAATTTTTTTTGTTTTAGCCCTTAATATCTTCGATCCCGCTGCCATTAATTTGCTGTTGTAAATA
>NZ_JACMOO010000356.1 GCF_014377975.1 Ferruginibacter sp.
CTTCGGGGTGAAGTTTGCATGCAATCATCAATAGCATTTTTAGTTCTTTGTTTCAATGGTTCTTTTGCAACTTCATTAGCGGTAAATTTCTTTTCCAAATTATCTAAGATTGGTTTACACCCGATTGAGCTTGCTTTAATAGGTACGCCAACTTTATTTCCGTCGCTATCGAAAATGCGGTAAACCAGCCCACGGTTCTTGTAAATCCTTCCTTCTTCTTTGCCTCGGTCTGCAACCACATTGAATTGTTTTAAAGCCGCATTAAATTCCGGTAAAGAAGTAAACTTGTATTGACTAAATACCGCACCCACCACATTTGAAATACTTCGCTTTGTTTCAGACTTTCCATAAACGGCTTTTTGTGCATTTACCGGCCCATTGCAATTTGAATAGCATGGTGAAGTTTATAAAAACTGATCTCTCTGGGCACAATTAATTCCCGCCAGATTAAAGGATTGGTTTTATCAAGACTTATTTGAATTCGAATGGCCTCAATTATTTTTATTTCACGTTTCACTTTTATCGATTTTAAATCTGGTTTATATTGATATTTGAAAGTAATTCCTGCTTCATCAATCCTTATTTGTACCGTTGTCTAATTTTTCAATTTCCTTCTTCACTTCATCTATCAACTGCTGTTCAGTTGGAAGGTATAACTGGTATTTACTGGCAATGATTGTTTTGTTGCTTTCCGGCAAAGTAATTTTTACTACAGCATCGTTTTTATCGGCACATAATAAAATGCCGATGGTGGGGTTTTCAAAATCCTGTTTTTCAAACCGGTCATAGTAGTTTACATACATCTGCAACTGTCCAATATCTTCATGGGTGAGCTTGGTAGTTTTAATTTCAAATACTACAAAGCATTGCAACAACCTGTTGTAAAAAACAAGGTCAATAGAAAATTCATCGCCTTCGATATGAATGCGTTTTTGCCTTGCTACAAAAGAAAAGCCGTTGCCTATTTCCAGTAAAAAATCCTGTAAGTGGGTAATGATGGCGGTCTCCAAATCTCTCTCGTAATAGGCGGCTTCTCTTTTCAAGCCCAGGAACTCTAATACCATTGGATCCTTAATAATTTCTTTGGCATCGGAGGGCAGTTTTTCTTCCCTTGCCACCGCCAGTACATCTTTTACTTCATTGCTTAATAATAACCGTTCAAACAACTGGCTGTTTACCTGCCTTTCCAGTTGGCGGGCCGTCCAGTTGTTCTTTGCTGCTTCGGCTATGTAAAATTCTTTTTTATCCTGGTTGTCAATTCGTATGAGGGTACGGTAATGTGTCCAACTGAATTGCGAACGCAGTGCGTTCGTAATTGGAAAGCTGCGGTAAAACTGGCGGCACATTTCTAACTGGCGGATGGAAAAGCCGCTGCCAAACTGCGGCTGGAGTGTTTCGGACAATGATTTTATGAGAAACTCACCATAACCTGCCCGTTCTTTTCCTTCCTGCTCTTCTTCTAAAATAACCTTGCCAATTTGCCAATACATCAGCACCCTTTCGGTATCTACCGTACGAATGGCCCTGTCCTTTGCTGTGGCAATAATGGACTGTATTTGCTGTATGAGTTCTTTTTTTAACTGCATGGTGTTACTGCTGATTTGAAAGATTGAAAAAGCAATATTTGCAGGTTGATTTTTTCCAATCTGCCACCAAATACCTGTACCAAGGCCAATATAATTTTTCTGCGATAAACATGGGGTAAAGGTACTTTAAGATCCCGGCTTTAAAATGTGGTAGGTTAAAGGAGGAAATACAAAGAAAGGATTATCTAAAATAGTTTTCCTAACACAGCAGATAATGGAGTATTCAAATCAAAAAATTTTACCTGTAACAGGTTGGCAATAATTAAAGGCTGCACATATTGCTTTAAACTATTTATATCTTTTGAAATGATTGCTTCAATTTTTTTTGTACCAATCTGTGCCAATATTTTTACGTCGTTTGTAATTATTCGTCTTTGGTAGTTGAGGATATTCGATTGGTTACCTTTAATTTCTTTATGAAAAACCCCGGCAGTTTTAGCATCTAAAAAATCAAAGGCTTCAATTTGCAAATTGTTGATTGGCAGGTTTGCCGGGTCATCACCTACAGCGTATTCTGCCACAGCAATGGTGGATATGTGTATGCTTATTTTTTCTAAAAGAAAATACTTAAAGTAATCAAGTGCATTTTGGTGTAAAGCGTCATTCTTATCCAGCAGCCTGATACAAAAAGAAGTATCAAGCATAATACTTTTTATACCGATGTCATTCATTTGCACCTCCTTTCACATCGGTAAGCCAGGCATCTTTGTTGTTCACTTTTCCCCAACTGATTGATGCTTTTTCAATCTGTTTATTTAAAGCCAGTTCATCATAATCCAACTGATGGGTTAAAAAATCAATCAAAGACAAATCTTTTAAAAATCCGGTTGCTACATTCTGTTTACCTTTTACCCATAGGCCGTAAATATTATACAACTTATTTGTGCCGGAAGTAAGTTGTTCTTTTGTCGCATCTACTGTTAGCTTACCATACCTGTCTGTAAGAATATGCAGGTTACTGCTGCTCAATCCTCCTTCTTCAAAAATTTCTCCGTATAGATATAGGTTTGTATTTACCCAGTCTGTTTGCGGAGCTATAAATTTTGTATCCCGGCTTATTGTTAAAAAAGCTGTTTCGTTTACAGAGGATGTAATGCTGTATTCCCTGCCGGTAGCAAGCGCCTTTTTTTGCCATTTGTCTATGATAGAGGCGGCCTTTTGTTGTAGTAAATCTGTACTGCCTTGTTTACCCACTTCGCTCATTAATGCAGTGAACATGATAACGTTCGCAGCCGGAATAAAAAACAAATTCTTAACTGAGCCGTTCTGAACTTCATACGAAACTCTTGGCCTTTCTTCCCTTTCTGCTTTAGCAGGAAACAAGAGTGTTTCAACATCGGCCAATAATTCTTTGGTTTCGGCAATATCAATATCCTTAGGGTTGAGAGTGCCTTGTGAAGTTTTACCTGTTATTTTTACTGATATGTAGCTTGAGATTTCCATACTGTCTGATTTCAAAATTAAGGATTCTATGCAAAAGTATAAGTATCAGTTATTTTATTCTATTAATGAATTGTTCTTATGCCGCCGGATAGATTCTGTCGCCTCTTTATAAACATCGTTCTTCCTTTTTTCTTCCCCTATCGCCAATATTTTTAAAATAGGAAATCTTTCTCTTTCAAATTTTGGCGAATTAGAAATAAAATGTGTTTGAAATAGTATCGAAAAGATATTACAGATTATTTTTTCAGCAAAATCAAGCAGTTCTTTGATTTTTATAAAATTTATATCAAATACATCATAATCTATTTCTTTATCATCAGTATGAGAATACAATTCATTTCTAAATTTAATTATCGTTTCAATTACTTTGTTGTTACTTTCCAACTCACTTTCCCATACTTGTATTAACTCAATACCAATATCCAGGTCACCAAATTGCCCATCTTTTTTAAATCCATTAAGAAATTTGCCTATTCTGAATTTATCATTTTTTTTGCGACTAAAAATTTTTGCTAATTCAATTACTAAATTTTAAAAAAGTATATGATTAATGAACCTAAAATGATAATAGTAAATATCATTCTGTAGTAATTCTATTTCATCTTTGGTTTCGGGGTTGTGAAAATATTCGGCATACAAATAACTCTCTTTTGCAATCGTGAAAAGGTGAGCAAATTTATCAAGCTGAACTTTTAATTCGGCTTGCCTTTTTCCTTTGCTGTTTATTTCTAAATTCTCCATTTTTCATTATTTACTTTTCTTTTCCTTAATAAACAATGCCGCCCCGTATTTACACAAAGCTGCTGATAAGGCTGTTGCCGCATTTAATGTTTATATCAATATTGGGCAATGTTTCCTATTCAATATAATTGCTTGCAGGGTGTAGTACGCATTTTTCAACAATTCAATCCAATAAACGCAGGCGACAAATTTTTACAGAGTTGGGGTTTATATCAACACCGAACAAACAGTTTTCAATAATGGTTTCCTTTTCATGAAATAAGGTTTCCTGTATGCGCTGGCTTTCTTTGTTTTGTGGATTGTAATCAAACAACTTACCATCTTCA
>NZ_JACMOO010000062.1 GCF_014377975.1 Ferruginibacter sp.
TACCAATTTTTTAGGGGCGGTAATATTGGCATAAATTAAATCAATTTCACCGCTGGTAACCCTTGGATCCTTTTTGCCCCATTGCAGTAAAACCGGACAGTTAATTTTTTTTACAAACTTAGTTGGCTTCATATCAAATGCCCAAAAACCATGTTCCGCACCACCCCAGAAGGTAATCAAAGTTGCCAGTGGTTCCGGCGGTAAATGCATCATTTTTATTCTTCCCTCCGCCGCTTTAACAATGCTGCCATAAGGCATTTCTAAAATAATTTTGCTGGGTTGTAAAGTATCATCGCTGATGGCTTTTGAAATGGCGGCTGCACCCATGGAAATTCCCCAGAGCACTATATTTTTTTCGCCTCTATTTTTTATAAATTCATAAGCAAGATCTACATCCTCTGCCTCGTAATAACCAATGGTAGTAGTATTTCCACCACTGCCGCCATGCGCCCTAAAATCTATCAGCAGGGTATTGTAGCCCATCTTTCTAAACGCTTCAGACTCCAGTATGATGCCTGATTTATTGCTGCCATGTCCATGAAACATAACGACTGTTCCTTTTACAGAATTAGCTGTTTTTAAATACCAGCCCTGTAGCTTTATACCATCTTTGGTGGTAAGATAAATGGTTTCAAAAGTAGAATCTGCTGTGATGGTATTGGGTTTTTTCGGAACATCAATACCAAATAAAATATCTTCCGTTTTATCCCATCCATTTTGGTCCTGCTTTACTATTATTTCATCGGCATTATAAAAATGGGTAAACTTATATGCGTGAAATGCAGTAATGATATTAATAAGAATAAATACAAATAACAGGGTACCTAACAATATTTTAATCAGCCTTTTCATCTATTTTATTTTTTAACGGGTAAATGTAAGAATGTTTTAAATGGTAATATATGTAAGCAGTTTATAACGTACTTTTAGAATTCACTTTATAGACTAAATCTACTTTATGAACAGGATTACACAGGCATTAATTTTATTGATGCTTTTTACCGGCAATACGTTATTTTCTCAAATAGCCGGGCACCAGTGGAAGGAAGCTACCGGTAACGGTTATACCTACAAATATGTTACCGGCGACCCTGCCAAAGCAAGGTTTTATACCTTAAAAAACGGCCTTACCGTAATTTTAAGTACCACCAGTAAAGACCCCCGCATACAATGTTATATAGCTACCAAAGCAGGCAGTAAAACGGACCCTGCAGATCATACCGGGCTGGCACATTACCTGGAGCACATGTTGTTTAAAGGCACCGACCAGTTTGGTTCGCTTGACTGGGCAAAAGAAAAACCTGAATTAGAAAAAATAAGTGATTTGTATGAACAATATAATCATACAACCGATACAGCACTGCGCAGAAATATTTATCACAACATTGATTCTGTATCCGGTAAAGCCGCCAGTTTTGCCATTGCCAATGAGTATGATAAAATGATGTCTTCCATGGGTGCACAGGGCACCAATGCATTTACCTCTTTTGAACAAACAGTTTACACCGATGATGTACCCGCCAACGCGGCCGATAAATATTTAATGGTGCAGTCAGAACGGTTCCGCAATCCTCAGTTCAGGATATTTCATACCGAACTGGAAGCCGTTTATGAAGAGAAGAACCGGACACTGGATAACGACGCCGGAAAAGTGCGTGAAAAATTATTTGCCGGCTTATTTAAAAACAACAATTACGGAAGGCAAACCACCATTGGCACAATAGAACATTTAAAAAATCCTTCGCTGCTGGAAATAAGGAAGTATTTTAATACTTATTATGTACCCAATAATATGGGCGTAATTATGTCGGGCGATTTTGATGCAGATGCCATGATTAAAAAAATAGACAAGGCTTTTGCCTACATGCAGAACAAGCCTATTCCGCCATACACATTTTACCCTGAAAAACCTATTACTTCGCCTGTTACAGAAGAGGTGGTTGGGCCAGATGCAGAAAGCATTTCTATTGGTTACCGCTTGCCCGGCAACAAATCAAAAGATGTTTTACTGGCCGACCTGGTAGGGCAAATATTAACCAATGGCAAAGCAGGTTTGATGGATCTGAACCTGGTGAAAAAACAGAAATTATTAAGGGCATCCGCCTTTGCATTTACATTGATTGATTATGGTGTTTTGCTGATGCAGGGCACACCAACACAGGGACAATCTCTGGAAGATGTAAAGGGGCTGATGCTGGGTGAAATAGATAATCTTAAAAAAGGAAATTTTGATGATAACCTCATTACTTCCATCATCAATAATCAAAAGAAAAATAAAATACTGGCTACAGAATCTTACGGCTCAAGAGCCAGCGACCTGATGGATGCATTTACGTCGGAACTGGACTGGAAAGATCAGGTAGCCTATACCGACCAGTTATCTAAATTAACCAAAAAAGATATTGTTGATTTTGCCAATAAATATTTTCAGGATAATTATGTCGTGATCTTTAAACGCAAGGGAGAAGATAAAAATATTCTTAAGGTAGAAAAGCCTGCTATTACACCGGTGGAAACCAACCGCAATGAACAATCTGCCTTTGTAAAAATGGTAAACGAAATGCCATCAACAGCAGTTAAACCAGTGTTTTTAGATTATACAAAAGACCTGCAAAAAAGTAAGGTTGGTGCGGCAGAAGTGTTGTATGTTCAAAATAAAGACAATACTATTTTCAGGCTGCAGTACCGATTTGACATGGGTACCTGGAACAATAAAAAATTAGGACTGGCTGCCCAGTACCTGCAATTTTTAGGTACCGGTAAAATAAGTGCCGAAGATATAACCAAGGCCTTTTATAAAATAGCCTGTAGTTTTTCTATTGGTGCCGGCGCTGAATTTACCACGGTAAATATTGAAGGGTTGCAGGAAAATTTTACGCAGGCAGTAACGCTTTTTGAAACCCTGTTGAAAAATTGCAAACCGGATGAAACAGCTTTAACAGCATTAAAAGCCCGTATTGAAAAATCAAGAATGGATGCAAAATTAAACAAGGGCGCCATTATGAGCGGGTTGGTTTCTTATGCTAGATTTGGAGATAAAAATCCCTTTAATTACGCTTTAAGTGAAGGGGAATTAAAAAATGCCACCTCTTTAGAACTGGTTAATATATTGCATAGCCTGAACACGTACCCGCATAAAATTATTTATTATGGCCCGCAGTTACTGCTGCCATTAACTGCCGCTTTAAAACAATTGCACAGTATACCTGCCACTTTTGAAATGGCTCCGGAAAAAGTAAAATTTACCAATTCAATACAAACTAAAAGTCAGGTATTATTTGCCGATTATACGATGGTACAATCAGAAATACGCTGGGTACGCAACACTAATACTTATAGTGCTGCCGAAGAACCGGTGGTAGATATTTTTAATAATTATTTTGGTGGAGGTATGGCAGCACTCGTATTTCAAACCATCCGGGAATCGAAGGCTTTGGCCTATTCCACTTTTGCTTTTTATGCAATACCAGGCAAAAAAGAAGATCCGTTTTATACCCTGGCTTATGTGGGTTGCCAGGCAGATAAATTCAATGAATCTATTGTAGCTATGAACGAGTTACTGAACGATTTACCCAATGTGGCAGAGAATATAAAATTTGCCCGTGCCGGTATTAAAAAAGATATTGAAACAGGCCGCATAACACAGGACGCTATTATTTACGATTATCTTTCAGCACAACGCAAAGGGCTGGATTATGATATCCGTAAAAAAATCTATAATTCCATTGATGCCATCGGGTATGATGAACTGAAAAAATTTCACACTAATTATATCGCCAACAAACCTTATACGTATTGCGTAGTAGCCTCCACAAAAAAAGTGAGCGACGACGATATGAAAAAATATGGTGAAGTAAAAAAACTGAGCCTGGAAGAAATATTCGGATACTAAAAAATAGTTGATTATTTTGCAAGTGGCTGGTGTTAATACCGGCCATTTGTATTTTTAAACTACTTGTTTAACAAACAAAAATGTGGCTACATTAAAGCCATTACTGTAAAATAAAAGAGCATATGCAAGATAAGCTGCACAGGAAAATGTGCTGGTACCCATCGTTCTACTCATCAATATTTCATCCTGAAAGTTAATCCCCCATTGCCTTTGGACAAAGCCGTCAAAGGAGGCTCTGCAAAGAAAAATTTAGATCTCAACTTTAACAATAATTATAATGCGGGTCGCTAATCTGATTTGCTTTTAAAGATAGTGATTACAAACGCTCAGTTTTTATTATTTTCTATTTCCCTCCTTCTTTCCATTTCTTCCCATGCCTCGTCAGAATAAATAAAGACCCTGGCCGTTTCCAGGCAATCTATATTAGTTACGGGGATATAGTTTTGTTCTCCATCCTCATCCGGCAGCGAAATAAATCCACTTATCAAAATCGCTTCTACATCGA
>NZ_JACMOO010000357.1 GCF_014377975.1 Ferruginibacter sp.
AAGATGCCGGTATTACTATACAATCAGCCTTAACCATATAACCGGTAAAAATTTAATAACTCCGGAGGAACAAAACCAGGATCACAGGTGCATAGCCTGCGCTGACCTTATCATTAGACAGATCTTAAAAGATTTCAAATATGGAAAAAGAAAGAATGGAATACTGCCAAATCCCCAAAATGGGAAAATTATTTTACACAAGAAAGCAATAAAAGGCCGGCATTAATTTAATTAATATTGAAAAAATTAATGGCACAGTTTTTTAATTCTAAATAACGGTTTTTCATAGGATATTGGACAAAAAACGAGGCTGGATTTCTATCCGGCTTCTCTTTTTTTAAAGCCTAAATATTTTTAGATAAATGAAGCTTTTAAATTCATTAACAATCTCACCAGTTCTAAAGGCTACTTAATAGTACCAAAACCACAAAGTTTCGTTTCAAAAAAATATTTCAAAGTATTGAAGTGTTTTGCTAAATATTCGTTTATGTCCCTCAATTTTATCTTTATTTAGAAATGCTTATTAACTTGTTATTTACCATCATTTTTACCAGTTAATAAATAATTATATCCATATTATTTCTTTATTTGTATCTGTAATAAACATTTCTGTAATTTACCATCTTTATACTTTTTACAAGTGATAACATTGAGCAACCAGTTATTGACGCTGTTGCAGATATCTTTCAGGCAAAGACTTTTGAAATGGAAAATTTATTACTGAGGATGGCAAAAAATATTTGATAAGATTAATAGAGATAAGATGATCGAAATAGTAAAACAGGATAATTTAAAAGCCTGGTAACCCAATGCTGGCTCGCCTTTAGGTATCAAACAGATAGCCCGACTTTAAGACTTTTACGTGTTTTTTAAAAAAAGCTAAATTAAACCAGCCTTCCATTTTCCATTGGTTTTTAATTCTGTTACAACTGTATTCTTTACCATCTTTCAATTTCAATGATACACAAAAGATGGAAGCTTTGTATACTTTTTTTACAGCATTTAGATACAGATATAGTATGAATGACTGAACAATTAATAAACTATTGTAAATGGCATGAATGCCTTGTAATTTTGACTTAATATTACAATTCGTTAGAAGCTTCCTAAAAATGATTTTTGGAATATCGTTCAACTGTAGAAGTTGCCGGTGGCGACAACGGCAACGGATTAGCCGAGGTTTAAGATGGCAAATGAAAATTTTATTTTTAGACAGCTTCTTAGAAATACCTTAAAAGGGTAGAGGTTTGATGGGGTTAACAAAAGAGCAATAATTAAACAACAGCGTATTCAGATAAGTAAAAATGGCCAAAATTATAACGATTCAATTATTAATGACATGAACTTAAAAAAGGAAGCTGCCCTAAAAGCCATTAGTTTTATTAAACCCCGGCAATTGGTTGGGCTGGGCGCAGGTTCAACTATTGCTTTTATAGTGGAGTTGTTATCCGAACAGGTAAAAGCTGGCCTTGAGTTAAATGTGCTGACTTCTTCTTTTTCTACCAACCAGTTATTACTGCAAAAAGGTTTTTCTGTTTTGCCTGTGGCGGATGTAGAAGAAATAGATATTTATTTTGATGGCTGCGATCAGGTAGACCATCATCTGAATGCATTAAAAAGTGGTGGTGGAATTCATACAAAAGAAAAATTACTGGCATCGATGGCCACACAATTTATATTAGCAGGCGACGAGAGTAAATATGTAGCACAATTTACAACTGCCTGTCCGCTGGTAATTGAATTTTTACCGGAAGGCCTGCGCTATGTTCCGGCAACGATTCAGCAATTATTTGCAGATGCAAAAATGGTAATGAGGATGAGTGATAAAAAAGATGGAGCTGTTATTACTGATAACGGTAATTATTTGCTGGATGTATGGTTTGGCAGTTGGCCTGAACTATCACAACTGAACCCAATGATGAAATCAATTACAGGCGTTGTGGAAACTTCTTTGTTTTATAATCTTGCCCATAAGGCAATTATAGCAGGCAATGATGGAGTGAAAATTATAGTAAAGCAGGCGTAATAAAAATGTAACAAAAGTCATTCTTACACAGATCAACCATAAAAAATAATAATAAATTCAAAATAAAAAAACATAAAAATGATACCAGTAAAAGCATATGCAGCAGAAAGTGCAGCATCTCCGTTAGCACCATTTAAATTTGAAAGAAGGGAATTAAAGGAACAGGATGTATTGATTGAAATTTTGTTTTCAGGGGTTTGTCATAGCGACCTGCACCAGGTAAGAGATGAATGGGGCGGCTCAATGTACCCGATGGTTCCCGGCCACGAAATTGTGGGTAAGGTTATTAAAGTGGGCAGTGGTGTAACAAAATTTACAACCGGCCAAACTGCAGGCGTAGGTGTAATGATAGATAGTTGCCGGGAATGTAAGCCTTGTAAAAAACACATGGAACAATACTGTGCAGAAGGCATGACGGGTACCTACAATGGATTTGAAAGAGATACAAAAACCGTTGCACAGGGAGGCTACAGTACTCAGATTGTTTGCGACGAAAGATGGGTATATCATATTTCCGATTCGCTGGATTTGGCGGGTGTTGCGCCATTGTTATGTGCAGGTATTACAACCTACTCTCCTTTAAAATATGCCAATGTTAAACCGGGCGATAAAGTAGCCGTAGCAGGTCTTGGCGGACTTGGGCACATGGCGGTAAAATTTGCCGTAGCGATGGGGGCAGAAGTTACCATGTTGAGTACCTCGCCTTCTAAAGAACATGATGCCCGCAAACTGGGCGCACATCATTTTGTGTTGAGTTCTGATGAAGATGCAATGAAAAAAATAGAGAGCTATTTTGATGTGGTGCTGGATGCGGTTAGCGGCAACCATGATTACGAAATTTATTTAAAGCTGCTGGATGTAAGCGGTAAATTACTTGTAGTTGGATTACCAAAAGACGAACCAAAAGTGAATCCTTTTGAACTGATTAAAAACCGTCGTTGCATCATCGGTTCTATGATTGGAGGCACTGAAGAAACACAGGAAATGCTGGACTTTTGTGCAGAAAAAAATATTGTGGCAGATGTGGAAGTGATATCCATGCAGTATATCAATGAAGCCTATGAAAGAATGTTAAAAAACGATGTAAAATATAGGTTTGTAATTGATATGGCAACTTTGAAATAGTGTAACTATTTAGTAGAAAATAAGTAAAACCAATACCGTGTCTGATAGAAGAATATTTATGAAGCAGGTAACATCATCGGCCATTGGTATTGGCCTGTTACAAACGCTGCCGGTTTTTGTGCGGGCAAATTTATTGCAAACTGCATCCGCCCTGCCCAGAAGCACATCTGAATTACAGGGAATTTCCTCCGCTGGCATCAGCAAATTTCTCACCGCTATAAAAGCCAGCGGGCAGGAATTTCACAGCCTGATGATTTTGCGGCATGGGCATGTTGTGGCAGAAGCATGGTGGGCACCCTATTCTTCAGAGCATCGTCAGCAATTGTACTCACTTAGTAAAAGTTTCACGGGTACGGCCATTGGGTTGGCTGTTGCAGAGGGACATCTTTCAGTAGAAGATCCGGTTATAAAATTTTTCCCTGAACTTTTGCCGGAAACAGTCAGTGATAACCTTGCAGCTTTAAAAGTAAAGCACCTGCTCTCCATGTCCGTTGGACATGCAAAAGATTCGATATTGAATTTAGAAGCTTCCCCACAGGGAGTTTTATGGGAAAAAACGTTTTTAAGTCTGCCCGTTGTGTTTACACCTGGCAGCCAGTTTATGTATAATTCGGGAGCCAGTTACATGCTCAGTTCCATTGTTAAAAGAGTAACCGGACAAACAGCCCATGATTATCTAAAACCCAGGCTGTATCAGCCTTTGGAAATAAAGGGTGCCACCTGGACAGAAAATTTTGAGGGTATCAATATGGGCGCTTCTCATTTAAGGATGCGTACCGAAGACATCGCTAAATTTGGCCAATTATACCTGCAAAAAGGAAACTGGAATGGAAAGCAAATCATACCAGAAGCCTGGGTGACAGCGGCTTCCTCCAAACAAATTGACAATGGCAAAAACGACAGCAGTTGGGGTTATGGATACGGCTACCAGTTTTGGTTAAATCCGCCCGGTGGATTCCGGGCAGATGGTGCGTTTGGACAATTCAGCATGGTATTTCCCGCACTGGATGCGGTAGTAGCCATCACCAGTGAAAGTGTAAGTACCAAAATAACAATGCAGATTGTATGGGATATTTTGCTTCCTGAAATGAAAGCTGCCCCACTTCCCCCAAACACCAATGACCATATTTTTTTAACAAAGGAATTGACTGCCTTAAAATACGATTCTCCAATGGTGGCAACAAGTTCTGCCATGGCTAAAAAAATTAATGGCAAAATTTTCCTATTGGATAAAAACGAATTCAATGCAACATCGGTATCCTTTCGCTTTAAAGACGATGACTGTTTGTTTATTTTAAAAGAAGAAGGTAAGCCTGATATTATCATTACCAATGGAATACATCACTGGGTACGCAAAGGAAATTTAAAACCAACACCCCATTCTTTATTTTCTTTACGAAGAATTGATTTTGACAGTATCGTTGCAGCAAGTGCAACCTGGCAAAGTGAAAATACGTTGTTGCTTACCTGGCGTTTTATAGAAACGGTGCATGGCGACAGTATTACCTTCATTTTTGATGAAGATAAACTCACCATAAAATTTTTATTTAGTGTGGCCCGCCTACAAAATAAGCCGGACGAGCGGGCCAGCATTACGGGTAAAATGGTTGTGTAAAAATGAAATGATTACCGCCGCTTTAACGAACAATTTTAATTGATCATAAATAAATCTAGTTGTATGAAAAATCTGCCTGCCTGCTTTTTTTTACTTTTATTTTTCTTCTTCAATTCACTGCGCCTTGCCGCACAAAAAAATAACTGGCAAACATTATTCAATGGTAAAAACTTTAGCGGATGGGATACTTACCTTGGCCCGCCATTGGACAATACCGGAAAAAAAATAAGTGAAGTGCCTGTTGGTTTAAATAAAGATCCTAAAAATGTGTTCACCGTAATTGATCAGAACGGTGAGAAAGTAATTCGTATTTCCGGCGAAGACTGGGGTGGCATTGCAACTAAAAAGGTTTATTCAAATTTTCATTTGCAACTTAAATTTAAATGGGGGTCTTTAAGCTGGGGGCAAAAGAAAAATAAGAAAAAAGACAGTGGCTTACTATATTTTGCAACAGGTGAAAATGGCGCTGATTATGGAGCATGGATGCGTTCGCAGGAGTTTCAGATTGAAGAAGGTAACTGCGGCGATTACTGGGGTGTAGCGGGAGGAATACAGGATATACCTTCTGTAAAAAGGCCCGACAGCAGCTATGTTTATGATGCCACAGGAACTTTAAATACTTTTAGTGCAACCAGTGCAACCGGCCGTTATTGTATGAAGCAAGGTGATGCAGAAAATTTGACGGGCGAATGGAATACTGTAGATCTTTACTGCAGTGGCGATACCAGCGTACATGTCATCAACGGAAAAGTAATGATGGTATTATATCATTCAGCTCAGTTAGAAAATGGTACTGTTCTGCCACTTACAAAAGGAAAAATTCAAATACAATCCGAGGGTGCTGAGATTTTTTATAAGCAAATTAATCTCGAACCATTGAGTGCCATACCGGAAAATATGTTGAAATAATTCCATTAAATCAACTGTAATTTTTTTTAATAAACCACCAGCTCAACCCGCCAGCTATTTCCCGTTAAAAGGAAATTTAGTATTTTTTATTGTTATTTTACTCAATTCTGTTATTGCTTTAAAACGAAGCACAGCAAAAAATCAACTCGTTACTGGTTATTTCCAACAGAGAGAGCATCATGGATTCATTTGTGCAAGTGTTCGTATTTTTAGACGAATAAAGCTACCATGTCACAATATGACAGGCAAGAAGAAAGCATACAGGCGAAAAATGCAGGCACCATAATTTTGGTATACGTTGTGCCTTCTATACTGTAATGGGGTATATGTTTTTTAAATTTAGTGATCAAATATTTTTAGCTCATTTGGATGCGGGTATTTTTGGGCTGCCAACGATAAAAAAAATTGTCATCGGCCGCGGTTACTTTCAATATAAATAATGATGTTAGCATGAATAAAAAATTTAATTTTGTGGTTGTTTAACAAAGACAGATTCTATAAAAATCTTACTTTTATAAGCAATTACTATCCACGGTCATTTTTATATAATGAAAGCCAGATTTTTTAAAATATATTTTATTTTGTTGTTGTTTTTTGCATCAACCAGCCATTTAATGGCACAAACCAGTTTTATAAGCATACAAAAATCTACCGGCAAATTATTTGATGTTTTTAGTAAAACAGCAGACAGTTTGAAAAAACAATTTGAACAAAAAAAATTACAGTGGCCGCCCAGTGAAGTGTATATCCGCAGTTTTAAATACGATAAGCAACTGGAAGTATGGATAAAAAGTAAAGACAAAGAAACCTTTAAATTATTTAAAAGCTATAAGGTTTGCATGCAAAGCGGTTCCACGGGGCCCAAGCGTTTTGAAGGCGATTACCAGGTGCCGGAAGGATTTTATTACATCAACGAATTTAATCCCAACAGTAACTATCATCTGGCGCTTGGTTTGAATTATCCCAATGCCAGCGACAAAATTTTAAGCGATTCTCTTCGCCCCGGCAACAATATTTATATTCATGGCAACTGTGTATCTACTGGCTGTATTGCCATTAGTGACGAGCCCATTGAAGAGTTGTATGTGTTGACTTCAATTGCAAAAGATAATGGACAGGATTTTATTCCGGTACATGTGTTTCCTGTAAAATACAACAATAAAAAATCTTTTGAATACCTCGCCCTTGCCACCAAAGAAAATCAGCCGCTACAAAAATTTGCCATCACCTTAAAAGAAGCTTTTGATTATTTTGAAGAGAAAAAGAAGCTGCCGGTAATTATTGTCAACAAATCCGGTCAGTATATCATTGAGTAATATAGCGGTCTTATTTTTTATTTTAATTTCTGCTGAAAATTTTTCGCATCAATCAATTATTTTTTAAAAGTATTTGCAGGGTTTCCTTTGTTTTTTGGCTTAGTAATTCGGTTTTATTGACCGTCAACTCTGCTACAATGGCTTCCGTATAATGGCGGATGGTAAGCAGCACCACATCTTTTTCTACTTGCACGTCGAATAACTCACTGGCGGCAAGTGCCAGTTTTTCTATCTTCTCCGGCCAGTTATCTAAGCAGCAATATAAACGGATGGCACCATTCTGCGACAGGTTGGGCCTGATTTTTATCTCCACAAACAACTGGTGTAATTTATTTACCAGCATATCTTCTACAAACGAAAAATCTTTGGAGTTAAACTGCATCAATACCTGGTTGGTTTTTAAAACAATAACAGGAGGCAGATGATGTACGGGCAGGTTGCTGATGATTGTACCTGGTGATGCAGGATTTAAAAAGCAGCGTACATGTAATGGTATGGACTTATTTTGTAAAGGTTTGATGGTTTTTGGATGAATCACCTGGGCACCATAGTAGGCCATTTCAATTACTTCCGTATAACTCAATGCAGCAATAAATTGTGCATCTGCAAATAATTTAGGGTCAGCATTCATTACGCCTTCTACATCTTTCCAAATAGTTTGGCTTTCGGCATCCAGCATATTGGCAAAAATAGCAGCGGTATAATCACTGCCTTCCCTGCCCAGTGTGGTGCTTTCATTTTCGTCTGTAGCGCCAATAAAACCCTGTGTTAAAATAATACTGGTGGCGGTAAAAACCGGTACAATATCCTCCTGTATTTTTTGTTGGGTAAAATTCCAGTCAACAACAGCTTCCCTGAAATTGTCATCCGTTCTTACAATGTCCCTTACATCTATCCAGTTGTTTTTTATATCAATGCTATTCAAATAATTACTTACAATGGCCGTGCTCAGTAATTCGCCACAGCAAACAATCTGGTCGTAATAATAATCGTATTGCCGTACCGGTTTGTCGTGCAACAGCCATTCTACTTCTGTAAATAAATCGTTTAAGATGTTTGTTGCCGCTGGGTTTAACTGTGCTAAAATAGTAAGGTGTTCTTTTTTAATTTCATGAAATAGCTGTAGTGCTGTTTCTTTATTACCGGCAAAAAAAGCTTCGGCAACTTTTTCAAGCGCATTGGTTGTTTTACCCATGGCCGATATAATGATCAATAATTTTTGTCCGGAAAAAGATTGAATGATTGCTGCAACGTTTTCAATTCTTTCAATGCTGTTGATGCTGGCGCCGCCAAATTTAAAAACCTTCATTTGTATTACTGGTATTGGTAATTGAGTGATTGTTGTAATTTATTGCGATGCAAAAGTCGTGATTCTTACTCTTTAAACCATTATTTGCACTTGTAAAAGTTAAAGTAAAAGCCAATTTTGTAAACCAAAATCTAATAATTGGTTTACAACAAGCCAAATTGGCTTAATTTGCAAATAATTTTTTAGAAAATAACAGTACATGCAACGCACCATCATTTCCGTTAAGAACCTGCAAAAGAATTATGGAACTTTCGAAGCGGTAAAAGGAATTTCCTTTGATGTTTTTGAAGGTGAAATATTTGGTTTGCTGGGCCCAAATGGTGCAGGTAAATCTACCACGTTAGAAATTATTGAAACCCTGCGGGATAAAACCAGTGGCGAAGTAATGGTAGATGGAATGAACCTGGATAAGGAACCGGGCGATATAAAAAAAATAATAGGGGTACAGTTACAGGCGTCCGGATTTTATCCCGGCCTTAACCTGGTAGAACTGATACAATTATTTGGAGGTTTATACAACCGGCCGGTACAGCCAATGGAGTTACTGAAACTGGTAAATTTAGAAGATAAGGCTAAGAGCAAATACAAGGAGTTAAGCGGTGGGCAAAAACAACGTTTTTCTATTGCTACTACTTTAATCAATCAGCCTAAAATTGTTTTTTTAGATGAACCCACTACGGGTCTTGATCCGCAGGCCAGGCGAAATTTATGGGAGCTGATAAAAAGTATCCGGGCAAAAGGTACCACGGTTATTATTACAACGCATTATATGGATGAAGCAGAACAGTTGTGCGACCGTATTGCTATTTTAGATGAAGGAAAAATTATTGCCCTGGCTTCTCCTGATAAATTAATTGACGACCTGGTGGCAACTGGTTTTGAAAGGCCAAAGCAGGTAAAGTCGGCCAACCTGGAAGATGTTTTTATTCAACTGACCGGTAAAGAAATAAGAGAAGAATAATTTTTTATGCAGGCATAAAAGTCAGTTTCATTTTAGCGCAAAGACTTCGCTTTTTTTGTTCAATAAAATTACAAAAGTAAAAGAGTGCGACGCCAATGAAGCTTCATTGAAAGGCAAATGCCCGGCTCATAAAAATAAAAATTAAACATTTAAAAAAGCAATATAAATTTCATTATCAACAAACATTTAAAACAACAAAATGAAGCAATTTTTTTTAGTGGCATGCGCTTTTACAATTGGTGGCATGCAGGTAAATGCGCAAACAAAAACAAAACCTAAAACCACCACAGTTGCAAAATCTGCTGCAGGTGCAGTTAAATCAACAGTGAGTTCCCTAAAAAGTTCAACCGATTCTTTTAGTTATGCGCTGGGTATGAACGTGGCTAATAATTTAAAACAACAGGGTATTGAGCAGATTAGCTATGCTGCCATGCAAAAAGCCATGGAAGATGTTTTTAAAAAGAAAGCAACCGCCTTAAACGAACAGCAGGCTAATACAAGTATTCAGGAAAAACTACAAGCCAATGCAGCAAAAAAAAGCACGGGAGAAAAAGCAAAAGCTATGGCATTTTTAGAAGCCAATAAAAAACGTGCCGGTGTAATAACACTACCCAGCGGATTGCAATATGAAATTTTGAAAAAAGGAGATGCAACATCTGCCACACCAAAAGCGATAGATACGGTTGTAGCAAATTATGCAGGTACATTAATAGATGGAAAAGAATTTGACAACTCTTATAAAAGGGGTGAACCCTTGACGATTCCCGTGGGTAATGTTATCAGGGGCTGGACAGAAATTTTACAACTGATGCATATTGGCGATAAATTTAAAGTATTTATCCCCAGCGAACTGGGCTATGGTGAAAGAGGCGCCGGTGCTAATATTCCCGGAGGTGCTGCATTGATTTTTGATATGGAATTATTAGGCATTAAACCTGCGGTGACAGTGATAGCTACCGAACCAAAACCTGCAATGCCTGATACAACAAAACCAAAAAACTAATATGGAAGATGTAAAGTATCCCATTGGTAAATATCAGCCACAGCCTTTTTCTGCAAAGCAATTGGAGCAATGGATTACTGATATAAAATATCTTCCCAATCATTTGGAAAATTCGGTGCTTAACCTGGATGAACACCAACTGGAAACGCCTTACCGCTCCGGTGGATGGACGGTGAAACAATTGGTGCATCATGTGGCCGACAGTCACATGAATGCATACATCCGTTTTAAACTGGGGTTAACAGAAAACAATCCGGTAATAAAACCGTATGATGAAGCAGCCTGGGCGCTTTTAAGTGATACCAGCAATTTACCCATCAATGTGTCGCTCACATTATTGTTTGCGTTGCATTCAAGGTGGGTAATGGTGTTGGAAAATATACAAGAAGCTGAGTGGAACAGAACAGTGTTTCATCCCGAACAAAAAAAGGAAATAACGCTGTGGCATTTATTGGGAATGTACGCATGGCACAGCCTGCACCACACGGCGCACATAACTGCTTTAAGACAAAGAATGAACTGGTAATTTTATCCGTTTAAAAATACTTATTTACAAACAACTTTAAAGATGTTTGTAAGTGTATTTTTAAACGGATTTATTTTTAAAATAATACTATGCACTGGAAAACAATTTCATCTGAGTACCTTTCCAACCATCCATATTTTACCGCCCGCAAAGATGTATGCGAAATGCCGGATGGAACAATTGTACCATCGTATTTTGTGGTTGAACTTCCGCCCACGGTTTGTGCGATGGCTATAACAGAAGACGGCAATGTGATTCTTGTAAAGCAGTACCGCCACCCGGTTGGCGAAATACTAACTGAATTACCCGGTGGATTTTTGGACGAAGGCGAAGATGTAAAAACAGCCATTGCCAGGGAATTGATGGAAGAAACCGGGTATCAGTTCGCAGAGATAGATGAGGTAGGAAAAGTGGCGGGCAACCCCGGTGTATTATCCGGATACACACATTTATTTTTAGCCAGGGGCGGAAAAAAAACCAGTACACAAAGTCTGGATGATCACGAACAAATAGACATACAGCTTGTACCACTGGAAGAAGTAAGAGCCATGTTGCAACGCAATGAATTTGCACAGGCATTGCATGTAAGCTGCATGTTGTATGCGTTTCAAAAATTAGATGGTTTGCAGGTATAGGTTGTGCATACTATCTTTTGTCCGGGCTAAGAAGCAATGTGGATCATCGTTGCATCGCCCTCTTGTACGGCAACGTTTCAATTGAACTTCAGTTTTCTAAATCAAAATTTCTGCTTTTTATTGAGAAGATAAAATGGTTGTAAAGATTACGGGTATTTCATGTTTAAGTTTACTTTTGGATATTCAGCAAGCTTTACAAGATTTAGTTTGAAGGGTGTTTAAACCTTGGCAGCGTCACAATGTTAATATTTCAAAAACCAATGATGCAGACGTACTTGTAACAAGTTTGCTTTTCTCCATTACTGAATTTTTACCAGGGTAAATTTGTTAGCCGTTGAAGGCTTTACATTTCTACTTCCCCCACCAAAAAAATACTACCGCAAACAATAATTAAATCCTCTTTAGCGGCACCTTGCTTTGCCACTTTAATGGCCGCATTTACATCATCAAAACAATCGCCTTTTAAATTAAATGCTGCTGACTTTATTTGTAATTCATCGGCAGGTAAAGCCCTTGGGATATGTGCATTTGTAAAATAATACACGGCGTTTGCCGGCAACAGCGATAACACGGTGCTTACTTCTTTATCTTTTACCATTCCAATTACAAAATGAACAGTTCGGTGTATGGCAGGTTCATTTTTATTGATCCATTTTATTTGTTCCAGCACCTGTTTAATCCCATCTTCATTGTGGGCTACATCCAGCACCAGCATTGGGTTTTGGCCAATTACATCCCAGCGGCCATGCAGTCCGGTTAACCGCTTGGTATTTGCCAGCGCATATTTCTCCGCGGCCTTGTTTATTGTAAATCCATGTTGCAGTAAAATACTTTCGGCATATAATACTGAACATAAATTTTTTGCCTGGTAAATCCCATTCAGGTCCAGGATAAAATTTTCTTTTAGATAACTGGTTGAACCGGTAATGCTGCAGTGTAATGTTTGTGTAGTTAACACCAATTCATCCGCAATGTAATTATCTGATGCAAAATAAATGGGGGCATTGCATTGGGTTGCTTTGCTTACAAAAATGGGTTTGGTTTCGGGTAGCCATTCTCCAATAACCACCGGAACGCCTGGTTTTATGATGCCCGCTTTTTCTCCTGCAATTTTTTCCAGTGTATCACCTAAAATATTCATGTGATCGTATCCGATGTTAGTAATGATCGACAAGATGGGCGTAATGATATTGGTACTGTCTAACCTGCCACCGAGGCCGGTTTCAATAATGGCGATATCTACCTGCTGCTGCGCAAAATAATCAAAGGCCATCGCCATTGTCAATTCAAAAAAAGAGGGTTCAATTGTTTCTGAAATGGTTTGGGTTCTTTGCACAAAATCAACCACAAAATCCTGGTCAATCATTTCGCCATTTATTTTTATGCGCTCCCTGAAATCTTTTAAATGTGGGGAAGTGTACAAGCCTGTTTTGTAACCAGCCTGCTGCAGCATGGCGGCCAGCATGTGGCTGGTACTGCCTTTGCCATTGGTGCCTGCAATATGTATGCTTTTAAATTTTGTCTGGGGATTGTTGAGCGCATTGCACAATGCAATGCTGTTATGCAGGTCTTCTTTATAAGCCGCTGCGCCTATGCGGCTGTACATAGGCAATTGTGCAAAAAGGTATGCGATGGTTTGCTGATAATTCATTGCTGCAAATATAAAAGCAAAAGTGGAAAGTGAGTGGGGATGGTGTGCAGTAAGTAGTGAATAGTAAATTTTGAATGCAGATTGAATCGTTGGGTAAAAATCAGAAATTGCCAATTGCTAATTTCTACCAAAAATAAACGAAGTGCATTTTGCTTATTCCGGATGCCCGATAATGCCTCAACGCTTAATTCTGTACTTTAAAATTAAATAAGATGGTTGAAACGCCGCCATCATCGCTTGAAGGAAATTTAAGACCTGCTGCTTTTCTTTTGGCAATGCCGGTAATGTTGGGGTTAAAAGTGGTAGTACCTTTTGAAATGGAGCTACCGGTATAAGTTCCGGCCGAATTGTATTTTACATCCAGGTAAACTTTTGCATTTTCGGTAAAATCATCTTCAAATCTTAAAGTACCTAAATTCAAGGGGCGTACTCCCCTGGTAACAGTAACACCACTTCCGCCACCGGGTGAGTTGCCATAACTGTCTGGCTTGCCGGAAGCATCACCGGCATCTCCTTTTCCACCAGGTTTATTTCCCTGGTAGGTATACCCATTGTCTTCTATAGCGCCATTACCTTTGCCGTTACCAGTGCCATTGTACGTGGCTTTGGGCTTTTGTGGTTTGGGAGCGGGCATTACTACCGCTGGTGCCGGGTTTACTGTTTTTACAGGTTTGGTAACCGGTTCTTTCGCAATCGTGATTGCTTTGGGAACTACTTTTTCGGGCTTCGTAACCGGTGCTGCGTCTTTATCTTCAATGGGGTCTGGCTGAATATCTTTAGCGGGCGGTTCGGGCGCCGGAGCGGCTTTCGCCTGCTTTGCCGTCACTTCCTGCGACGGTCCCATCTGGCCCTTGATCAATGGTTGTACTACTCCAAAACCTTCTTTATTATTGCCCAGGTTTATTTCAATCAAATTTTCCACCAGCGGACGCGGAGGTTGCAGGATGGGCCAGGTAATAAAAAAAGCCAGCAATAACATCACCGCTACAATAATAGCGGTATACGTAAATGCCTTCCTGTTTTTTTCTGCTTCAAATGAGGATGCGTACATAAATTAATTGTAATACCGTTAAAGTTATTTCATTAAAATTAAACAACGCAATTTGATGTGTAAATACACATTTGCTGTTAAAGCTTTAACAAAAGGTTTAACAATATAATCAGCCAATTTTTTTGTAGAAACCGATGGGGATTACATTCAGCAGCCAGGCAACCAATTGCCATCTTTTAGTGATGTATAGTTTTCGTTTCTTCCTGCTGATGCCCGTATAAATTTGCGCTGCTGCTTTTTCAACCGGGGCTACCCAAAACTGGCCATCGCCCTTTGCCATTTTCGTTTTTATAAAGCCGGGACGAATATCAGTGATATAAACGGGTAGGTTTAATTTGTATGCTTTTATGTACAGGCCTTCCAGGTAGTTACTCATGTAAGCCTTGCTGGCACTGTATGCCGGGGCAAAGCTATTGCCGCGGATAGCAGCGATGGAAGAAGTAGCCGCAATGTGACCTTTTCCTTCAACCACAAAATAATTGAACGCAAAGTTTACAATTTCAGCAAAGCCATTTACATTGATCCGTGTTGTATTTTTATCAATTTCCCAGTTGAGTGATGTAGAAGATTCACCATAGCCGCTGTTGTAAATCAGCAGGTCAAGCCCTCCCAGTTGCTGAATCAGATTCTTCATGCACTCTACATTTTCTTCACCGGTTACGTCAAAACATTCAGTCAGGATATTATCAGGGAAATCTTTTTGTAAACTATCCAGCAAGGCTCTTCTTCTGCCCGTAACACCCACCAGCCAGTTGTTGGTGGCGTACAGTTGCGCCAGTTGTTTTCCTATTCCGGAAGTGGCGCCAATGATGATCACCTTATTCATGCACTATTTTTTTACAAATATATCATACCCAAATCGTATAATTGTTACTGTTATAACCAGTAAAAAAAACACGCGTATAAACTTGTTTCCTTTTAAAATAGCCAGCCTGGCACCAATAACAGCGCCCGTAAAATTGCATACCGCCATGGGTATGGCGTATTGATATAAAATATGTCCGCTGCGGGAGAAGAAAAGAATGGATCCTATGTTGGTAGATACGTTGACAAGTTTTGCATGGGCGCTGGCTTTTAAAAAATCAAACCCAAGCATACTGATAAAAAAAAGTATTAAAAAACTTCCGGTTCCCGGGCCTATAAATCCATCATAAAAGCCAATCAACAATGCCATGGTCATCCCCCAGCTATATTGTTTTTTCAAACTCACAGATCTTTCAGCTGCCAGGCCAAAATCTTTTTTCGTGTAGGTATAAATGAATACGGCAATAAGGGTAATTAAAAACAAAGGTTTTATAAATGCATTGCTCACAAGTGTAACTGTAAGCGAGCCGGCATAAGCCGCCACAAGTGCTATACTACACATCGCAGCCAGTAATTTCCAACGGATATTTACTTTAAAGGCATACTGAAAAGCAGCAATGGAGGTACCGGTAAGCGAAGGTATTTTTGTTGTACCCAGCAAACTGGCCATTGGGTATTGAGGAAGTGTTATCAACGTAGCGGGCGTTTGCACCAGACCCCCGCCGCCAACAATTGCATCGATAAAGCCTGCCGCAAAAGCTGCAATACAAAGAATAATTATTTCCCGGGTCATTTAGAGCGTGTGTTAGGTGCAAACAAAAAAAAGATCAGTTATTTTGCTGGATATAAACGTTCGCCAAATAATAAACTACCAATACGAATCATGTTGCTGCCTTCTTCCATTGCAATGGTATAATCCCCACTCATACCCATTGACAGGATAGAGAACCCGGAATATTGATTGTACAACGAACGTAACTCAGTAAATTCTTTTCTTACAAGTGTGCGGTCATCAGAAAAAGATGCCATGCCCATCAGACCGGCAATGTGCACATTTTTTAACGTAGCACTTTCTTTCATTACTTCTGATAATTCAGTGGCATCCAAACCAAATTTTGTTTCTTCTTTTGCAATGTGTACCTGTAGCAAACAATCGATGACCCGGTTATTTTTTGCAGCCTCTTTATTAATTTCCTTTAACAAATTAAAACTATCCACCCCATGAATTAAATAAACAAAGGGCGCAATGTATTTTACTTTATTACTTTGCAGGTGACCAATAAAATGCCAGCGGATAGCCTTTGGTAACAATAATTCTTTGTCCACCAGTTCCTGCACATAATTTTCGCCAAAATCACGCTGTCCCGAATCATAAAATTCTTGTAAATCTGTTACAGGCTTGGTTTTACTTACAGCAACCAACGTGGCTTTACTGTTTAATTCAGTAAGTATTTTATTATATGCTTCAATGTTTACAGCCATATTAAAAGGATATTTTTGACCATGATAAATGTTGAATTTTTTTCAATAAAAAATAACAGCCTGTTGCCGAAACCGGTATCAATGCAGCAGGAAGCCAGCTTATTTGTAACGCAAGGTAATGCGCCCCCACCAATAAGCCAATGATGATCATCTGCAAGATAGACCTGACGAATTTACCCGTTTGTCCCTTTATATTTTGCTGCCTCGAAAAAGGCAGGTAATGATCCGATAGATTGGCAACGGCGAAAAAGATGAGCAGGTTATTAAAGAAGCCAAAAACAAAATCATCCAGGATTGGCAAGCCCCAGATAAAAAAAGCTACTGCGAAAAAAAAGAGATAGATGGGTATAAAAAACTTTACCAATAATAATTTAATGCTGCCGCTGATCAGCTCGCCAGGTTTTGCCAGTGGAGTGCTTTGGTACACCCATGCCGCAGCAAAGTTATCATAAAAGCTAGTGATAGGTAAACTTGCCAGTACGCTGAAGATGGGAACATAAATACAAAACAGGAACATCTTTGTAGTGTGCAATCCTTGCCAGATATGCGTAATATCCTTGCCACTTTTAAAAACAAAAATAAACAGATATACCGCTATGTAAGCAAGGCTTGGATAAAATTGTATCTTAAAAGTTTTATCCCTGCCCGTTATTTTCCACGTGGTTTCAAAGCCTGCGGTCTCAGTCTTGCTGCTGCATATTAGTTTGGATATTTTTTGCGATAACGCTGTTTTGCCTTTATTGGCTATAGCAATTTCAGTGGTTGATCTACTGGTATTACTGAGTGCCCCAAGCTTTTTTGCAAAGGAGGGCGCCAGGTATCTAATCATTATCCAAACTGTAAAGGGCGGTATCAAAACTGTGCAGGCAATCATTGCAATATGGATGCTGTTAAAATTAAATTGCTGCACAGCTTCCAGCGCCATAGCCATCCACACGGGCGGCAGCAGGTAAGAGTAGCCATGCAGTGCAAGAGAAAGCTTGTTGTCGTTTACATTGATGAGCCGGGGAACAACCTGAAAACCTATAACAAAAAAGGTAGTCATAAAAATTTGGAAATAGCCAACAATATCTTTTATTTTTTGCTCATTGGCAAAACGTAGCATCAGCCCATATAGCAGGTACGTAACAAACACCGCAAAGGCAACCATCAGCAGCATAGTGACTATCATGCACACACCTGTCAATAAACCATATTGTATAAATGTAAAAGCGATGGGCGCTATCGTTAACGCTATGGTAAACTGCAACAGGTAAACTAAAATATGTACTATCCTTGCTAAAAATAACGTGTGGCTGTTTACTGGTCTTGGTAAAATAATTTGGTTGTCTGTCGTGTCGAGCAACACGCTGCTAAAGTCTGTTATCAGCGTCATCGCCATCATAAATAACAAGTAGGCATGTATCACTATCATCGCTACCAACAGCGATTGCAGGCTAAAAATCAGTAACCCTATTGCGGTACCTAAAATAAAATAAACGAAGAGCGTTCCCCATAAAGGGTTCAGCATTTCTTTTTGTTGTTTCCTTTTAAAGTTTACCGGGCTGCGCCGCCTGTCCATCAATATCTTGGTTTCTGCAATTACCTGTAGCTTATCAAAATCAATATTTTTAGTGTTGAATATTTTTACGAAACGGAGCAATATTTTCAGGATGATTTTGTCCATCTTTTAAAATTTTAAGATGTCGATAAATTCCTTTGCCGTGCTGTTATTTTGCTGGCTGCCTCCGGTAAGCGAGGTAAAGATATTTTCCAAAGAGCCCTGGTGTGCCTGCTGCTGAAGGGTTTCAAAACTGCCATCTGCCAACACTTCGCCTTTGTCTATTATGACAATGCGATCGCTTATTTTTTCTACTACATCCATTATGTGCGAAGAATAAAAGATAGTCTTGCCGCTTTGTTTTAATTGCGATAGGATCTCTTTTACAAGTATCACCGCATTGGCATCAAGTCCGCTTAACGGTTCGTCTAAAAAAATAATTTCAGGATTATGCATCAGCCCGCTGATGAGTAATACTTTTTGTTTCATCCCTTTGCTGTACGTATTCATTCTTGTTTCAGACTTGTCTGCCAGATCGAATAACCGCAATAACTCCCATGATTTCACTTTAATTACCTCATCATCCAACCCATATAATTTTCCCACAAAACGCAAATATTCTGTCGGGTTCAGTACATCGTATAGCGAAGCCTGTTCTGGTATGTAGCCAATCCGTTGCTTGATTTCGATGGCATGTCTCCGTACATCTAAACCCAGCACATTTACCTCACCTTCAAACTCGTCGATGATGCCGCAGATAATTTTTATGGTAGTACTTTTTCCAGCACCGTTTGGCCCGATATAACCAACTATCTGACCAGCATCTATCGTTAAGTTAATATCCTGCAGCACATAGTTATTGCTGTATTTTTTCTTAAGATTATTGATTTGTATGATGCTCATCGTAGTTTGGTTTTCTTCCGGGGTATTCTATAAATTAAATGAGCTGTGCAATAAAGTTCTGCCATCAACCAGGGGTCATAAACGCATACTCACTTCAAAATACTACGACTAATTACAATCCTTTGCACTTCACTGGTGCCCTCATATATCTGTGTAATTTTTGCATCCCGCATCATACGTTCCACATGATATTCTTTCACAAAACCATAGCCGCCGTGAATCTGAACTGCTTCGGTGGCTGTCCACATCGCAGTTTCACTGGCAAAAACTTTCGCCATGCTGCTACTTAAAGTATAGTCGAGGTGTTCATCTTTTTCCCAGGCGGCCTTCAGGCAAAGCAGGCGGGCACATTCAATTTTAGTAGCCATATCTGCCAGCTTAAATTGTATAGCCTGGTGCTGCATAATTTCTTTACCAAAAGCCTTGCGTATTTTACTGTATGCAAGCGCTCTTTCATACGCACCACTGGCTATGCCCAACGCCTGCGAGGCAATGCCAATGCGGCCTCCGGCCAGTGTTTTCATGGCAAATTTAAAACCAAAGCCATCTTCGCCAATGCGGTTTTCTTTGGGTACTTTTACATCGTTGAATAAAACCGTGTGCGTATCGCTTCCGCGGATACCGAGTTTATTTTCTTTAGCACCAACCACTACACCCGGCCAGTTTTTTTCTACAATAAAAGCATTGATGCCTCGGCTGCCCTTGCTTACATCTGTTTGTGCAATCACCAGGTAAACGCTCGCACTATTGCCATTGGTGATCCAGTTTTTTACACCATTTAATAAATAATAATCGCCTTTGTCTTCTGCAGTGGTTTGCTGTGAAGTAGCGTCGCTGCCAGCTTCCGGCTCGCTCAATAAAAAAGCGCCGATGTATAACTGATCATCTTTTTTACCCTGTGCCAGTGGAATTAAATATTGCTGCCGCTGCGCTTCATTGGCATATTCCTGCAGACCATAACAAACCAGACTGTTGTTAACACTCATGCAAACGCTTACGCTGGCATCCACTTTACTGATCTCTTCCATGGCCAATACGTAGCTGATGGTATCCATACCACTGCCGCCATATTCCGGTTTTACCATCATGCCCATAAAACCAAGGTCGGCTAATTTTTCAATTTGTTCTTTGGGAAAGCGTTGTAATTCATCTCTTTCAATCACGCCCGGCAGGCATTCATTGATGGCAAAATCTCTCGCCGCTTTTTGAATCATCAGATGCTCTTCAGAAAGTTGAAAATCCATAATTGATTATTTTAATTGCTTTGTAAAAATAAGCTATCAATGGCGATGGCGTTTTTTTTGTTTGACGTTTTGTTTGGACGGATAATCAATGCTTTTAACTTCTTTTTCAGTAGCCTGTCCGTTGCGCTGAATTGCACTCCTGCACCGAATTATTGAGGCTACTTTTATCAAAGTGTAGTTGGTGGCTAAAATTTCTTACATTTGAACTATGCAGGTAGAAGTAGACATAGCGTTTGATCAATTAGTAAAAATCGTAAATACTTTATCAACAGGAAAACTACGGAAGCTTAAGGCTGAAATTGAAAAGAAAATTACCAAAGGGCATGGGCAGACTGATTTAAAATCGCTTCTTTTAAAAGGACCGGTGGCAACTAAAAAACAGTTAGCAACCATTGATAATAATAGAGAAGCTATCAATCAATGGCGAACAAAATAATCCTGGTTGATACATCGATACTCATTGATTACTACCGAAAGGCAAATAAAGCCAATGCTGTTTGGGTAACCCTAATTGATCAGGAATATGAATTTGTCATTTCTACCATTACAAAATACGAACTGTATTCAGGCGCTACGCCGAACCAGATGGAATTTTGGAACAGTATATTGTCAATAATTTCAATTATAACTTTTGATGAAAAATGCGTTGACGCGGCCATATTTATAAATACAGCGCTCAAACGAAAAAGAAAGCAAATCGACCTGGCCGACCTTTTTATAGCAGCAACGGCAATGAACCAAAACCTACCCATTGCTACATTGAATAAAAAACATTTCGAACGCATTGACGGCTTAACTGTCCTATTATAAACAAAATTTTATTGGTGTAATTCGGGGCTTAAAATTCATGCAACAAAACAATTAGTGTAATCTGCCTTAATCCGTGTAATCAAAAAAATAAAATATTACTAATTCCTTTAGTATTTGTACATTTGAAATCTAATGTATGCAATAGTTGATATAGAAACCACCGGCGGCCATGCTTCTGCAAATGGCATTACTGAAATCGCCCTGTTTATTCATGATGGTGAAAGAGTGGTAAAACATTTTGAAACGCTGATCAACCCCTTACAAAAAATACCAGCTTATATCACATCCCTTACAGGCATTGACAATTATATGGTTGCCGGTGCGCCCCTTTTTGAAGACGTGGCCGCCACAATTTATGAATTATTAAATGACACCATTTTTGTGGCGCACAATGTAAACTTCGATTATTCTTTTGTAAAATATCACCTGAAAGTTGCCGGGTACGAACTGGCAGAAAAAAAGTTATGTACCGTAAGGTTGAGCAGAAAAATATTTCCCGGCTTAGCATCTTATAGTCTTGGTAACCTTTGCCGTTCGCTGTCTCTGCCCATTGATAACCGGCACCGTGCGGGCGGTGATGCCAAAGCCACTGTAAAATTACTGGAGCATTGTATAGCCAATGGTGGAAACGAACACATTGAACAAATGCTTAAAAAATCATCGGCTGAACAATGGCTGCCATTACATTTAACCAAGGCAGATATAGCCTGCCTGCCTGTGGCACCGGGTGTATATTATTTTCATGATACAAAAGATAAGATTGTGTATGTGGGCAAAGCCATCAACATAAAAAAAAGGGTCAGCAGTCATTTTACCCACAACGATCCGGATAGAAAGCGGCAAAATTTTTTACGCATCATCTGCAGAATAAGCTTTAAGGAATGTGCAACAGAACTGGAGGCAATTGTTTTGGAAAGTGCAGAAATTAAAAGGTTGTGGCCGAAATATAATTACAGTCAAAAACAACCGGTACAAAAGTTTGCCCTGTACCAGTTTGAAGACAATCGTGGCTACCTGCGACTGGCGATTGACAAGAAGAAAAAAAATATCCCCGCATTGTATTGTTTTAATTTATTACATGAGGGCCTGGTGATGATAAAAAAAATGGCGGAAGAATTTGCGCTGAATGAAAAACTTTGTTTTATTGATAAAACGCCTTTTACTGAAACGGAACTGCAGTTGTTAGATCCACCTGATTTATACAATACCAAAATAAAGCAGGCGATAGAGGCGCTCGAAAAAAACTTACCCACATTTGCAGTAATGGATAAAGGTATCCGGGAAGCAGAAAAATTATGTTTGTTAATTGAAAGAGGCAGTTTTTGGGGCATGGGTTATCTGCCTTCAGGCACTAATTTCACATCTGCCGACGACTTAAAAATACACTTAAATCCTTATGCTGATAATGATACCATCCGCAACAGTATTTATTCTTTTGTAGAAAAAAATCCGGAAAAGCGTATTAGCCTGGCTCCGGCTAACCTAAGCTTTCAAAATTAAATTTCCTATTTTTTCTTTCCCTTCACAACACTATTTTCGCAGCCCTGAATTTTAAAATTAGTAACAACATGTCAGACTTCGTACAACCAATTGCCCAAAAATTAAATATAAAATTACAGCAGGTAGAAGCTGTACTAAGTTTATTTGCAGAAGGCGCTACCATCCCCTTTATTGCCCGTTACCGCAAAGATAAAACCGGTGCGCTGGATGAGGTTCAGATACAGCAAATACAGGATGAGGAGAAATTTTTAAAAGAGTTTCATGAACGTAAAACCTTCATCGAAAAAACCATTACCGACCAGAAGAAAATGACGGAAGTATTGCAGGCAAAAATAAATAAGGCAACCACCCTTGCAGAACTGGAAGATATTTATCTGCCTTATAAACCAAAAAGAAAAACAAAAGCCCAAACCGCCCGGGAGAATGGTTTGGAACCGCTGGCTAATTTTTTACTGGAACAAAAAGATATCGACATCGTTGCTACGGCCACCGGTTTTATTAACGAAAAAGTTTTGGATGCAGATGCGGCTTTGCAAGGTGCCAGGGATATTATTGCCGAGCAGATAAATGAAAATGCACCCGTTAGGGCAAAGCTGCGTAAGCTGTTTGAAAACGAGGCCACGCTGCAAAGTAAAGTGGTAGCCGATAAAGAAACAGCGGGTATCAAATACAAGGATTATTTTGAGTTTTCCGAATTTATTTCCAAAGCACCCTCGCATCGGATACTGGCAGTGCTTCGTGGTTTTCTGGAAGGGTTTTTACGCATAGCCATTTCGCCGGCAGAAGAAGCTGCTTTGGAAATGATTGAGGCAATGTATATAAAAGGAATGAGCACTTGCAGCGATCAGTTGCGTAAGGCAGTGAAAGATGCTTACAGAAGGTTGTTGCAACCGAGCCTGGAGACTGAATTCAGAACTGCTTTAAAAACCAAGGCGGATGAAGAAGCCATCAATGTTTTTGCAGAAAATCTACGCCAGTTATTGCTGAGTTCTCCTATTGGAAGCAAAAGAATTTTGGCCATTGATCCTGGGTACAGAACAGGTTGTAAAGTAGTTTGCCTGGATGAAAAAGGCGAGCTGCAAAAAACCGATCTTATCTTTCCGCACGAAACAAATAAGGTGGCGGCAGAAGCCATTAAAATTAAAAACCTGGTACAGCAATACGGTATTGAAGTTTTTGCCATTGGCGATGGAACGGCTGGAAGGGAAACCGATAATTTTATAAAAAGCCTTCAGCTTGGTTTACCGGTATTTTTAGTAAATGAAGATGGAGCATCTATTTATTCAGCTTCCGAAATAGCGAGAGAGGAATTTCCAGACCAGGATATTACGGTACGTGGCGCAGTAAGTATTGGCAGAAGGTTGATGGACCCCTTGGCAGAACTTGTAAAGCTTGATCCAAAAAGTATTGGTGTGGGCCAGTACCAGCATGATGTAAACCAGTTTCGTTTAAAAGAACGGTTGGATGCTACCGTTATTAGCTGTGTAAACAATGTGGGTGTAAATTTAAATACCGCCAGTAAACATTTGCTGAGTTATGTAAGTGGCATTGGTAGTACACTTTCGGATAATATCATCAAATACCGCAACGAGATTGGAAAGTTTACCAGCCGTAAACAATTGTTAAAAGTGCCCCGCCTGGGGGGTAAAGCATTTGAACAATGTGCCGGGTTTTTGCGTATTAAAGAAGGGGAAGAGTTGCTGGATCAAAGTGCCGTACATCCGGAGGCATATTTGTTAGTAGAGGCCATGGCAAAGGATCTTGGCGTAGAAGTAAAAGCACTGATCGGAAAAGAAGAATTGTTAATAAAAGTAGATGCAAAAAAATATGCTACCGAACAAATAGGGGAGCTTACAATAAAGGATATCCTGAATGAATTAAAGAAGCCCGGCCTTGATCCACGCAGTGAAGCAGCAGCTTTTGAATTTGCCAATATTTATGGCATTGATGATGTAAAAGTAGGGATGGAAGTACCGGGTGTAGTAACCAATATTACCCGCTTTGGTGCATTCATAGATATCGGTGTAAAACAGGATGGGTTGGTGCATGTATCCGAAATTTCGCATACGTATATTACCGATCCCAGTGCAGTATTGAAACTGAATCAACACGTAAAAGTAAAAGTGCTGGAAGTTGATACGGTAAGAAAAAGAATTGCCCTGTCTATTAAACAAACAGAAGAAGGGCCAGCCAGAAAACAATATGCAAAACACAATTCAGGCGGCCGTGAGGCTGCGCCAGGTTTTACAACGGTAAAAAAGCCGGTGGCTGAATTACCATTGCAGGATGCATTGGCAGCGCTTAAGCAAAAATTTGGAAAGTAGTTTTATCTCCCGGCTTTATTTTAAAAATGGAAAAAAAATCAGCTTTCCCGGGGATAAAAATGATGGTTTTTACAGAATAAAAAATTGTTTGAATTTTTAATATTTTTTTATACCCAATCTTGAAAAAAATGTTGAAAAAAAAGCAATATGTAACACAATACATACTGCACAAAGGTTTCAAACGATATTAACAAATTGTGTTACTAACTTTTATAAATGCAATAAAAAAGGGGTAGTACTATTGCAATTGTTCAGGCAGGTGCCGTTAACCGGAAGATCGTCAAAAATATTATTACTAAAAATATGAAATTAGTGCTGTTAGCCACTAAGAGTAGTAATAGTAATTAAATTTTTTTCAAAGGAAAATTTATTATTTACGCCCGGTTATTGATTGGCCAAACACCTGAGCAAAAAAGCGCAACATCATCGCAATAAGGATCACGGCATTTTAGTAAATCCAATCAACTGTTGGTTTACTCTAGATATCCGTTTTTCAAATTGCGTTTACATAAACAATTAACAACATCATCATGTCAGAAAGCAACAACAGTTCAGAATTACTTTTAAGAGAAAACAAAGACCGTTTTGTTATCCTCCCAATTAAATATCCCAAAGTGTGGGAAATGTATAAAAAGCATGAAGCCAGTTTTTGGACGGCGGAGGAAATTGATTTAAGCAGCGATCAGAAAGACTGGGATAACCTTAACGACGGGGAGCGTCATTTTATTTCTCACATCCTTGCTTTTTTTGCGGCCAGCGATGGTATTGTAAACGAAAACCTGGCCGTTAATTTTATGAGCGAAGTGCAGTTGCCCGAGGCAAGGTGCTTTTATGGTTTCCAGATTATGATGGAAAATATTCACTCAGAAACCTATGCGTTATTAATTGATAATTATATAAAAGATCCCAAAGAAAAGCAACGGCTGTTTCATGCCATTGATACCGTTCCAGCCGTTAAGAAAAAAGCTGAATGGGCTTTGCGCTGGATCGATAAAGGAAATTTTGCAGAACGCCTTGTGGCATTTGCAGCGGTTGAAGGTATCTTCTTTAGCGGTAGCTTTTGTTCCATTTTTTGGATGAAGAAAAGAGGGCTGATGCCTGGTTTAACTTTTAGCAATGAATTAATAAGCCGTGATGAAGGCCTGCATTGCGAGTTTGCCTGTTTATTGTACAGCATGCTTGAAAAGAAATTAACAAAGGATGAAGTATTTACAATTATAGCTGATGCCGTTACCATTGAAAAAGAATTTGTAACAGAAGCCTTGCCTGTTGCATTGATTGGGATGAATGCTAAACTGATGCAGCAATACATTGAGTTTGTTGCCGACCGATGGCTGGCGGAGCTGGGCTATCCTAAAATGTTCAACGCCACCAACCCGTTTGATTTTATGGAAATGATTTCCCTGCAGGGTAAAACCAACTTCTTTGAAAAAAGAGTGGGCGACTACCAGAAATCAGGTGTAATGGGCACTAAAGAATCGCAGGCGTTTTCCCTCGAAGAAGACTTTTAAAAAAGTAATTAACATCTGTGGAAACAATTTAAGCAGCAATTTTCAATTTAATTGTTAGCTTTTCTGTCTGTTACATTTAAAGCAGGAAACAATTATCTCCTCTATATATAAAGTTTAGAAAGCTATGCACGTAATTAAAAGAAATGGTAAAAAAGAAACTATTAAGTTTGATAAGGTAACGGCCCGTATTGAAAAGTTATCTTACAGTTTAAGTCCGTTGGTGAACGCAATTGATGTAGCAAAAAAAGTAATTGAAGGTATTTACGATGGCGTGCCCACCACCGAACTGGATAATCTTGCTGCCGAAACGGCGGCTTCATTAGCCACCAAACATCCAGACTATGCTATTTTAGCTTCCAGGATTGCCGTGAGCAATCTGCATAAAAATACCATCAAATCTTTTTCGGAAACGATGAGGAAAATGTACCTGTATGTTGATAAATCGAATGGAAAAAAATCACCTTTGCTGGCCGATGATGTTTGGCAGGTGATTGAAGAAAATGCAGAAGTATTGGATAGCACAATTATATACGACCGTGATTTTGGATTTGATTATTTCGGTTTTAAAACATTGGAAAAAGCATACCTTTTAAAGATAGATGGTAAGATTGTTGAACGTCCGCAACACATGTTTATGCGGGTTGCAGTCGGTATTCACAAGGCTGATATTGACAGTGTAATTAAAACATATAACCTGTTAAGCGAGCGCTGGTTTACACATGCTACGCCTACATTATTTAACGCTGGTACACCCAAGGCGCAAATGAGCAGTTGCTTTTTGCTTACCATGAAGGAAGACAGCATTGATGGTATTTATGATACGTTGAAACAAACCGCCAAAATCTCCCAAAGTGCTGGTGGTATTGGTTTAGCAATACACGATATCCGTGCAACTGGAAGTTATATTGGCGGAACAAACGGTACCAGCAACGGTATTGTTCCCATGCTAAGAGTTTTTAATGATACAGCCCGTTATGTTGACCAGGGCGGAGGCAAACGCAAAGGCGCATTTGCTGTTTATTTAGAACCATGGCATGCAGATATATTTGCTTTTTTAGACCTGAGAAAAAATCATGGTAAAGAAGAAATGCGTGCAAGAGATTTATTTTACGCTTTGTGGATCTGCGACCTTTTTATGAAAAGAGTAGAAGCTGACGGACAATGGAGTTTGTTTTGTCCCAACGAAGCACCGGGCCTGAGTGATTGTTATGGGGAAGCATTTGAAACCTTGTACACCAAATATGAAGAAGAGGGCAGAGCAAGAAAAACCATCAAGGCACAGGAACTTTGGTTTGCTATTTTAGATTCGCAGATTGAAACCGGTACGCCTTATATGTTGTATAAAGATGCTGCCAACAGCAAAAGCAATCAGCAAAACCTGGGCACTATCAAAAGCAGTAACCTTTGCACAGAAATTATTGAATACACCAGCCCGGATGAGGTAGCAGTATGTAATCTGGCCTCAATAGCATTACCCCGTTTTGTTATCAATGAAAAGTTTGATATGGATAAGTTGTACGAAGTAACTTACCAGGCTACCTTAAATTTAAATAAGATAATTGACAATAATTATTATCCTGTTGAAGAGGCAAAGAACAGCAACATGCGCCACCGTCCTATTGGATTAGGTGTGCAGGGTTTGGCCGATGCATTCATTTTATTGCGCCTTCCTTTTGAAAGCGAGCTTGCTAAAATATTAAATATAAATATTTTTGAAACCATCTACTTTGCAGCCATGACGGCGAGTAAAGACCTGGCCATTAAAGAAGGCGCGTACGAAAGCTTTCATGGTTCTCCGTTATCAAAAGGTATTTTTCAGTTTGATATGTGGAACGTACAGCCAAGCAACCGCTGGGACTGGGATAGCTTAAGAAAAGAAGTGGTAGAGCATGGCACAAGAAATAGTTTGCTGGTTGCACCAATGCCTACTGCATCTACTTCACAGATATTGGGTAACAACGAATGTTTTGAACCATACACGTCCAACATTTATTCCAGAAGGGTATTGAGTGGTGAATTTATTATTGTAAACAAACATTTGCTGAAAGACTTAGTGAGCCTGGGTTTGTGGAACAATGACATGAAGAACAGGATCATTGCTGCCAATGGTTCTATCCAGAAAATAACAGAAATACCGGCTGACTTAAAAGAACTGTACAAAACAGTTTGGGAAATAAAGCAACGCAATTTAATTGACATGGCTGCAGACCGCGGTGCGTTTATTTGCCAGAGCCAGTCGCTGAATTTATTTGTGGATAGCCCAACGTCTTCCAAGTTAACTTCCATGCATTTTTATGGCTGGAAAAAAGGATTGAAAACAGGCATGTATTACCTGCGTTCACAAGCCGCCACACAAGCTGTACAGTTCACCATCGAAAAACAAGGCAGCGAAGAAATGGCACCGGTGATACCGCAAATTACTGCGGATGAAAATAAAAATAATGTAGATGATATTGATACTGATTTTACCGGCCCAACCTGTACCATGCAGGACGGCTGTGTAAGTTGCGGATCGTAATTGAAAAAAATAAATGATAGAACGCAGGTAATTTTTGCCTGCGTTTTTTTGTTTCTACAGACTACTCTTAAATAAATCCTGATCTATTATTAATGGCAGGCCCTTTTCTGGTTCCTTTTAAAAATAAAGCACGGTATTTATTTAGTTATTTTTTCAATGGCAGAAAGATAAGCTGCGCCAATAGGTAGCTCAGTTTGTTTTATCCAGATACTTTTTCTATTCATTTTTTGAATGTGTTTTTTAGAAACAATATAAGAGCGGTGAACCCTTATAAAATCCGGTGCAGGTAATAAAGCTTCTGTTTCACTCATGGTGAGGCGGGAGGCAATTTTACGGTTCTCCAAAACAAACTGCACGTAATTGCCGCCGCTTTCTGCATACAAAATAGTCTCCGGTTCGACTTTAATAATTTCGTAACCGCTCTTTATAAAAATGGCTGCTAGTTCCTGTGATTGCGCAATGGTTTTGTTTCTGAGCAAAAATTGTTCATTTGCTTTATTGCATGCTTTTAAAAACCGAGATAGCGAAAAAGGTTTTAATAAATAGTCAATGGCATCCAGTTCAAAACTCTGCACCGCATGCTCACTGTAGGCCGTGGTAAATATTATTATTGGTGGATTGGAAAGCGATTTTAAAAAATCAATGCCGGAAATATCCGGCATTTTAATATCAAGGAAGATAAGGTCAACTTTTACCTGCTGTAAAAAATCAATGGCTTTAAACGCATTGGTAAAACAATTCAGCAATTTGATAAAAGCTATTTTTGCAGAAAGGCTTTTTACAACTTCCAGTGCAATCGGTTCGTCGTCTATGGCAATTGCTTTCAGCATGGTGAGTTTGTTTGGTCAAAAGTAAATCCTTCTTTTTAAGCAGGATCATTTTCGTTTTTTTAATTGTTCCAGTTTGTTATGGGTATCAGGAAAATCTCTCAGGGCCAATGCTTTTGAATAAGCTGCGATTGTCTGTTTTTTATCGCTCATGGCATCATACAAATCGCCCATTGAATCATAGGCATTGAAGCTTTCAGGGTAATTATCCGTATTCATTTTAAAAAAGTACAGGGCTCTGCCAAATTGTTTTGATCCCATTAGCTGGTAGCCCAATACATTCACCATTTGTTCAGGCGGAAAAACCTTATAGCCCATTTGTTTGCTCACTATTTTATAATGTGCAGTCAGGATGGTATCTGCTTTAAAAGCAGTATCAAAAAATTCCCGGTAAGGAAAATTAAAATTGTAAAAAGCAAAGATGGAACGAATGGCATCATATGCGGCAACCAATGGCACAGCGCCATGATCATATTCGGGATAATATTTCCAGTTAAAGGCCAACCCGTTTTTTGTATTGGCTGCAAGGCAATGCCCGAGTTGTAAAATAGAACGGATATGGAGGCTCATCATGTCAGTATCTGTCTGAACCTGCAAAGTATCCATTCCTTTGGCCATTGTATTTGCCACAGCGAGAAACAGTGAGCGGCTTTCGAAATTATTTTTCGCCAGCACTGCTGTTGCTTGTTTTAATAATTTTTGATCATCCCAAAACATACTTGGGTCAATGGCCACGAAGGCATTAAACAAGCTGGTATGATTTAATAGTACATGCATAACCGTTAACCCGCCAAATGAGTGACCGATCAATAAACGATATGGAGCGGTTGGATATAAAGAGTCAATATGCGGAATCAGTTCTTTTTGTATAAATGAAATAAAATTTTCGCCACCACCTGAGTGTGCAGCAGACATGCTATCCAGCATAGGAGCGGCGTTTACGTGTGTAGGAGTAAGATCACGGCTGCGGTCAGTATTCGGTATGCCTACAACTATCATTTGCGGAAAAGAAATGTTACCACCACCTCCTCCGGCGGCCTGTATCATACTGGCAACGGTAGTAAAATTATTTTCATCCCCATCCAAAAGATATACTACCGGGTAATGGTGTTTTGCAAAAATACCATCCGGCGAAGTTGTATCCGGCATATGTATCCATATCTTCCGGTTTTCTTGTAAAATGGTTGAATACACACTGTCTCCTTTTCCTATTACAATAGTATTATTGGTTTGTGCATATATGGATATACTTATTAAAATGGAGATAGATAATATGATTGATTTCATTATAAATTTGTTTATGGTGGTTGTGGAATAAATTATTAAAAGAGTTATGGCTGAATGGAAAGTTGTATAAAAAACTCCTTGCCATCCTCATTAACAGCTATCTGGAATTTACCAGGGTAAATTAATTTTAGGCGTTCTAATACATTCTTAAAGCCAATACCGGATTTATCTTTTTCAGGATCGTTCTCCTGCCGCTGGTGCACACTGTTGCGTACTTCAAACAAAATATCTATTTCATTGCAATGAAGGCTGATCTTTATCCATGATTTTTCTTTAAGGCTGATACCATGTTTAAAAGCATTTTCAACAAGCGGTATTAACAGCATAGGTGCTATTTTATGCTTACAGTTTTGCCCGCTGATATTGTCTTCAATAGTAATTTCAGGACTATATTGTGTGCGCAGTTTTTGTAAGGCGATATAATTATTCAGGTAATCAACTTCTTGATGCATATCTATAAAATCAAGGTTGTTTTCATGCAGCATAAAACGCATCATGTCGCCCAGTTTTTGAATGCCTTCCGCTGTGCGGCCTGCATTTTCCTGCAAGGCAGTGCCGTATAAAGTGTTGAGTACATTGAACAAAAAATGTGGGTTTATCTGCGACCGCAGGAATTGAAAATCAGCTTTTGATTTTATCAACTCTTTTTGTGCACCCATCAGTGCAAGTATTTTATCTTTTTTTTGCTGAAAGGCCAGCCATGTAATGGGTGTTAAAATAAATAACTGACTTAACCAGCAAACAAGAAAAATACGTCCGATAAAAACGTATGGTGAGAGGGATAAGAGAAAAATAAAAGGGAGGGTATATAAAAGGGTTGATAATAATAAGCGTGTAAGAATAGGTTTACTTAAAAATGATCTTGTCCCCTTAAGTGGAAATAACCAGTAAGTGTTGCTCATCAATACCAGAAACAAAGGAATTACAAAGGAAAAATATGGTATGAAAAATCCATGTCCTTCATCAAGCTTGAATGATCTTAAAAAGCAAGGCAGTAATATCAATTCGGCTAAAAATAGTGTAAGTTCATTGCAGATCAAAATCCTGAAATCTCTTCTGCCTTCCGGTCTTTCAACCTGGTTAATGACAATTTCACGTACACCTACATACAAGGCGTATAAACCCAGCGAAAACAATACCACTGCATAACCAGCCCGAATATTCAGTTGGGAGTCGGGAATGTATTTATTAAAAAAAATAGAAAAACCGGGATAATTGAATTGCCATTGATGTGTAAAATAAGTAGCAATATTGTTAGCCGTGCCAAGCAATAAAACAATTAAAAGAATTTGCAACATCAGCCACACCATTTTTTTTGCTACTTTACCAGCCATACCCTTCAACGAAATTTTCATTTTGTTGAATGATATGGAAACCTGGGCAGTACCGGCTTCCATTTTTTTTGGAAACAATAAGCGGGGAATGATAAACAGGTTTATAAACAGGTAAGTCAGGTAAGCCAGTAACACCAAACCAATATCGGGTAGCAAGACATTCAGGTATAAATTAAATGGGGTATGCGTATTAATAAACGGACTGGCAAACGCATCTATCGGTGTATTGTGTACATTCCATAAATACCCGGCAAGCGCAATTACAGCCAGTATTGTAACAAATATCAATTCGTGTTGCCTCCATCTTACTTTCATCGTTTTATATTTTTAGCAAAAGTAGGCTGCCCTTAAAATGCGTTATTGTATATGTGACGGAACCGGCAAAAAATGTGATGGAACCCGGAATGGGTCTGTAACCTGGTGTGAACTTATAAATTTTCAGCAAGCAATACCATAAACCTGTTGCGCTCTATCATCTTTGCACCCAGGCTTTCAAGGTGTGCAGTATACACCTGGCAATCTATCAGTGTTACTTTTTCTTTTTGCAACTGATGCACATAATTAATAAAAGCAAACTTGCTGGCGTTGCTTACTTTGCTGAACATGCTTTCGCCAAAAAATACGTTGCCTAGCCGAATGCCATACAGGCCGCCTGCCAGTTCGCCATTCATCCATGCTTCGGCACTGTGCGCATACCCAAGTTCATGCAACTTTGTATATGCTTGTTCAATAGCAGGGGTTATCCAGGTGCCTTCCTGACCCTGGCGGGTAATGGTTTTACAGTTTTGCAACACTTTGCTAAAAGCCCGGTTAATGGTAAAACGGAAACTGCCATTGTTGAGCACAGACTGCATACTTTTAGTAACTCTTAGTTTGTCGGGAAACAGCACGAAACGTGGATCTGGGCTCCACCATACAATGGGTTCATCCTGGTTGTACCAGGGAAAAATACCACTGCGGTAAGCTAGTAATAACCGCTCCGTACCAAGGTCGCCGCCAATGGCAATGATGCCTTCGGGGGTTGCCATTTCAACAGGAGGAAATACCAGCTTATCATTTAATACAACCATTTTGTAAAGATAAAATTTGTACAGCACCTATCAGGAGACTGCAGATAAAATAAAAAATTTTTACCAGGTACGCTTCTGTAAAAGTTGCCCAATGGTATGCGGTAAAAGAGGGCGATGCAACGATGATCACCAAGGCTTTTTAGCCGGGACCAAAAAATAAAACATAATGATTTCTTAATGGAGATAATCAGCAGCCAAATAAAGTATGAAGATTACAAATAACTTCCCGGGATATAGCGCCGGTGTTTATGGACAGGCTACCTAGCCATTTCCTCGATAGTTGCACCAATGCCCCGCTCTGTAATGGCATCGCACATGGGTTTAAGCAACTCGAAACTGCCATCTTTAACCGCATATTTTCCTTTGCTATCAATAATAATGGCACATTGTTCGGCCTGTTCCGCCGAATGTCCACAAATTTCCACCAGGGTTTCTATCACCCAATCAAAACTATTTACCTCATCGTTCCACACAACCAGGCTATGGTATTCGTCTAACTCTGTAATTACGTCAACTTCTTCTTTATATTTGGTATGGTTATAAGTAATTTTCATTGTCTATGGTACAAAAATAAGCCGAAATTTTGAAGTGGGTATCAAACCGGTGCAACATAATCACCAGTAAATTTGTCATGGTTATATAAAAGACAGAATTTTTTACGTAAATAAATCCTTTACCCTTATTACAAACTATGCTCCGGTTATCAAAAAAAAATAAAGAGGTTCCACCAA
>NZ_JACMOO010000063.1 GCF_014377975.1 Ferruginibacter sp.
AGGATAGGGATAAATAAATCATTAAAATTATTGCAGGATATTATAACGTAATCTGCATTTGTCGTGCCAGATTAATGGGGAATTCTAAAGATGTTAAACGACAAAAATTAGTTATTGAAAACGGAGGCTGTTAAACGGATATTGTATTCAGGGTATCATTGCAGTGGTTAAAAATACAACTATTTTTTAAAATATCTATTTTAAATTTTGTAAATAAATTATTGTTGCAACAATCCGCGTTTTTTTATAATAACAGGGAAGTTTTTTTTAATTACATAAGCCGGGAAAGTATTATTGCAAACAAACTGACATAGCTTATCATCTTCTTATTACATTTGTTTAATAAATTATGTTGTATGTCTTTTATTGAATTAGAAAAATTAGCTACTAAAGAAATTTTTCCCGGCTTTACCGGGCGTACCATTCACACAGGTACCATGAGTTTTGTTTACTGGGATGTAGAAGCCGGAGCAAAAGTACCCGAGCATGCCCACCTGCACGAACAGGTAGCCAATGTACTGAAAGGCAGTTTTGAATTAACCGTAGGTGGTGAAACCAGGTTGATGCAGCCAGGCTCTGTTGCGGTAATTCCCCCATACGTATTACACAGTGGCAGAGCCATTACGGCCTGCGAATTGCTGGATGTTTTTACACCTGAAAGAGAAGAGTATAAATTTTAAACATGAATCTTAACCTTATTGATAAAACTGCTCTTGTTTGCGGTGGTTCGCAAGGCCTTGGCCTGGCCACTGCAAAAGAACTGGCATTGCTTGGGGCAACCGTTATTATAGCAAGCCGAACAGAAAGTAAACTGTCAGAAGCACTATTGCACCTGGATTGCAGTGCAGGCCAGCAACATCATTATTTAGTGTTTGACCTTACGGTTCCCGAAACAGCCAAATCCATTGTAAGCAACTGGATGTTGCAAAACGGAATCATACATATTTTAATAAACAATGCAGGCGGGCCTCCTTCGGGGCCAATGATTAATACCGATGCGGCAGAATTGGAAAAGGCATTTCTTGCGCATGTTATCAGCAGCCACTTACTGGCGCAACTTTTAGTGCCCGCTATGCAAAAAGCGGGCTACGGACGCATCATCAATATTGTATCAACAGCGGTTAAACAACCTATTAATAGTTTGGGTATTTCAAATACCGTAAGGGCTGCGATGGCTAATTGGGCTAAAACACTGGCGAACGAAATTGGTTATGGAGGAATTACTGTAAACAATGTTTTACCAGGCTATACCAATACTAACCGGCTTAAATATTTGTTTGCAAAACAAGCCGCTGACCAGGGAAAACAACCAGAAGAAATTGAAAAAAATATTATTAGTTCCATACCTGCTAAACGACTGGGCGAACCAGAAGAATTTGGAGCGGTGGCCGCTTTTTTATGTACGCCTGCAGCGGGATATATTAATGGCGTAAACATTCCGGTTGATGGCGGCAGAACTGGCAGTTTGTAATTCTTTTTTAAAGTGGAATCATCCGAAAAGGAAAGATCATTTTTTTAGAGGGAGAATTATTATTTATAAAAAGTAAGGCAATCATTTTTTTAAAAAATGCAAACATGAAAATTTTATTATTAAATCTGGGGTTGATGCTGCTATTGTTGCCTGCATTTTCGCAGCGAAATACCCGGGTTGTATTTACGATTAATCTACATGATAGCGTTCAAAAAATTAGAAATATTGGCGCATCCGCCTGCTGGTTTGGGGAAGAAATTGGCAAAAAATGGCCTGCAGATGCAAAGCAACGAATGGCTGACGTGTTGTTTAGCCGGGCATTTGAAAACAATGGACAACCAAAGGGTATTGGCCTTTCGGCCTTTCGTTTTAATATAGGCGCCGGTACGGCAGAGCAGGGAGATAGCAGCGGCATTAAAAATCCCGCCCATCGTGTTGAGTGTTTTCTTTCACCCCAAGGCAAGTATGACTGGAGCAAACAACAAGGCTATATCTGGTTATTAAAACAGGCGAAAAAACAGGGCGTAAAAGATCTGATAGCATTTGTAAACAGCCCACCAGTGCAGTTTACAAAAAATGGGTTGGGATATAAATTAAGAAAAGATGAGAAAAGTAATTTACAGGAAAATAAATATGCAGACTATGCCGGTTTTTTATCAACAGTAGTCCGGCATTTTGATAAGATCAATTGCCATTTCAATTATATAAGTCCTGTTAATGAGCCTCAATGGGACTGGAGCGGAACTTTTGGTGAAGCAAAGCAGGAAGGGAGTCCGTGGACAAACGAAGAAATTTACAAGACTGTAAAAGCTTTAAACAAAGGCCTGCAACGACAAAAAGCTACTACAAAAATATTAATTACTGAAGCCGGAATGTTGAATCATTTGTATGACTCCAATGTTAAAGCCTCCCGCCAAATTGCCCGTTTCTGGGATCCCGGGAGTGATTTGTATATTGGTAATTTAAGCCATGCAACACCCTTTGTTGAAGGACATGGTTATTTTACCGATAATGGCGACGACAACCTCATCAGTGTAAGAAATAAATTAAAAGATACATTAAAAAAGTACGATGCCGGTCTGGAATACTGGCAATCTGAATATTGTATGTTGGGCGATGGCTTTAAAGAAAATGTAAAGGATATTAAAAGAAGCGCAATGGATTGTGCGCTTTTCCTGGCTAAAGTAATTCACCAGGATTTTACAGCTGGCAATGCTACCGCATGGCATTTCTGGAATGCTTTTGAACCGGGTGCAGCAGATAGCAATACCCAGTATTATCTTGTGGCATTAAATGCCCTGGCAAATAAAGATTCTGCCAAACTATATACTATTACCAAAAATTTATGGGCGCTGGGTCATTACAGTTTATTTGTTCGTCCAGGCATGTACCGGCTGCAAACCAGCAGAAGTGATGGTTTAAGCGAAACAGCCGCAGCCCGGCAGGTGATGGTGAGTGCCTTTAAAGATGATAAAACACTGGTGGTAAATGTTATCAATTATACAATAGAAAATACCATCGCAGGTTTTGTGCCGGAGGGTTTACCCAATGCAAAAAAGATGAAACTGGTTAAACGATATGTAACAACAGCAGCAGAAGGAGAAGATATGATGCCTTACCCAGTTGAAAATACGCAGGAGCAAAAACCAGGCGAACCGTACGATGTTATATTTCCTGCCAGGTCAGTTACCACCTTATTATTTTCTTTTTAGTAAGCCTCCGTAGGGCTAACTGACGCATGATATTTTTTAGAGGAATTGATCAGTATAAAAATATATTGTTTCGAATTGTCTTTTTGAAATTGATAAATAACTACGGAATAAAGATAAACAGGGATCATAATTTTATACATTAAATTACAAACATGCATTCAATAACAGTATTATTAAATTACTGTCTTATTGTATATTTCATAAATAATTTACCAAACATACGCAATTGAGCAATCCACATTTTGAAACCGATGTACTGATAGCAGGCGCAGGCCCGGGCGGCGCAAGCACTTCTGTTTTTTTAGCGAAAGAAAAAATCAATCACATTATAATTGACAAAGCAGTTTTTCCACGTGATAAAATTTGCGGCGATGCATTCAGCGGTAAATCTGTCGGCATATTAAAAAGAATAACACCTGCATGGCAGGACTATTTTTTAACCGATAAAAACAAGGCCGTTGTTAGTACCGGTATCCAATTTACCGCTCCAGACAATACCTGCCTTGACATACCTTTTTTATTAAAAAATACCAAAGAACAAATCCCTGCCGGCTTTGTAAGTAAGCGCATTGATTTTGACAATACACTTGCAGGATTAATTGACAACCAGTATGCAACATTGCTCACCAATACCTTGCTGGAAGATATTGAAGAAATAAAAGATGGCTTACTGGTAACCATAAAACAACACGGCGAACGCAAACAGATATTTACCAAAATGATTGTTGGTGCAGAAGGCAGGGGTAGCATTGTGGCGAAAAAAATGGCACAGCATACAATGGAACCGGCACATTACAGTGCCGGGATCAGGGCCTATTATAAAAATGTATCTGGAATGCACGAACAGAATTATATTGAGCTGCATTTTTTAAAAGAACTGCAGCCAGGCTATCTATGGATTTTTCCATTACCAAATGGTACCGCCAATGTAGGCGTAGGAATGCTCAGCAAAAGTATATCGCTAAAAAAAGTGAATCTTAAACAATTAATGCTGGAGGCAATTAAGACGCACCCGACTTTAAAAGATCGTTTTGTAAACGCAACAATAGAAGGACCTATTGATGGGTGGGGGCTACCGCTGGGATCTAAAAAAAGAAAACTCAGTGGCAACCGGTTTTTATTAACCGGTGATGCGGGTTCGCTGATTGACCCTTTTACCGGTGAAGGCATCGGCAATGCAATGGTTTCCGGATTAGTGGCATCAAGGGTGATAAAGAAAGCAATTGATGCGAATGATTTTTCTATACATTTTTTAAAACAATACGACGATGAGTTGTACACAAAATTATGGACAGAATTAAAACTGAGTCATTACCTGCAGATATTATCCAGCAAACCCCGGCTCTTTAATTTTGTAGTAAATAAGGCCAGCCGAAGTAAGGAGCTGAAAGAAACCATCAGTTGCATGTTTGAGAATGTAGACATCAGAAAAAAATTTATGAATCCACTTTTTTATTTAAAGATATTGTTTAACCGGTAACTGCTTTTAATTTTATTCCTCCGTTACATCACCTAAAAGTACATTCACTTCTGCCACAGATAATTCTTCAAAAGATTTTAATTTTGCCTGTATTTTTTTGGTTCTGGTACCCACCAGTTCATCTATATCTTCGCTTGCTTTATTTATTTTTTCCTGTGCCTTTGTTAATACATCTCCAAATTTTCCAAACTCTGTTTTTACTGCACTCAGCGTCTTCTTAATTTCACCGCTTCTTTGCTCCAGCGCCATTGTTTTGTACCCAAACGAAATGGTATTTAAAATAGCAGACAATGTGGTAGGGCCGGTAACAATAATCTGGTAATCTCTTTGCAAAGTTTCCATTAAAGCAGGCCTGCGCACAGCTTCTGCATACAAACCTTCAACGGGCAAAAAAAGCAATCCGATCTCTGAAGTGTCGGGTGGGCAAATGTATTTATCGTGTATGTCCCTCGCAGATTTTTTGATGGCATTTTCCAATGCCTTTCCTGCCAGCTCTGCCGCTATGGTATCACCAGCATCGTAAGCTGCAATCAATGTATAATAATCTTCAATCGGAAATTTGGAATCTACCGGCATCAGCAACATCTTATTATCCTGGTGATGTTGCGGAATTTTTATGGCAAATTCAACCCGGTTAGCGGTGCCGGGTTTAGTAATGCAATTGATTTCATATTGTTCCGGCGAAAGCATCTGTTCTAAAATATTAGAGAGTTGCACTTCGCCCAAAATACCCCTGGTTTTTATATTGCTTAATACTTTTTTTAAATCGCCCACACCTGTTGCCAGTTGCTGCATTTCGCCCAATCCTTTTTGTACAGACTCCAGGTTTTTACTTACCAGTTCAAAAGACTGGGTTAACCTTGTCTCCAGAGTTTTTTGCAGTTTTTCATCAACCGTATTGCGCATTTCTTCCAGCTTTTTTTCATTGCCTTCCTGTAAATTTTTAATCGATGTTTCCAGCGTTTGTTTTAATTTATCCAGCTTTTCTGAGCTGCCTGTATTTTGTGTGTGTTGATTTTTTTCAAAATCTCCGAAATTTTCTCTTAGCTTTTCTTTATAATCCTTTAACGCTTCATTGAGTTCGTTTTTAAAACCAGCCAGGTTTTCTTTAAGTTCTTTTCGGCTCTCTTTGCTATTGGTTTCTATGCTGGTTTGAAAGACAGTTAATTTTTGTTGTAATGAATTTGTGAGATTATAAAACTGTTCAGAAAATGCAGTAAACTGATTATTTTGTAATTCGGATACTATGTGAATATTGTCTGAAATTGTTTTGCCAAATACCGTTACCTGCTGAATGATTTCTGTTCTTAAATTACTGGCTGTTTGCGTTGCTTCCAGGCGATTAGCAGTAAACTCATTTTTTAAACCCGCTTCGGTATCTTTTAAATTTTGGATCAGCATGCCGGTTGAAAATTTAATTTCATTCAGTTCAGTACTGTATTCTTTTTTACCTGCTTTAAACGTAAAGTAAATGTTTACAATCAGGAGTATCGCAATGGCAGAAGGTAAAATATAAATGAGTTCCATCTTATTTTATTGGTTGAAAATCTACTTTCTGTGCAAGTTAAAATTTATCCTGATGGAATAGTATATTCATTAACCGGTAAAATAAATTATCCCCGGTTCGATTTTTACATTCAATGTTTAAAATACACAATGATTCCCTCACGATAATTTCATCAACAGTCCGGTTCCAAAAAGCATTTCCCGCCAGTAATCAATGAATTGATTTTGGATCTATCACAACATATTTAACCGACTCACCCTCCTTCACAAGCGAATAAGAATAGCTGATATGCAATAGACCGTTATTGGTTTGTATAAGGCAGGGATAGGAAAAACTGCCCTTTCCTTTTTGTTCGTTTTCCAATGTTTTTTTCCACTTCCATGTTTTTCCTTCATCATCGGAAATATAAAGACTTAGCCGGTATCTGCCATCATCTTCATCATCACCAACAAATGCCCAGCGGCCATCATTTAATACAATCAATTCTACACTTGCGGTATTGGGGATATTTGTTTTTTGGGCTGCACTCCAGGTATATCCTTTATCTGAAGATTCGCTTACCTGTACCCTGGATGGTTCATCGCCATTGTCTCTCATAAAAGCTACGATATTGCCGTTCTTTTTTTGTACAAGGGCGGGCTGAACATTTCCTCTTCCAACAATTGGCAGGCTTTCGTGCCAGGTTTCGCCATCATCATCAGAAATAGCAATAATAGACATATTAAATCCATCAGAATACAACGGCAATAATATCCTGCCTCCGGCAAGCCGCAAAGGTTTAATTCTTGTCATCCACCCAATGCTTCTTTTTGCAAAATCCTTGCTGGCTTCAATGATCATTTCATCATATTTGG
>NZ_JACMOO010000358.1 GCF_014377975.1 Ferruginibacter sp.
AATAATTGGTAATTGATAATTGAATAATAGATAATTCGCCATTCACCATTAACTACCCAATTTTTACTTTTTACTTTTTACTTTTTACTTTTGACTTTTTATTTTTTACTTTTTTCTATTCCCAACTCACGCTGACCACTGCTAAGCAATAATCTCGTTAACCACCTTACCCCTTGTATCTGTTAACCTGAACGGCCTGCCCTGGAAATTAAAAGTGAAACGCTCATGATCAAATCCAAGCTGGTTAAGGATGGTAGCCTGTATATCAAATGGCTCTACTTTGCCACTGATGGCAGCGTAGCCAATTTCATCCGTTTCTCCATAACTAAATCCTTTTTTAATACCGCCGCCCGCCATCCACATGGTAAATGCTTCTGTATGATGATCTCTTCCTTTGAAAGGCATTTTTTTACCTTCCCTGTTTTCCTGCATGGGTGTTCTGCCAAACTCTCCCCCCCATACTATCAGGGTTTCATCTAACAGGCCACGCTGTTTTAAATCCAGTATTAATGCAGTGATTGCCTTATCCGTTTGTTTACATTTATTTACAAGTCCAAGGTCGATAGCAAGCTCTGCATTGGTGCCATGACTATCCCAACCCCAATCGAAAAGCTGAACAAAGCGCACGCCTTTTTCTACTAATTTCCTCGCCAGCAAAGCGTTGTTAGCAAAGCATGCTTTGCCAGGCTGCGTGCCATACATTTCATGGATATAGGAAGGCTCGTTGTTAATATTCATCACTTCGGGCGCAGCTATCTGCATCTTATATGCCATTTCATATTGAGCAATACGGGAAAGAATTTCAGGGTCTTTATACTCCTGGTATTCTACTTCATTTACCTGGTTGATTGCATCGATAGATGCCTTTCTTAGGTCTCTGTCGATGCCCTCCGGATCGTTGATGAACAAAACCGGATCTCCTTCGCTTCTGCACTGAACCCCCTGATAAACACTGGGCAAAAAACCACTACCCCAAACACTTTTACCGGCATCGGGATTTTGTCCGCCGCTGGTAAGCACAACAAACCCCGGTAAGTTTTGATTTTCTGAACCAAGGCCATAAGTAACCCAGGAGCCAATACTTGGCCGACCTAATCTTGCCGAGCCCGTCTGCATCATCAGCTGTGCAGGCGCATGATTGAACTGATCTGTACTTACTGCTTTTAACAAACATATTTCATCAACCACCGATGACAGGTGCGGAAGGTTATCGCTCATCCAGATACCGCTACTTCCATTTCTTGAAAACTTTGCCTGCGGACCAAGCATTTTGGGCACACCCCTTATAAATGCAAACCGCTTTCTTTCCAGCAAAGACGGCGGACAATCCTGCCCGTCCATTTTCATCAGTTCCTCTTTGTAATCAAATAATTCAAGTTGCGAGGGAGCACCTGCCATGTGCAGGTATATTACACTTTTGGCTTTACCCAAAAAAGGTGGTGCCTTGGGTAATAAAGGATATGCTGGGTCAAACGAAACCGGATTGGTAACGGAAGTACTGTTGCAACCTCCCAACAATGCACCTAATGCCAGTGAACCAAGTCCCATGGCACTTTCTTTTATAAAGTGACGCCTTGAGTTAACCCGGGCATGGTGCTGAATGGCTTCCTGCACCAAGCGTTGGGTATTTAATTCTTTTTGGGTCATGCTTTAGGTTGATTAAAGATGAACGAAAAAATCAGGTTGTTTTTACAGCATTCCATGTTGCGAATTAATTTTTTGTAACCACTTCATCTAAATTTAAAAGGACGTTTGCTACCACTGTTAATGCAGCTGTTTCTGCTCCGCCAGCAGTTGCATTTATGCCCATCACTTTATTGATTTTTTTACCGTTGCTTTTAAAACTGCTAAAGGCCGTGTTGTATAATTTCAGCAAAGCCTGCAAACTTTTTTCGTCGATAGCATGATTGGTTGCCAGCTTGAAGCCTGTTGCAATCTGATTGCTGGCAGCTACTCCACCCTGCTGTTTCATACGGTTTGCAAAATGCCTTGCAATATCCAGGAAAGCAGAATCATTTAAGGTGGTAAGCGCCTGCAAAGGCGTGTTGGTGCTGATTCGCCTTACAGTACATACTTCTCTTGATACTGCATCAAAAGCCATCATAGAGGGATAGGCTGCGGAGCGTTTCCAATAAGTGTACAATGCCCGTCGATATTGGTCTTCTCCTTTACTCTGTACCCATTTTTCACCGCTCCAGGGCGACAGCCAAATGCCATTAGGCTGGTAAGGATAAACAGAAGGGCCATACATTTTGCTGCTCATCAAACCACTGATACAAAGGGCCTGGTCCCTCACCTGCTCTGCTGTTAATCGAACCCTGGAAGAACGGCTGTAAAATTTATTGTAAGGATCTTTTTGCAATGCAGCGGGCGTTACCGCAGCATCCTGCTGGTAGGTGGCGCTTAGTACAATCGATTTGATCAGTTTTTTAATACTCCATTTATCTGTGTGCATCAGGCGATAGCTTAACCAATCCAGCAGTTCTGGATGCGTTGGTGCAATACCCTGCGAGCCCATATCTTCCAGTGTTTCTGCCAAGCCAGTTCCAAATAGTTGTTGCCAGATGTGGTTCACCAGGGTTCGGGCTGTTAATGGATTTTGATCGGACGTTAGCCAACTGGCCAACCCGAGCCTGTTTTTGGGCGCATCGGCAGGAAACGGGTTTAAAGAATGTGGTACATCTGCAGTTACTTTTTTACCTTTCACCAACCAGTTACCCCGCTCAAAAACATAAGAAGTACGATGGAGGGAAGCAGGATTTTCCATCATGATGGGTGTGGTGGGTACATCTGCCGTAAGCAGCTTCCAGTAGGCATCTTTGTTGGCAGCAAATCCTTTTTTATCTACTCCCGAAAGTTTATCTGTAAAATAAAACCAATCGAATGTTACACCATTTGTTTCGGGAGAAGTAATCGTTGGATTGCTGTAGCTGAAATATAAATTATGCCGCCCCGCCGTAACAAATAGGTTTGATGCTGCGATCGTCCATCCATTTTTCAATGGCACGATGGGGATGATTGCAATAACTTTCCCTTTGGGGTTATCAAGATGTATTGTCCAGGTGCCGCCGCTGATGGTTGACTGGTAGCGGTAAATAAGTTGATTTTTATTCTGCAGCTCTAGATTTTGTAAGCGGCAACTGGCATTATTCCGGAGGGCAAGCCATTTGGTATCGCTTAGTTCTGCATTTACAAAACTATCAGCAGTTAATGAGTTAATAGCAGGTTGCCAGGTTTTTAAAAAAGTGTACGCTTCTGCTGCTTTTGCAGGATTATCGTTCTGCTGAATCCAGTTGGCTACCTTATCCAACTCCAGTTTCATCGAATCGTTGTAGTGCCGCAACAGCGGATAATCTGCTTCTGTATCCTCATCCCTGGTATCATTAAAAAAGGCCATGAATTTATAATAATCATCGTGTTTAAAAGGATCATAAGGATGGCTATGACATTGTACGCATGCAAAAGTGGTACCCATGGTTGCCTGCCAGGTAGTGTTAACCCTGTCCATTACGGCGGATGTTCTGAACTCTTCGTTATCCGTGCCGCCCTCATCATTGGTCATGGTATTGCGATGAAAGGCAGAAGCTATATAATCATCATCTGTAGGGTTGGGCAAAAGATCACCTGCAATTTGTTCGGTTAAAAACCGGTCGTAAGGCTTGTCGTCGTTAAACGCATGAATGAGCCAATCTCTGTATCTCCATATGTTGCGGTTTACATCCCGTTCATAACCTTTTGTATCAGCATACCTTGCTAAATCAAGCCAAAACGAAGTCCACTTTTCCCCGTATTTTGGCAAGGCAAGCAATGAATCAACCAGTGTTGCGTAGGCTGATTCACTGTTATCAGCTAAATATTTTTTCGCAAGATTTTCTGGTGCCGGCATCCCGATAATATCCAGGCTTACCCTGCGTAACAAGGTTTGTTTATTGGCTTGTTTAGAAGGTGCCAACTCCTGCTCATTTAATTTTTGTTCAATAAAAAGATCTACCTCGTTTTTTGCCCAACTGCTTTTTTTATTGATCAATCCAAAGAAAGTAGTTGGCAAAGGAACAGGAGTATTTTTAACGGGAGTATAGGCCCAATGATCGCCCCATTTGGCTCCTTGTTTTATCCATTTGCTAAACAGGTTAATTTCTTCTTTGGTCAGCGGATCATGTTTATAGGGCATTCTTTCTTCGGGGTCCTTATTGGTAATGCGCCGCATTAGTTCGCTTTTTGCAGGTTCCCCGGGGATAATAGCAGGCTGACCCGATTCGGTTACAGCCATGGCTTCTTCCCTGAATAAAAAACTAAACCCTCCCTTTTGTTTTACACCACCATGACAGGATATGCAGTGCTTGTTGATGATTGGTTTTATTTGTGTAGTAAAATCAACTGTATCTTTCTTGCCAATCCATGCAAAAGAAATGATGGAAAGCACCAGCACCAGCAAGGCAATAATTAATATGGAGCTGATTGATTTCATTTAAAAGAATATTGGTTGATGGCTTCCGGATATTTTTTTATTGGTTGAAAAATACCAGCTGCAAGGCAAACCGTCGTTATTAAAAAACACAATTTTAATTAAATGCTAATCTACGAAAGTTAAAGCTTGGTGCAGTTTGATTCCACAATTAATTAAGATCAGCTCTCAAAGAAACGATTTTAATTTTTATGAAGCCTGATCCAGAAACTAGCATCTATGGCACAAAGAATCATAAATTGAAACAGAAAGTGCACTCATTAAATGTTGAAATACCTCACTTCTGCGCCAATTATCCACAACAAAATATTTCAAATTTATTTTCATTTTATTTGTACGAATTTTGATGTATTCACGTGAGTCAATCAGTCAACATTTAACCCGGACATTTTGAAATTAGCAGCAATAGATATAGGCAGCAATGCGGCAAGGCTTTTAATTACAGAGGTAGTGAAAGATGATAAAGCAAACGAATCATTTAACAAGCTAAATCTCGTGAGAGTTCCGCTGAGGCTGGGTTTTGATGTATTTGATCTCGGCCATATATCTAAACCCAAAATGGGTATGATGCTGCAAACGATGAAGAGTTTTAAGCATTTATGTAATGCATATGAAGTGTCACACATTATAGCCTGCGCCACCAGTGCCATGCGGGACGCAACCAACAGCCAGGATATTATCCGTAAAGTAAAATTAGAAACAGGCATTTCCATAGAAGTTATAACCGGGGATTTTGAAGCAGGTCTGATTTATGAAAATCATGTTGCCGAGAAAATGGATAAAGACCACAGCTACCTCTACATTGATGTGGGCGGCGGCAGTACAGAATTATCTTTTTTCAGTAATGGCATTCTCATCTACAAAAAATCGTTCAACATCGGAACCATACGGCTGTTGAAAAATATGGTGACAGATGTTGAGTGGGACACAATGAAGGAAACCATTCGTGCCTTTACCAAAGGTCACCAGGAAGTGGTGGCAATTGGAAGCGGAGGAAACATCAACAAAGTATTCTCAATGAGCAAGAAGAAAGATGGTAAGCCACTTTCCCTTGAATTGCTAAGGGATTATTATAAAGAGCTAAGCAGTGTTACGCTTGCTGAAAGAATTGTTAAATACGCTTTAAGGGAAGACAGGGCAGATGTAATTGTTCCGGCCTTACTTATATATATCAATGTGATGCGATGGGCTGGCGCCCTGGAAAT
>NZ_JACMOO010000064.1 GCF_014377975.1 Ferruginibacter sp.
GGTAATTAAAATCTGTATTTTTTGATAATCCGTAAATTTTTAAATACTTCACATTTAAATACTTTATTATGTTATTAGCAAAATCTACTTCGCTGACAGCTGCAATTATTGTGGCCGGCGGTTTGTTGTTCTCTTCCTGCTCAAAGCAAATGGAGGATCAAAATCATTTAGCCAGCCCGGCTTTTCTTCAATCAGGTAAAAATCTTCCTACACCAAAAAGCACGATTTTTTATGCCCTAACCAATAACAATGAATTGGTTAAGTATTCATCCGGTAATCCACTTAGTGAGTTAGGTGATGTAAGCATTACCGGTTTACTATCCCCTACAGAAAAAATATTGGCAATAGATTTTAGACCCGCAACCGGTCAGTTGTATGGTGTAACAAACATGAGCCGTTTGTACGTTATCAATCAACTTTCGGGTATTGCCTCAGCAGTATCTGCAACCCCCTTTTCACCTGCCATTAACGGCACACAGGTAGGTTTTGATTTTAACCCAACAGTTGATAGAATTCGCCTGGTAACGAACAACGATCAAAACCTTCGCTTAAATCCTGAAACCGGTATGGTGGCCGCAGTGGATTTAAGTATTAACCCAGCAGGTGCTACCGTAACAGCGGCAGCATATACAAATAGTTTTGCTGGAGCTGTTACCACTGTTTTATATGATATTGATGTTGAAAGAAATTTACTTGTAAAACAAACTCCCCCAAACAACGGAACATTGGTTACAGTAGGTGCATTAGGTGTACAGGCAGTAGGCGAAGCAGGTTTTGATATCGCTCCGGATAATTCAGTAGCAATTGCTGCACTTTTTGGTCGTGGCATAGAAGATGGACAAACTGAAGAAAGCAATGGTAACAAATACAGATTCTATTACATAAATCTCGAAACAGGTGAAGCACAAAACGCAGGAAAAACTGACCGGGTAATTGTTGGTTTGGCAATTCCTACAAATCCTGTTGCTTATGCAGTAGATCAATCAAATAATTTATTAATTTTTAATCCAACTGCACCTGGTATAATAACAAAACCACTTACAGGTTTGGCCATGGGTGAAATGATAGTTGGTATAGACATGCGCCCTGCAACTGCACAATTGTATGCATTAGGAAGTTCAAGCAGAATTTATACGGTAAATATGTCCAGCGGTGCTGCTACCGCACTAGGCACTGCTTCATTTACGCCGGCTCTTTCAGGTACATCTTTTGGGTTTGATTTTAACCCTACTGTTGATAGAATTAGGGTTGTAAGCAACACAGGGCAAAACCTAAGATTAAATCCTATCACGGGTACTGTTGCATCTTCTGATCCAAATCTTAATCCGGGTACACCTTCTATAGACGGCGCAGCTTACACAAATAGCTTCTCCGGAGCAACAACTACAACTCTGTATGATATTGATCATTCTACCGATAAACTTCACATTCAAAACCCTGCAAATGCCGGTACGTTGGATGCGGGCAAACCATTAGGAATAAACATAAGTGCAGGCAATGGCTTTGATATTGGCGGTAGAACAAACAATGCATATGGTATATTTACCGTAGCTGGAAATAATGGCCTTTATTCAATTAATCTTACTACAGGTGCGGCAAGTTTGTCAATGCCTTTCCCAACAAGTGTAAGAGGTTTTGCAATTGGATTAGGATTTTAAAATATAAATTCAAACAGTAAATAAAAGTGCCCCGATTTATGGGGCATTTTTTATATAAAGATCAATATTTAAGAAGGTAATTTTTGGATGAATTTTGTTATTTTTTTATTCCCATGAAGCAGAGCAGTAATTAAACCAATTAAAAGTGTGTGTGGTACCTTTGCTTTTTATAAATTCATAATTTCCCACACCGAAAACTTTCGCATAATGTTCCTCGCCTTATTTCTGCGCAGTATGAGAAATTAACCTCTAATTAAATGCGAGCAATTGTAATTAATAGGCTATAAAAAATAAGAAGATTTAAACCGGATATTGTTACGATCAGTATTCAATAAAATTATTTTCCTTTAAGTAAGCGGTTGGGTGCAAAAATAAAAAAGATAGTATCATTTTTCTTTGCCATTGACAGTCTTACAATATTATTCCTCATTATTTTAAATTATGCCTCTACAATCATTTTACCCGTATTCTCGCCATTGAATAAACCGAGTAATGCCTTTGGTAAATTTTCGAAACCGTGTTCAATTGTTTCGGTAAA
>NZ_JACMOO010000359.1 GCF_014377975.1 Ferruginibacter sp.
ATAAAAGTAAAAGCTTCTACAAAGTCGTTGAACTCGAAGCTGCATTTCAGTTGATTATTTTCTTCTTTCCACATGATGGCTTATTTTTTAAAATTTTTTAGCTTCATTCTTTGCAATAGCAATAGTTTGTTTTCGGTATGTTACAATCCTGCCGGATTTTCCGACAGGTAACTCTCATTCTATAAATTCATGCACCACTTTTGCTACCCTTTTTTGAGTGGTATTTATTTTATTCCCTTATTCATTTTGTCTATGAAAAGAGGCATAAATAAATTTTTATGCCTCTTCGTATAGATTGAGTTTTTTATCAATCGGCCGTAGCTAAATCCCTCATGGATTTTACTTTATCGTGATCGGCCTTCAATAATGTGTGCTGTGCTTTAATCATGGTTTGTTGTTCTGCATTTAGATTTTCTATGTCATTTTCCAATGCTTTCTCGTATGTATCTTGAGCCACGCCTTCGCCAAATTCGCAAGATTTAAGAATAGCATCGCGATCCTTACCTGTGAGTGCTGCTTTCACATCCATCCAAACACGGTGCAATTTTCCAGTGGTCAATGTACCTTCAGCCGATGTACCGTCCAACCTGCTTACTTCGTTCGTTAATTCCTGTTTACATTTTTGGCTTGTAGAAGAGAACTGTGCGAACAATGTTTTTAAATCATGCTCTTCAGTTTCTTTACTTGCTGTTTCGTAACCTTCAATTCTATCGTTGTTAATAGTGATTAGTGTGTTAAGCACTGCGATCGTTTTTTCGTTTTCCATTTTGTCAATTTATTTAATTTGTTGGTGATTTATTTTATTGCTGTTTAATTAAAATTTTTTTTGAGAGTATAGTTCTCTTACCTATCAACATACAAGCTCATTCCTAAAAAGGGTTCATTCTATGTGGTTACTATAGCACTTCAATAGTTATTCCTTGAGTTATTTAATGCGCTATTTTTTATCACCCCAATTATTTTTCACATGATCATAAGTTTTTTTGCTAATAGTTGATTTGCTTTTAGATTTAGATGTACCTGCTTTCTCTTCTTATTGATATTGTTTACCAAAAAATTTTTTTCGTTGCTGCCATTGGTCTAAATTTTTAAAAAGTAATAGTTCCTTCTTTGCCATTTAATAAGTTTGTTCCTGTAACAACCGATGCTACCATCTTTAAAAAGTTTATCATTCTGTTTCCGTCAGTATCCCAATAGTAAGCAGTAGTTGGTGTTACCTTAATGATTGAAATGTTGGGATCGTCTTTTCCTTCTTTAAACCAAATTTTTGCTACTGGTGTCCAGAGTTCTTCAATTTTTGTTTTATCTAAAACTATTTCTGCTTCACCGTTTACAACTAAGTAACTGCTCTTTGCAGGATGCGAAAAAAAGAGTTGCACATTTTTGTCATTGGCAATGGCTTTGTTTTTATCGCTGTCCTTTTCACTAAAGAACCAGATATTTCCCTGCTCGCAAACTTTTATTGCTGACATGGGTCGACAGGTAGACCCGTCGTCTGTTTTTAAATCGGTGCAAAAAAGACAAACCGTTATATCCTCCACCAGGCTTTTTAGTTTGTCAATAGCTTCCGTATGGTTTAAATCTTTGGTGTTGCTCATTTTTTATGACTTAAATTTTTAAATAACTGACACAATGCTAGCTTTACTGTTTAATTAATTAAATAATTTTAAAACCTTTAATAAGAGTTACATGATTCACATGTTGCTAAGTGCAGGCAGTCAAAAAAGTATGCCATGTGTATTTATGATATAAGATTGTGCATTTAGTATTGCAATCAATACGTGCTGGGAAATACTTCCCCCATGATGAGATGTTTATAGTAGATAATTTGTTTTGGCAAAAATGTAGGGAAAAAATATGTCAGGATATTCTGGACTCTTTACAAAATCCTTTAAATTATTGAAGTGTCCAAACAGGGTTGCACATAACGAACAGGGCTTGGCGTTGTTGGGGGATTTAAAAAACGTCCGTCCGGAGACACAGCCTTATACTAATACAAAATTGAAGATAACAACCAAAAGTCCAACAGAATTACGTGCGCCGAAACTGCTGCTGATAGCGAACTACAGCCAATGTTCCAACGTCCTGCTCCAATAACCTACCCCGGGCCTCTTGGTAGTGTTTCGAAGGATAACGGAGGAGAACAAATGCTAAACCATTTTGTGTCTGGCTTTTAAACATCGCTAAAGAAATGTTTTATTGACGTACCAGAAAAGATTTATCTGCCCTGTAAGTTGCCTTTCTAACAGTTTTTATTGTCTTCCCAACTTTTTATACCGGTATGGCATTTATTAAACCGCGGCTCATCTTTCAGTTTTAAATTGCGTTTTAAAATTATACTCTTGCCCAATACTTCTGCCATACAAATTAAAGAGTGGAGTCGGCAACTCGGCTTCGACTTTTGCGGCATAGCCAAAGCCGTTAAACTGGATGATGATGCCCGTCGCCTCGATACGTGGCTGCAACAAGGTATGCATGGGAACATGCACTACATGGAAAATTATTTTGATCTGAGGGTCGATCCAACCTTACTGGTACCGGGAGCAAAAAGTGTGATCACCCTGCTGATGAATTATTACCCTAACCAACAGCAGGCTACCTCATCACCCAAAATAGCTAAGTATGCATATGGCCACGACTACCACGAAGTAATCAGGCAGAAAGTGAAAGAATTATTGCAAAAAATAAGCGCTAAAATTGGCGAGATTAATGGCCGCGGTTTTGTTGACAGTGCCCCGGTATTAGAACGCAGTTGGGCCATGCGTAGCGGGCTGGGGTGGATCGGCAAAAATGGCAATCTCATTAATAAACAGGCAGGCTCCTTCTTTTTTATAGCAACACTCATAGTTGACCTTGTGTTGGAGTACGATGATCTTTTTGCAAAGGATTATTGTGGTACCTGCCGCCGTTGTATCGACCACTGCCCTACCGACGCCATCCTGGAAAATAAGGTGGTTGATGGAAGCAAATGCATTAGCTATTTTACCATAGAATTAAAAGATGCACTGATACCTGAAAAAATGAAAGACACTTTTGACAATTGGATGTTTGGCTGCGATGTTTGCCAGGATGTTTGCCCCTGGAACCGTTTTAGTAAACCTGCAAACGAAATACAGTTTACACCCATTCCTCAAATCTTAAACTTTAGCACCAGCGATTGGGAAGAGATGACTGAAGAAACTTTTAAGCTGGTCTTTAAGAACTCGCCGCTCAGGCGCAGCAAATATGCAGGCATAAAGCGAAATCTTAGTTTTATAAAAAAGATATAGACTTTAATATTTTTAAAAAATGGACGGTGCGGATTGGAAGGGATCGATAGCCACTGATCTTAGCGGGTACGACGATATTTTTGCGATAGATTATTGCGGTAGTTGCCGCAGGTGCATTGACCATTGCATTACCGATGCCATTATGAAAAATAAGGTGGTTGATGGAAGTAAATGAACCAGCTGCTCTACCATTGAACTTAAACATGCCGTTATACCTAACAAAATGAAACCCCAATTTAGTAACTGGATAGTTGGTTGGGATGTTTGCCAGGGTGTTTGTCCATGGAACAGGTTTAGTAAGCCAACTAGCGAAATTGAACTTACTTGTCATCCTCAAACTTTACATTTTACTAAAGCTGATTTGCAAGAGATAACAGAAGATTACTTTAAAAAGAAGCAAATTCTCGGGTATCAAAACAAGCCTTCATTTTTCTGAATAATTAACTGATTAAACTTTCTTTGAAAATAGAAGCCTTAAGGCGCCGTTATGAAAAATTTAAAATCTTACGCAGCGAAATCTAGTTTTTATGCGCCTTTCTTACCGATTGCTATAACAAACTTTGGACAGTTTTAATTGTATCGGGAAACACCCACAATTCGAGTTGACTTTATAAAAAAATCAAAAATTTTTTTTTAAGTGTAAGCATTACACTTATATTTGGTTTGGGCAAAGTTTTGTACGATAAGTTAATTTTTCCTAAAAATTTAAATAAAAAAACGATTGCCTTATGTTGCTTCTCTATCATCCCCTTGCATTTTTTAAAGATGCTCACCCGTAATACACCTATCAACCCTGTACCGGCCATTAAACAACTATTACTTAATAACACGATTGTCATGAAATTTAACCAACTGTGGACATCGTTTTTTAGTGTAAAAAAAATACACTTAAAAACAACCTTAAAAACACCTCTGCTTATATTAGCGTTGTCACTTTTTATAAGTACGCTTCAAGCACAAAACATTACCGTAAGAGGTAGAGTTGCTACCGGAGACACCGCACTATCCAATGTTACGATTGCAGTAAAGGGGTCAAAAACAACTACGCAAACAAATATTGACGGCGATTATCAAATTAGTGCACCAGCCAATGGTACATTAGTTTTTACTTCTATTGGTTATACCAGGCAAGAGGTAAGCATTGGAAGCCGTACAAACATTTCAATCAAGCTTCAATCTGAATCTGCACAA
>NZ_JACMOO010000360.1 GCF_014377975.1 Ferruginibacter sp.
AGGAAATTGGTTTTCCATTGGTAATTCGTCCTTCGTTTACTTTAGGTGGAAGTGGTGGTAGTATTGTGTTTAAAAAAGAAGACCTGGATGAAGCGTTGAACAATGGTTTAACTGCAAGCCCTATTCATGAAGTGCTGGTAGAAAAAGCAGTGTTGGGCTGGAAAGAATATGAACTGGAACTACTGAGGGATAACAATGATAATGTGGTAATTATTTGTACGGTGGAAAATTTTGATCCGATGGGGGTTCACACTGGCGATAGTATAACAGTAGCGCCAGCAATGACGTTGAGCGATACAGCCTATCAGTTGATGCGGAACACTGCTATACGTATGATGAGGGCACTGGGTAATTTTGCCGGTGGTTGTAATGTACAGTTTGCGTTAAATCCACAAACAGAAGATTTGATTGTGGTAGAAATAAACCCAAGAGTTAGCCGCTCCTCTGCATTGGCAAGTAAGGCTACGGGTTACCCTATTGCAAAAATTGCCGCCAAGCTGGCCATTGGCTACAACCTGGATGAATTAAAAAACCAGATCACCCAATCTACCTCAGCTTATTTTGAACCTGCGCTTGATTATGTAATTGTAAAAATTCCCCGCTGGAATTTTGATAAGTTTAAGGGAGCCAATGATACATTAGGTTTTCAAATGAAGAGTGTAGGTGAAGTGATGGCCATAGGAAGAAGTTTTGCAGAAGCAATACAAAAAGCTTGTCAGAGTTTAGAAAATGAGGCAGTTGGCCTGGGCTATTATGGTAAAAGTTTGATGCATGCCGATGAACTGATAGAGTACATTAAGATACCAAAGTGGGACAGGGTGTTTCGCATAAAAGATGCTCTGATGGCGGGTGCCAGCGTAAAACGTATTTGTGAAAGTACCGGCATTGACAGGTGGTTTATTTACCAGATACAAAAGATATGTGATTGCGAAAAAGAGATCGCTAAATATGATTTGAAAACATTGCCGGACGAACTGTTGACGCAGGCTAAATTTTTAGGCTTTAGCGATGAACAGATCGTTCGTATTATGAAAGAGGATGATGCGGAAATTATTTATAACCGCAGAAAAGAAATGGGCTTAACAAGGGTTTTTAAAATGGTAGATACCTGTAGTGCTGAATTTGAAGCAAAGACACCTTACTTCTATTCAACCTTTGAAAAAAGACCAGCCCCCCGGCCCGAATTGGAAGGGGTAGGAAATGCAGCGTATACTTCTTCTATAGTATCTAATGAATCGGTAGTTTCTACAAAGAAAAAAATTATAGTACTTGGCAGTGGCCCAAACAGAATTGGCCAGGGTATTGAGTTTGATTACTGTTGTGTGCATGGTTTACTTGCGGTGAAAGAAGCAGGCTATGAAGCCATTATGGTGAATTGTAATCCTGAGACTGTATCCACTGATTTTGACATTGCCGATAAATTGTATTTTGAACCTGTGTTTTGGGAACATCTGTGGGAAATTATTGAGCATGAAAAACCTGAAGGTGTAATTGTACAACTGGGAGGGCAAACGGCCCTTAAACTTGCAAAGCGTTTGCATGAGAAGGGGATTAAAATTATCGGTACTTCTTTCGACAGTATGGATATTGCAGAAGACAGGGGACGGTTTAGCGATACGCTAAAAGAGCTGGGTATTCCTTATCCCAACTATGGCACTGCGTACAATACAGATGAAGCCATTGAAGTAGCTAAACAAGTTGGTTACCCGGTTTTAATTCGCCCAAGCTATGTAATTGGCGGACAGCGCATGCGGATTGTATTGAATGATGAAGACCTTGAAAAAGGTATTTTAAGTTTGATAAAACATTTGCCGGGCAATAAAATTTTGATTGATCACTTTTTAGACCGTTGCCAGGAAGCTGAGATAGATGCCATTTTTGATGGGGATGAATTTCACATCATGGGTGTGATGGAACATATTGAACCGGCGGGTATTCATAGTGGAGATAGCAATGCTGTGCTGCCACAATTTAACCTGTCTCCATTGGTTGTTACTACCATGGAACACTATGCAGAAAAGATAGCCAGGACACTTAAAATAAAAGGTCTTATCAATATTCAATTTGCCATTAAAGATGGTAACGTATTTGTAATAGAAGCTAACCCAAGGGCAAGCCGTACAACACCGTTTATTGCAAAAGCTTACCAGATACCTTATTTAAATATTGCCACTAAAATAATGCTCGGGGTCAATAAAATAAAAGACTTTACTTACGAGAAAAAACTACAGGGCTTCGCTATAAAAGAGCCAGTTTTCTCTTTCAATAAATTTCCTGGTGTAAGTAAAGAATTAGGGCCAGAAATGAAAAGTACAGGTGAAGCTATCCGGTTTATTAAAGATTTACGTGATCCTTATTTTAGGCAGTTGTATAAAGAGCGGAGTATGCATTTGAGCAAGTAATTTATTTTAGGAATGACGTTGTGTTATTAAAAAAACGCCTGCAAAAATTATATATCCTCTAAAATTTCGGGGATATCCGGGATGGTGTCCATAGCATTTTCATTTTTGGCATCTTCGTGCAAATAATCTTTTCTTTTTAACTCAAAATTTCTGCCGAGGTACAACCTTCTTACCTGTTCATCGCCAGCAAGCTCTTCGGCGGTACCATGTTTAAATATTCTTCCATCAATTAAAAGGTAAGCCCTGTCGCAAATAGACAATGTTTCGTTTACATTATGATCGGTTATTAAAATACCGATATTCCTAAATTTTAACCGGGCAACTATTGCTTGAATGTCTTCTACAGCAATTGGGTCAACGCCGGCAAAAGGCTCATCCAATAAAATAAATTTAGGGTCAACGGCCAATGCTCTGGCTATTTCTGTTCTTCTTCTTTCACCGCCACTCAGTGTATCACCATTGTTTTTTCTTACTGTTTGTAGCCTAAATTCATCCAACAAAATTTCCAGTTTATTTCTTTGTTCAAGTTTGGTGAGTTTAGTCATTTCCAGTACGGCTTTAATATTATCTTCCACGCTAAGCTTTCTAAATACGCTGGCTTCTTGCGGTAAATAGCCAATGCCCATTTTTGCTCTTTTATACATGGGCAGTTTGGTAATGTTAATGTCGTTTAAGAACACTTCTCCCTGGTCTGGTTTTATCAAACCTACCACCTGGTAAAACGAAGTGGTCTTTCCTGCTCCGTTGGGGCCCAACAAACCAACAATTTCTCCCTGGTTAACGCTAAAAGAAACTTTATCAACAACTGTGCGGCTGCCGTAAATTTTTACCAGGTCTTTAGTTTGTATAGTTAAGCTCAAAATTGTATGTTTTTAACAAAATTAATGTAAACCATTATAAGCCTTATTGATGATTTTTATTTAACATGAGTTTGTGCTTTATAGCTACTTAAGTATGTTTGCAAATATTTAGCACAACATGAAAGTTACAGAACATATTTCGCAGGCAGCAAAAACCTTGGTCTCTTTTGAAATTTTACCGCCACTAAAGGGTAAAACGATTCAATCAATTTATAATCATTTAGATCCTTTGATGGAATTTAAACCATCATTTATAAATGTAACTTATCACCGCAGCGAAACCATGTTCAAAAAAAAGGCAGATGGTACATTTGAGAAAGTTGAAGTACGTAAAAGACCGGGAACAGTGGCCATTTGTGCGGCTATAAAGAACCATTATAATATTGATACGGTACCGCATTTAATTTGTGGTGGATTTACTAAAAGAGATACGGAAGATGCATTGATAGATCTTAATTTTTTAGGAATTGATAATGTATTGGTACTTAGAGGCGATGCAGCAAAGAACGAAGCTAATTTTGAACCGGAGCCTCACGGTAATGCTTATGCGGTTGATCTTTTAACACAAGTGGTGAATTTAAAGAAT
>NZ_JACMOO010000361.1 GCF_014377975.1 Ferruginibacter sp.
CGGTTTAAAAGCCCGGATCATTTATACTCCTATGCAGGGCTGGTACCTGATACAGATGACAGTGGCGAAACAAAAAAATCAAAAGGTATCACGCACCGTAAAAACTGCCGCTTGCGAAACGCCATTATAGAAAGCAGTTGGATCATTATCCGGCAAGATCCTGCCTTGCCGATGTTGTATAAAAATTATTGCAAGAGCATGCATAAAAATAAAGCCATCATACGCATAGCCAAACATCTTTTATCAAGAATACGTTATGTATTAAAACAACAAAAACCATATGTGCAGGCAGTATTAACATAGGAAGCACCCTGTGCGTTTTTTAAGGCATTGTTAAGCAAAGTGAAACAAGCAAAAACTCCTGTAAACCGGAGTTGGAAAACAAAGTGTATCACTTCGCCCAAACCAGCTTATCCCTTGCAAAGTTACCCGCCGGCATTGCTTTGCTCCGTTTAGACTGGTACAATAAAGTTAAACCGGTTTTGCAAAATATGTGAAAAGTTTTTTTGTACACCCACCGTTAGACGGAATTTGCAGCAACAGCGTAAAAACCTGTCGTCTGTTTTATATTAGGATACAGGTGTACATTTTTAAAAAGTTAAAAGAGACCGTGCAGCTTCCTGGTGCCAAAACACTTGTGATGTCTGTTTATAGAAGTGTACTTTTTCATATTATGGCATAGCCTAAAATCATATTGCCGTGTAAAAAATAAAATCAAAAATATTTTTAGCAGACCATGCAGCGGAAACTCAACATAGAAGTATTCCGTCCAATTAGAACTGATGTTGATTGAAAAAACAAAGTACAAAATTTATTCAAAAGCTAAATATATAATGTCATGCTGGAACTACAGTTAAATAGAGTTTGTTGTGCACGTCTGCCATACCGCAAAGTTAGCGGGTGTTGCGGTTAAATTTTTATGCACCATCGTTAACAGGCTGCCTGCTATCAACTGACGTAGGCTATTAACCTGCATCGTTTTTAATGAAACAAATAGCTGTAGGGTTAAAGCAATTAAAACCTGTAACTAACCCCTGCCTCCATGTAAAATACATTGCCGATTTTTTCGGTGGAAGTTTCCGAACGGCTGTCATGCGTAATGGTGTTGTTGGCCAATGTTCTGCTGGTTGTAATATTGGTTATATAGGTAGCTGGATTGGTGGGTATGGCCAGCGTGGGTGTTGCAAAGAACGACCATTTGCCGGCATCATAATATGCTGACAGTGACACTTCACTATCCATCAACTGCAACTTATTGGCATTGAGCGTAGTAATGGTAGTGGTTACCACTACTGTTTGATTGCCCGTATTGATAACGGTAGAATCCTGTCGTTTTTTTATTTTACCGGTTTTTAATCTCCGGTTATTTTTATACTGTTCATAATAATTGCGGGTGCTGAAATTAGCAGTTACAGCGGGCTCTATACTCCATTGTTTATTTTTACCGAAAACAAATTCATGTGACAGACCTGTGTTAAAAAATTTGTCTCCCAAACCGGGGGTAAATATATACCCGGCCCCTCCATTAAATGAAACCGCATGGGCAATGGTCCATGAAAAATCGGCATCCAGTTCTCCTTTTGTTTGCGAACGTACGGATACACTGGAACTGTTATAAAATGGTTTACTGCCGCTGATGCTGCCACTGAAATTATCAAGCAGCTCAAACTGATAGCCTGCTTCCAGTTGATACAAATCTATCCGCTGCGCATAATTGCTTACCAGGTAACTGATAGAAGCTTTTGCAAACAACCCACTCTTGTCGAAATACTCCAGCGTCGGCGTTAGATAAGGCACCTGTAAAGAATCTTTACGGCCATTGTATACACTGTTGGATAAATAACTTAACCGGGCTTTAAAATAAGAATGACGGCCGCTTTGGATAGTGTCGGCATTAGCAGCCGTTGTATCAACCTGCGCCGTAGTGTGCAGGTAACATAAAACGGCAATCAGGGTAACGGATAGTAATTTTTGCATGTAGTTAAAGTTGGTAATATAATAACGGGTTTATAATAATTAAGGCTTCCAAACGCTTTAGAGTATTTTTTTGAGTGTGGGTTTAATAACCTCACTTATTTATTTACAGGTTGAGAATATAAAGAAAATGCAGTATGGTTATCTATATAGTGACAAAAAAAATTTAGGATTGATTAAACCTTGATTACAACTCGCAGTCTGTACAAAATAACAATTATTAAATCACAAAAAAAAATTACCATTATGACCAGCAAGCTATTATTTTTTGCAACCGTTTTTACCTGTACAGCCATTAATGCTACTGCACAAAACCACAAACATGCAGGCGGCCCAAGAATGCATGAAATGCATCACGATCTGAAAGACATGAAACATGACCACAAGGACATGGCGAAAGACCGGAAGGATCTTGCTAAAGACCGAAAGGATCTCAAGAACGACAACAAAGACATTCGCAGTGACAACAAAGACATTGCCGCCGACAAAAAAGAATTAAACGAGGAAACAAAAGACCGCAACCACGACATCAAACAAAAAGACTTTAAAGATGCCAAAGCAGACGACGCTAAAATTAAGGATATAAAAAAAGATTTGAAGAAAGACAGAGCCGACAGGAACAAAGATGTAAAAGAAGCCGTAAAGGATAAAAAAGACATCAACAATGACAAGAAAGATTTAAATGAAGATAAAAAGGATTTGATAAAAGACGTGAAGGTTCATTAATTCATAAGCATTCAGCTTACCAAATTTTACAGAAAAACATTGTCCCGGTTGCCATAGGTAACCGGGATTTTTGTTTGCTGCATGCATAACCCCGGTCAGACCATGGAGCAGACCGGGGTTTGGTGTGGATTTCAATAGCTGGTCTGGTTTGCGATACCGACCAGCTAATAACTCAAAACCTTACTGTTGACTTTGCTCTTTAAATATCTTACCATCCTTCATCACAAACACTACTTTACCCATTGCGGTAATATCCTGTATCGGGTCACCGTCTACTGCAACAATATCAGCCAGTTTATCTTTTTGAATGGTACCCAGTGTAGCTTCTACACCCAGCAAAGTAGCGGCACTGATGGTGGCTGCTTTGATGGCTTCCATGGCAGGCATACCGCCTTCCGTCATGTATTGAAACTCCATCCAGTTTTTACCATGCATGTATACGCCGGCGTCCGTACCAAAGGCAATCTTTACTCCTGCTTTATAAGCTTTGGTAAAAGTTGCCTGAATTTTTGGGCCGGTTACCAGTGCCTTGGCGGTTACCAAGGGAGAATAGTAGCCAGGAATTTTTGCAGAGTCTGCGGTAGATTTACCCGCAATGATGGTGGGTACCAGCCAGGTTCCATATTTTTTAAACAATCCTATACATTCATCATCCATAAAAGTACCATGCTCAATAGAAGTAACCCCGCCACGAATCGCCCTTTTCATACCTTCGGCTCCATGGGCATGGGCAGCCACTTTAAAACCATAATCATGGGCGGTTTCTACAATGGCCCTTATTTCTTCTTCTGTAAACTGTGCGCCGCTACCGTCTTTTGCCTGGCTTAACACACCACCGGTGGCAGTAATTTTTATAAAATCAGCCCCGTCTTTATAGCGTTGCCTCACTGCCTTTCTGCAATCATCCATCCCGTTTACCACGCCGTCTATTGGGCCGGGGTCGCCACCGAAAGATCTTTTTAAACCGTTGGTTGGGTCCGCATGTCCACCCGTAGTGGCTATTGATTTTCCGGCCGTGTAAATACGGGGACCAACTGTAGTACCGTTATTGATAGCGTTGCGCAGGGATATATTTACGCCTGTTCCACCACAATCCCGCACTGTTGTAAAGCCTGCCATCAACGTTGTATAAGCATAGTTTACAGATTGAAAAGCAATGTCCTGTGGTTCGGTGGTAAGCCGGTCTGCCTGCGCATTTTTTTTAGTTTGTGTTTCCATGTGTACATGCATATCCATGAGACCGGGTAGTACGGTCTTGGTTTTTAAATCTACCAGTTTATCTTCTGCGCCGGGTGTGGCGTAGCCATCTTTTACCTCCACAATTTTGTTGCCTTCCACAATAATTGTTTTACCGGTAAGGATAGTATTGCTTACCGCATCAATTAATTTACCGCAATGGATATAGGTTTTTTGTGCGTGTGCATAGCCTGATAAAAAGAGAGCGGCTGCCACAAGGATTTTTTGCATAAACAGTTATTGAAGTGAGTAATGGGTTTAAAGCTACAATAAAATGTGTACGCACCGAACAAAAAAAACAGTACACTGTTTATCCACAAAAGAAAACATTTTACCGGCGAAACCGTATGTATAAAAAACGACAGGTGGGCCTGTTATTTATTCATCGTTACTGCACGTTTTCGATATGCTGATAAAAGCAGATAATTATAGCATCATTGTTGCCCATGCCAGGGGAAGGTTGTTGCTTATGTGGATTTGTTTACTGTTGTATGTAACCGCCTTTGCACAAAACGACTGGGTATTAAAACAGGATAAGGAGGGTATTATGGTGTATACAAAAAACCTTAATAACTCTCCCTTTAAAGCAATCAAAACGGTTTGTATTATTGATGCCACACCAGCTATTTTAACAGCGGTTTTGCTGGACATCAACAACAGCAAAGAATGGGTATACGCTACTAAAAAAGCCATATTATTAAAACAAACCTCGCCGGATGAATTATTTTATTATTCTGAAATAGACGTACCCTGGCCCATAAACAACCGGGATTTTATTGTACACCTGAAAGCATCGCAGGATGAACATACAAAAGCAGTAACCATCGTGGCTGATAATCTACCAAAGTACCTTCCCGAAAATAAAAATATCATACGGGTTCCGCAATCATACAGCAAATGGGTGATAGAACCAATGTCCAATAACAAGGTAAAGATTGAGTACATTTTGCAGGTAAATCCGGGCGGCACCGCACCGGCGTGGCTCATCAACCTTTTCGCCACCAAGGGACCTTTTGAAAGTTTTAAAAATTTACGGTTGCAGGTAAAAAAACCAGTATACCAACAAGTAAAACTTGCCTTCATCAAAAATTAAGACAACATCATTTATGGAACGCTGCCCTGTATAATACTACACTTTTTATTGCTTCACCAGCAGGAAGCGCAAGTAGTTTAATGAGGGGTTGCATTGTACATTATTATGATGCTGCTTTAATGTAGCGGCCTTGCGGGATTTATTCTTTGTTACAAAGACGACGTTGCTGTGGAGCCAGGGTATAGCCGGGTGTTTGAAAGATCATTCTTTATTTTTTGCCCGTTAGCATTTGTTATTATAGAATGCAGGTTTGATTAAAAAATTAACGCCCGTTTCTAAATGAAGCGGGCGTTATTTTTAATATTTCAAAAATGCTGTTTTACTTACAAATATTTCTATACATGTGCTGCTGCAAACTCCCTGCGGATAATATTCAGTGCACCGCCTTCTACAAACCATTCAATCTGCTGTTCATTGTAGGTATGGTTTACCAGGATGGTTTCAATGGTTCCGTCAATATGATTCAATACAAGGTGCAACGCTTTATTGGGAGCAAAAGATGTGAGCCCTTCAATATCAATGGTATCATCTTCCAGTATTTTATCGTAGTCTTCTTTATTGGCAAAAGTTAATGCCAGCATACCCTGCTTTTTCAAATTGGTTTCGTGTATGCGTGCAAATGATTTTACCAGTACAGCCCGTACCCCCAAATGGCGGGGTTCCATAGCAGCGTGTTCCCTGGAAGAACCTTCGCCATAGTTTTCATCTCCAACCACGATGGTGCCGATGCCTGCTGTCTTGTAGGCCCTTTGTGTATTAGGTACCGTACCATATTCGCCAGTGAGCTGATTTTTTACTGAGTCTGTTTTTTCGTTGTAAAAATTAACTGCACCAATCAGCATGTTGTTGCTGATATTGTCTAAATGCCCCCGGAATTTTAACCAGGGCCCTGCCATACTGATATGATCAGTGGTACATTTTCCTTTGGCCTTGATAAGCAGTTTCAATCCCTTAAGGTCAACCCCTTCCCATGCTGCAAAAGGATCTAACAATTGCAACCTTTTGCTGGTGGGCGAAACAATTACCTGCACATTCATACCATCTTCAGCCGGCTGCAGGTATCCGGCATCCTCCACATCAAAACCTTTTGGAGGCAATTCAAAACCGGTGGGCGGGTCTAACTTTACCAGCTCGCCTTTATTGTTAGTTAAGTAATCTGTTAACGGGTTAAAAGAAAGGTCGCCGGCAATGGCCATAGCGGTTACAATCTCAGGACTGCCTACAAATGCATACGTGTTGGGGTTACCATCAGCACGCTTTGCAAAGTTGCGGTTAAAGGAATGTACGATGGTATTTTTCTCGGCCTTGTCTGCCCCTACCCTTGCCCACATACCAATACACGGACCGCAGGCGTTGGCAAAAACAGTAGCGCCGATTTTATCAAATATATTTAAAAAACCATCTCTTTCAATGGTAAAACGTACCTGCTCGCTGCCCGGTGTAATGGTAAATTCTGAGTGTAGTTTTAATCCTTTATCACTTACTTGTTGGGCCAGGCTAACCGCCCTGCTGATGTCTTCGTAGGATGAGTTGGTGCAGCTACCAATTAACCCTACTTCAATTTTTGTAGGCCAGCCATTGATGGCAGCAGCTTCTTTCATTTTAGAAATAGGCGTTGCCAGATCGGGTGTAAAGGGACCATTTAAATGGGGCTCCAATACATTTAAATCAATTTCAATTACCTGGTCGAAATATAATTCCGGGTTGGCATATACTTCATCATCACCGGTAAGATGTGCAGCAATTGCATTAGCAGCAGTGGCAATTTCTGCCCTGCCGGTGGCATTTAAATAACGGCTCATACTTAAGTCGTAGCCAAACAAAGATGTGGTAGCACCTACTTCAGCACCCATATTACAGATGGTTCCTTTACCCGTACAACTCATACTGGTTGCGCCTTCTCCAAAATATTCCACTACTGCACCGGTACCGCCCTTAACGGTTAATATACCGGCTACTTTTAAAATAACATCTTTGGGCGCCGCCCAGCCGTTGAGTTTTCCGATTAGTTTAATGCCTATCAGTTTGGGCATTTTTAATTCCCAGGCAAGGCCGGCCATTACATCACAGGCATCTGCACCTCCTACGCCAATAGCAATCATTCCCAAACCGCCTGCATTTACTGTATGGCTGTCTGTACCAATCATCATACCTCCCGGGAAAGCATAATTTTCCAATACCACCTGGTGAATAATGCCTGCACCAGGTTTCCAGAAACCAATACCATATTTATTACTGACAGAAGCTAAAAAATCATACACTTCACTGCTTTCATGCACGGCTCTGTCAAGATCTGTTTTACTGTTAACTTTTGCTTCAATTAAATGATCGCAATGTACGGTAGAAGGTACGGCTACCTTGGTTCTGCCGCTTTGCATAAACTGCAGTAAAGCCATCTGAGCCGTTGCATCCTGCATGGCTACACGGTCGGGTGCAAAATCTACATAACTTTTTCCCCTGTCGAAAGCGGTGGTAGCTTCTCCCTGCCAAAGATGGGCGTACAATATTTTTTCTGTAAGGGTTAGTGGTTTGCCAACCGCTTTACGGGCTGCATCAATACGGCTGCCGAAACTGTCGTACAGTTTTTTGATCATTTCAATGTCGAAGGCCATGCTAATAGGTTTTATAATTTATTGTAAAATATGCCGGTTCGTTCATACAGAATGATTTATTTTTTGCTGTTGTACCTGCACCGGATTGCTGCGAAATTACAAAAAAGACAGCAAGCAATTTCATCAAATTAATTGCGTTTATTTAATTTTATTATTTTAAATTAGCACTATGAACCGCGTAAAACATTTTATTGAGTGGCAGGTATTTGGTGTTTGCAGCGCCATTGGCGAAAAAATGGGCATTGCCACCTCCACCATCCGCAAAAATTTTATTTATATTTCTTTCCTCACCATGGGATCTCCCATCATCATTTATCTGTTCGTTGCTTTCTGGATGAACATAAAACGTTACATCCTGAATGCCAAGCGCAATCCTTTAAGATATCGTTGACAAACAAACCTGTTTTGTTACTTAATTTTTTCTTTTTCATGATGATATTTTGCATCAATTATTCAACTATAACTTGCTGTTAAAATACCTGGCGACGACATTTAATTTTTTTTATGTGGGATGATTTTTTGGATGTGCACGTTGACAATGGAAAAGCATTTATTAAAAAATAAAAATTGCAGGATGCATTAAGGTAAAGGTTGCAGGAGTAACCTTTAATAAAACATTCATCCCTGCCAGCGCACTGAGGGTTACAAGAAATTCTGAATAAGGCAGCAAAACATTCCGGGCAGTTTTTATAAAAATAATAGCCGCATTCAATACCTGTATTTGTACCAGGCAAGCAAAGCGGGTAAACAACCCCAACACCAGCAATTTTCCACAACAAGATGTATAAATGGAATTACATGGGCCAGTAAAACCGTGAGGAGAGAACCAAAAGAAGGACTGCCTTACATGAGGCCGGTCAGTAATCCTGTATTTCGGAGAAAATCAATTCCTTTGTAACAAACAAAAGTGCCGGGGGCGATGCGTATTATGTCTACTCATTTGGGATGAGGGTAATCGCCCCATTATTTAAACCGATGACGAATGGATAACATAAATTTTAAGTTGAAAAAAAGAAATATTCTAAACGTAATACAATTTTTAATTCTTTCAAAGTAACCTTTTATTGTTTTCCAAACCAATGCGCAGTTCTTTTCAATTGGCTAATTTGAATAATCCATGATAAGATATATGTCATTTTAAATTGACAATTTTTTTTAGTACCGGTTCCTTAAAACATGCTGCATTAATAAATCTGCTCATCATATTCGAGTGCGGCAGCCTTGACTTTTTTATCAGTGAAAAACCTGTTTTTCCATGCTACTATTGCGGCCAGTAAAGCCATCACAATTAATAAGGATAAGCCTTTTGAAAGATTTGATTTTTCAGATATAAATCCTATCAATGACGGACCGGCAAGAAACCCGATTAAACCGCCTGTGGTTACCATGGCAAAGCCTTCCACGGTACTTGTACCAGGTATATTGGCGGCGGCACTAAACAGTACCGGAATAATACAGGAAGATCCGCAGCCGATTAAAATATAGCCGGTAATTGCTGCTGGCACAACCGATGCAAGCACAACTATGGTAAAACCCAACGCCGATAATAAACATCCCGCTATCACAATTTTTTTATTGCCAATGGCAGCAATCAGGCTATCGCCGTTTAATCTTCCCAGCGTCATGGCAATGGAAAATCCCGCGTAACCAAGGCTGATCATTGCTTTGGGAGCATTCAATGATTCTTTTAGATAGATGGCGCTCCAATCTGCCACGCAGCCTTCTGCCATAAACGTAACCATGCAAATAAATGAAATCCCCAGAATGGCCGGCGAAGGCAATTTAATACCCGACCTGCTGTGAATGATCTCCTGGTGAACCAATAATTGTTTTTGGTTGGCAGTAATGATGGTAAAAATTATTGTTGCTATCAGCACAATCTGCCAGCCAGCAATTACATGAAAAGAAATCAGCAATGCTGCCAAACCTGCACTTACAGCACCTCCCAGGCTGTACATCCCATGGCAGGTACTCATAAATAAACGATCGGCTTTCTTTTCCATTAAATTTACCGTGGCATTGGAAGATACGCCGTTTAAAAAACTACACAAACCATACAGGTATAAACACAACCAAAACATGGGCCGGTTAACAGAATTGATTTGCAGTATCATCAGTAAACACAATACCCGGTAGCCATTCAGCATCCACCTGCCCACAGGTATTTTACTGAATATTCTTGTAGACAACAGCATGCCGGTAATAGCACCCAGCGGAGATAATAACAATGATAAGCCCAGACTGCCATCGGTAAAATTAAGCCGTTGTTTTATGCCCGGTATAGCTGCCACCCAGGTACCAAATAAAAGACTGGAAGTAGCAAAAAGAAAGCCTACCGCCAGGGCAGGTTTGTTTTTTATAAAAGAACCAATATTTTTAATCATTTAAATAAACGGAGTTATCATCGTCCGTTATTCAAAAATAGTTTTTATTTCAGCCCGATTTTATTTACTGTTCTATTTTATTTGAATTGATAAAAATTTTTTGGTGTAAAAGCTTTTAGAAGGCTACAGTTATTTTACAAAAATGCAAGGATGCTTACTACAGTAATTATAAATAAGCAGACAGTTATATAAATACCGGGGAGATAGATATAGCTTCATAATTTTACATAAAGCTAACCAGGTATATTACTGCCGTACCAATTATTGATAGTAGTCTTTAGATTCGTATTTTCTTTATGAGAAGTAAAAATTATTAATCACTGTCTTCCATATGCAATTTCTGGTGAAGGGCACCTGCACCAATGTATAGGGCAAAACAGGCTATGGCAGTATCTTTCAGCAAACTGATGAGTGCCGATTGCTTCATCTCCATATTACCGGCATTCATATAATTGGGCAAATGAATGGTAAGTACAAATATGAATAGTAACACCGCCAGCAAATATCCTGCGGCTTTAACCAGCCTATTGGTTATAAATGCAATGGCTACCAAAATAAATGCTATGCCAACAAAATACACCCAGATAATCCCACCGGGTAAAAATTGCGGCACATAATTTAAAAGATCGTGTGGATGCAAAAAATGCTGCAAACCAAAAATGATCATTACTACAGAAAGTAAATAAATGGCTAAATGGGCTAAGACATGTGGAAGTTTCATAACAAGCAATTTTAGAATTTTAAATTACACAAATTAAAACCGGCATGCAACTATTTGGTCGTATCTTTTTCATTGAGTGATCATTATGTTTAATTTTACCGCCACTTCCTTATCAGCTTTTAAATAATTATTTTACCACACCAAACAATTATTTATAAAATAAAAAATGCAGAAAATAAGGAACAATTTGTAGAAGGTTCCTTATTTTCTGCGGTAAAATAAAATGATTTTGTACTGGTTAAATCACCTGGTTTTTCAGCAAATCTTCAAATTCATCTTTTTTGCGGATGAGTTTTGCTTTGCCATCAATGATCATTACTTCGGCAGGTTTTAAACGGGAATTAAAATTGCTGCTCATTTCAAAACCATAGGCGCCGGCATTGTAAAAAACAAGGCAATCACCTTCCCTTACTTCATTCAGTTTCCGGTCCCAGGCAAAAGTATCTGTTTCACAAATATTACCCACTACCGTATAAATCCGTTCTGCACCTTTGGGGTTACTGATATTTTCAATGTGATGATACGCATCGTACATCATCGGGCGAATGAGGTGATTAAAACCACTGTTAACACCTACAAAAACCGCTGCCGGTGTTTGTTTGATGACATTTGCTTTTACCACAAAATAACCACACTGGCTTACCAGGTATTTACCTGGCTCAAACCATACCTGCAATTTTCTGCCGGTTTCTTTTTCAAATTCAGCAAATGCCAGGGCCACTTTTTCGCCCAGTGCAGCCACATCCGTTTCTGCATCGCCGGGTTGATAAGGCACTTTAAAGCCACTGCCTAAATCAATAAATTCAAGGTGGGGGAAATGAGTAGTCAATTCAAACATCACTGCAAGTCCTTCTAAAAAAACATTGATATCTTTTATTTCGCTGCCGGTATGCATGTGAATGCCTGTTACATTTAAGTTGGTTGTTTTTACAATGCGTTCAATATGCCGCATCTGGTGAATAGATATACCAAATTTGCTGTCGATATGCCCGGTGGAAATTTTAAAATTTCCTCCTGCCATAATGTGTGGATTAAGGCGGATGCATACTGGATAAGTATTTCCAAATTTATTTCCAAACTGTTCAAGGATAGAAATGTTATCAATATTGATGTTAACACCCAATTCTTTCACCGTTACAATTTCTTCAAAATCCACGCAGTTGGGCGTGTATAAAATATCTTTCGGGTCAAAGCCTGCCATCAGTCCCAACCGCACTTCATTAATACTAACACAATCCAGGGAAGCACCGAGGGAGTGTACGTACTTTAATATATTAACATTGGTAAGTGATTTACATGCATAAAAGAAGCGGGCATTACAACCGGCAAAGCCCTTCTGTAGCTTTTTATATTGCGCTGCAATGCGTTCTGCATGATAAACGTAAACCGGAGTGCCAAATTCATTGGCCACTTCAATCAGTTGCTGGTGGGTTAAATTCTTTGCCATGTAGGATGTGCTGAGTTTTTGATTTTTACTTTTTAATTTTTATTTGTTTTGGGTACATACATAAAAAAAGGTATGAGAAACTATCTTCGTCATACCTTAATTAAATTTTATTTTTAAGATTATGATTCTGATTGTCCCGCTTTATTTTCCTTCTGCTTCTGTTCTGCCGCTAAAGAAAATACAATTTCCGTATCCCTCTTATCTTCCGCTGCAATTGCCGGTTTTCTATCTTCTGAAATTATTATTTCGTCTGTTGCTTCAGCAAAAAAACTCTCATCACTTTCTGCAACTGTCATTTCTTCTTCTACCAGCAAAAGATGATCTTCATTGACTACCTTTTCATTTTCTTCTTGTATCTCAATAATTTCAATGCTTGTTTCTTCTTTCCTTTCAGTAGTTTCCCCGGTTAAAGCTTCTCCCGTTTGCACCAGATGATTTATCACTGTTGCCTGCACCAGTTCTTCCATCAGTACTTCACTTATTTTAGGCAAATCGGCCGTACTGTTAATACCAAAATAATCCATAAAAGATTTGGACGTGGCATAAATTAATGGCTTTCCCACCGCATCTTCATTTCTGCCGGAGATGATTACCAGATCTTTTTCCAGCAATTTTTGCACTGCATAGTCGCAGTTTACTCCACGGATGGCTTCCATTTCACTTTTAGCAATAGGTTGCTTATACGCAATGATAGCAAGGGTTTCAAGCGCTGCAGTGCTCAATCTTTTTAAAAATTTATCGCCGTTTAATTGTGCTACGGTTTTATGGTATTCCTTTTTGGTTAAAAACTGCCAGCCACCTCCGCTTTGTTTTAATTCAAATGCATAAAATTCTGCACTGTATTTTTCATGTATTCCTTCAATGGCCGCATCCACCTGCCCGATGGTGGCCCTGTCTTCAATAAAACCAAGTGCATTGTTCAGCAACTCTACCAGCTCAATATTTATGAGTGGCTTATCACTTGCAAAAATCAAGGCCTCAATATGTGGTATTATTTGTGAAAGTTCCATTTGTAAATTTGAAAATAAGAAAATTGAGTAATTTGAAAATAGTGAAATCTTATTTTAAAATTGAGTAATTTTCTAATTAGGGTATTATCCGTTCAACGCTGCTGCACCACTTACAATTTCTGTTAACTCAGTTGTAATGGCAGCCTGCCTTGCCCTGTTGTAACTTATTTTTAATGATTTCAGCAATTCGTTGGCGTTGTCACTTGCTTTATCCATAGCCGTCATACGGGCACCATGTTCGCTGGCATTGCCATCGAGCACTGCTTTAAACAATTGAGTGTTTAATATTTTAGGCATCAGCTCACTGATCAACAGGTCTTTTCCCGGTTCAAAAATAAAGTCTGCATTTGTTTCACCTGCCTTTTTTTGCACCCTGCCTACCGGTAAAAACTGTTCTGCAATAAATTGCTGGGTACCTGCATTTTTAAATTCGCTGAACACCAGTTCCACTACATCTGTTTCTTTATTGGCAAAAGCCTCCATTACATATTTAGCTGCGGTTTGAACTTTATCAAAACTTAAACCGGTAAATATATCCCAGTAACTGTCTACTACTTTAAAGCCGTTTTTGGTAAAATGCTCATATCCTTTTTTACCAATGGGCAAAACGGTTACGTGGCCTTTGGCGTGCTGGGCAGGGTATTTTTCAAAAATAAGCTGACGGGTTAATTTAATCAGGTTGCTGTTATAACCACCACACAAACCCCTGTCGCTGGTAACAATAATGATCATTATTTTTTCTGCCGGTCTTGCTGTTGCCAGTGCCAGGTTTACATCATCTTCGCCATTACTAACAATATTGCTTAACATCTCCTGCAGTTTGTGTGCGTAGGGACGCATTTGTGTAATGGCATCCTGCGCACGACGTAATTTTGCTGCACTTACCATTTTCATAGCCTTGGTAATTTGCTGGGTACTTTGTACACTTTTAATCCGGGTACGTACTTCTTTTAAAGCTCCTGACATATAAACTAAATTAATTAAGTGGTTGTTTTTGGATGGCAAAGGTATGGCAAAAAACTTTACAGGAAACTGGCTTTATTAACAAATACACCACCGGTACAACCTGTTAAACTGCTTGCAAAAGCAATACAATTAAAATATGGCTGAATGCAATTACAATCCTCATCATATTTATGCAAAATTTTGATTGAGCATTTCAGAACTGTTTATCTGCATGACCTATAATTTTTCTTCCGGCTGGTTAAAGACTTCTACCGAAAGCATTCCTCATTTTTAAAAATAAGTGACTATACTTGCAAACTGTATGAAAATTCTGCTTTAGTTATTTGTACGCAGTTTTGTAGTACTGCGCTATTGAAAGACCAAACAAAATTTACTAACCAACAAACAGTATTTTATCATGGGATTAGCATTGGATCTGCTGCTTACAATACTGCTTGAATTGCCCATTATTGCGCTTTTCTTTAAACGCAAAAAAAGACCTGCGGCAGTGATGAATGCCCTGATGATTAACCTTATTTCCTGGCCGGTGGCACATATTTTAAAAATCAGTACCGAACTGAATGTGTATTTAATTGAAATGATAGTGGTAACGGGTGAAGGCATTGCCTTATGGCTGCTGACGGGCTCCACCTGGCAAAAAGGTATGATAATGTCTGTAATCGCAAATGCCGTCAGTTTTACAGTTACCAGCCTGGTGCATATTGATCCGGATATTTTTCAAAACAAGCCCACAATTATGGTACATTAATAAGTATTTGCCGCATTGGCGTACTTAGCTGTCCATCGCTTTTTTTATTACCGCAACATTAAAATTCAGAACTGCATTATTAAATAAATCATCATTTAATAAACAATAAACTACAGCTGACTTTTTTTATAACAAGCTCAAATAATAAAACAACAATACTTTACTTTCCCTAACCCGGTTCACTTTCAACGTACAACAATAAACTGTCAACAAATTTGTACCTTCGCTCGCCCCGCTTAAAATGGGCAAATGCTGTCAATTTGGCTCTTCCCGTTTTTAAGCACCATATTTGACTTTTAAATTTGACTGAATAATAATTATATATATACATAACAACAAATTTTATGATAGGTTTTTTATCGAAAATATTCGGTGGCAATAAGAGTGAGAAAGATGTAAAAAAAATTAGTCCTCAGGTTGAAATTATCAACCGTTTTTTTGCAGAATATCAATCGCTCTCCAACGATGCCCTGCGCAATAAAACCCAGGAATTTAAACAACGGATTCATCAGCACCTTCTTGAAATTGATGGGTTGATCAGCACAAAAAAAATAGATGCTGAAAATTTAGCTATTGCAGAAATCAACCAGAAAGATGTTATTTATCAGGAAATTGATGCCCTTAAAAAAGACCGGGATAAAAAAATAGAAGAAGTGCTGCAGCAGATTTTGTCGGAAGCTTTTGCTGTGGTGAAAGAAACAGCCCGTCGCTTTAAAGACAATACCACCCTTGAAAGTTCAGCCACAGAACTTGATAAAATATTGGCCGTTACAAAAAAACATATCCGCATTGAAGGCGATAAAGCCATCTTCAGCAATACCTGGACAGCCGCTGGCGGCGAAGTTACCTGGAACATGGTGCACTACGATGTACAATTAATTGGTGGGATGGTGTTGCATAGTGGAAAAATTGCAGAGATGGCTACCGGTGAAGGTAAAACGCTGGTAAGTACATTACCTGCTTACCTCAATGCATTGAGCGGCGAAGGCGTACACATTGTAACTGTAAACGATTATTTGGCAAGAAGAGATAGCGAATGGAACGGCCCCTTGTTTGAATGGCTGGGATTAACCGTTGATTGTATTGATAAACACGAACCCAACGGTGATGCAAGAAGGGCTGCCTACAACTCGGATATCATTTATGGTACCAATAATGAATTTGGATTTGATTACCTGCGGGATAATATGGTACATAACCCGGATGAAATGGTGCAGCGCAAACATCATTTTGCCATGGTGGATGAGGTGGATAGTGTTTTGATTGATGACGCACGAACACCCCTGATTATTAGCGGACCAGTTGGGCATAGCGATAATACACAACAATTTTTTGACCTGAAACCCCGCATTGAAAAACTGCTGGATGTACAGCGTAAAGCCGTGAACCAGTTTTTAATTGATGCCAGAAAAAAAATTGCCGATGGCAACGACGACCCTAAAGACGGTGGCCTGTCATTATTTAGGGCACACAGGGGTTTGCCTAAAAACGGTGCGCTTATTAAATTTTTGAGCGAGCCAGGAATAAGGGTTAAAATGCAGAAAAGTGAAAACTATTATTTGGCAGATCAGCAAAAAGAAATGCCCAGGGTAGATGAAGAACTGTACTTTCAGATTGATGAAAAAAACAACCAGGTTGATTTAACGGACAAAGGAATTAACCTCATCACCCGATCGGGCGAAGATCCTGAATTTTTTATCTTACCCGATATTGCTGTTAAATTGAGCGACATTGAAAAAGGCAGTCTAAACACTGATGAAAAATTAAAGATGAAAGAATCCTTGCTGAATGAATATTCTTTAAAGGCCGACCGAATACATACCGTACAGCAATTATTAAAGGCGTACACATTATTTGATAAGGATAAAGAATACGTGGTGCTGGATGAAGCCGTAAAAATTGTAGATGAACAAACAGGCCGTATTCTTGATGGAAGAAGATACAGTGATGGTTTGCATCAGGCAATTGAAGCAAAAGAAAATGTAAAGATTGAAGCCAGCACACAAACCTACGCCACTGTTACTTTACAAAATTATTTTAGAATGTACCACAAACTTTGTGGTATGACGGGTACTGCCGAAACAGAAGCCGCTGAGTTATGGGACATTTATAAATTAGATGTGGTAACCATCCCCACCAACCTGCCTGCTATCCGTAAAGATGAACAGGATTTGGTGTACAAAACCAAGCGTGAAAAATACAAAGCAGTTATTGATGAGATAGAACGTTTGCGGCTTGCCGGCCGGCCTTCACTGGTTGGTACAACTTCTGTAGAAATAAGTGAATTGTTAAGCAGAATGCTGAAACAAAAAAATATTCCGCACAATGTATTGAATGCAAAACAACATGCCAAGGAAGCACAGGTAGTTGCCGAAGCAGGTTTAACCGGTGCCGTAACAATTGCTACCAATATGGCAGGTCGCGGTACGGATATTAAGCTCGGGCCTGGTGTTAAAGATGCAGGCGGGCTGGCCATTGTAGGCACAGAGCGCCATGAAAGCCGTCGGGTAGACAGGCAGTTACGTGGCCGTTCGGGCAGGCAGGGAGATCCGGGTAGTACCCAGTTTTTTGCAAGCCTGGAAGATGATCTGATGCGGATGTTTGGCAGCGAAAGAATTGCCTCCATGATGGACAGGATGGGTTACAAAGAAGGTGAAGTTATACAGCATAGCATGATATCGAAATCAATTGAGCGTGCGCAAAAAAAAGTAGAAGAAAATAACTTCGGTATCCGTAAGCGTTTGCTGGAATATGATGATGTAATGAATAAGCAACGCAACGTCGTGTACAGTAAACGCAACCATGCCTTGTTTGGAGAAAGACTTGCACTGGATCTGGACAATGCCTTTTATTCTGTAGCAGATGGCCTTATCAATTCCTTCCGCGAAAGCGCCGATTTCGAAGACTTTAAATTAGCCGTGATTGTAAACTTTGGTATTGATACCAACATCACCAAAGAAGAACTGGAAAAAGGAAATATTCAACAGATAGCAGAAAAATTATACGACGAAGCTAAAACCAATTACAACCGAAAAGTAGTAGCCGTAGCAGAGCAAACTTTGCCTATTATAAAAAATATCCGTAAAGAACAGGGTAGCCATATTGAAAATGTAGCCGTACCATTTACAGATGGCCGCAAGCAAATACAGGCCCTCGCCAACCTCGACAAAACAATTGCCAGCGGAGGCAACGAATTACCCAACGCCCTCGAACGCAGCATTACCCTTGCCCTGATTGATGATTCCTGGAAAGAACATTTACGTGCCATGGACGATTTGCGCCACAGTGTGCAAACAGCAGGCTACGAGCAAAAGGATCCCTTGGTGATTTATAAAATTGAGGCCTTCAGCGCTTTTAAGCAAATGGACGATGTGGTAAACAAAGACATCGTAAGTTTCCTTTGCCATTGCGCTATCCCTACCGAGCAAACCAACCCGGCTAACATCAAAGAAGGCCGCGAACAAAAAACTGACATGAGTAAAATGCGCCAGCGAAAGGAAGAATTTGCAGGTGCATCAAGCGGTACCGGTGGACCGGAATACAGCAGCAACGAAAATGATTACAACGTTCCCTCCCCCGCCATTAAGCAGGAACCGGTTCGGGTAGAACCAAAGATCGGCAGAAACGATGCCTGCCCCTGTGGTAGCGGTAAAAAGTATAAGAACTGCCACGGCAAGGATGCGTAAAATGTATACTTTATTTATACAAGGCTAACTGTTATGGTTAGCCTTTTTTGTTTGGATTGTCCGGGCTAAGAAGCCATTTGGTACTGCATTGGCGTCGCACTCTTGTACATTTTCAGCAATACGGTGCTTCTCCCCCATTTGCCGGCTTATACCGGAATTGGTAAAATCTGTTATTGAAGATTGTCAGCCTGCTTGCCTGCCTGCCTGAATTTAAAATAACGGGGCGTATTGGGCTACAAATATATTTCTGCGCTTTTTTTTACAACAAATAGATTTAAAAGCAAGAAAAAAATCTATAAAAAAGCAGCCTATTTTAGCAATGATATATCGGTTAATCGTAAGTTTTTCTTGCGACAAAATATATTTTGAACATTAATTTTCAATAAGCATTTATAAGTTATTTGACAGCAGTTTTTCAACAGGTTTTTTGTACTAAAAAAGTAAAAAAAAACAGCAATTAACAGTCGGTTTGGCGGTTTGGTGGCGGCACGTCGGTAACTTCAACTATTAATCGCTTTCAGCTTCTTTTTGGGCGAAAGAATATCTATTGAACTTTTGTTTGTTAACTTTTACTTTTTTACATTTATTCTTCCCCAGTTCGCGGCGGATGTTTTTCAAATGCCAACACATCGCCAAGTTGCCGAACGTTGTTTGGAAAGCTGCAGTCTTAATTATTCATCAGAGTTTAACAAAAATTCTTTTTGTAAATCTGTAAAATATTTCGCAACTTAATTCCACTCACGAGTTTAAGTTAATAAATTTTTTGAAAGAATACGCTTTATAATAATGAGAAGAAATATTTTAATTTTAGTTTGTGCGTTATTATTAATTTAAGGAATTGCCAGTATAGTCAGAGAAATCGACACTGACTTCCTTAAAAGTATAACTGAATCTACAGCGTTTTACGTTGGCAAAATAACTGGCTTTCTTTTTAAAATAACCATAGGTACGGCTGGACTTATTATTTTAATTGGGAAATCTAAAAAGACAGTTTCAATTTAATTACGAAGTGTAAGTGAAGAATAAAGTATTTAGGGCAGACAATTTATTTGGCTAAAAAAATGACTTAAACAATTTTAGTTTTCGATTGGACAAAGCAGTCATTTTATAGTTTTTTGAGTTTTGGCTTCGGCAAATAGGAGAGCTATTTTATTGTCAGAAAAAAGTTTTCAATCCCAGGAAAAAAGTGAAAAGTGCTTCACTTTTTTTCACTTCATTTTCGGTTGGGCAGAAAAGCTATTTTGAAGTTTTTGTGTTTTTATTTCTAAACACCAAGAAAAAGAATTTAAAACAGAAATCCTGAATATTTGATAGCTGTGCCCGACAAAAGAACTTTATTCAGTTCGGAGACAGTTCCCAAAATGGAACTTCAAGCAATAGCCGGTTTAACGGCAGTAGGTTTACCGGAAGCGTTTTAACGTCATTATTATTTATTTATAATTTTTATAACTACTCTCCTGTTCTGGCTGCTGGCCGAACTGGAGTTACCTGCTACAGCAGGTTCAAGAAAAGATACAGAATCCGTTCTCAGGCTTGATGGAGCAACGCCTTTTTCAGCAAGGTATGCAGTTACGTTTTGCGCCCGCTTTAAGGAGAGTATTTTGTTAATTTCAGGCGAACCGGACTTATCGGTATGGCCTGTAATGGATGCCTGCAGCCCGGCTTGGTGCATTAGTATACCAGCTATATAATCCAATCTTTCCTGGTAAACAGGTTGAAGGTTGGCTTTACCAAGCTCAAACAAAATAATATCGGCCGGTATAGCAGTGTAATCGAAAGCCGCTTGTTTAACAACCGTTACTTTTTCAACGGGTGCTGTAACTGGCACAGGTACTGCTTCCGGCTCAAGGATTTCTTTTTTTGTAAGCGTAATCGTATCGCGTATACGAATGGTATCTTTTAAATACACCGTGTCTTTTATACTCCGTACAGGTACTGCTGCCAGCTGTTGGATTTGGGCGGGTGGAATAACAACTGGTAAAATAGTATTGCTAGCCCTGTTATCACGATCGTTTGTATTGACGGATCGCTGCAGTCGCTCAATATTATCTTTCAGAGATGCGGATTCGCTGACGTAATGCCGTAGTAAATCGTCCTGCTTAACTAATTGCCGCCGACGGACATCCTGCTCTGCTGCGGTAGCCGCCGAAATTTGCTGCAACTGTCTATCGTTGTTTGCGTTTAGCGCATCGTTCAACCTAATGTCAGCAACATTTGCCGAAGCGGTGTCTGCCAATCTTTTTTTTTTAAGATACTATCCACCGCCACTACATTGTCAACACTTCTTTTACTTGCTGCATAACCAGCATTTATGCGCTTCAGCGCTGAGTCGATTGTTTTTTTATTGGCCACCACCTGGCTATCCAATTGGTTTAGCATTGTTTTAGCGGCAGGATTGTACCCATGCAAACTGTCCGTGCTTTTAATGCTGTCCATTTGTAACCGCAATTGCTGCATGTCTTTCATCAAACTATCCAGTTGTTGCTTTTTAAATTGCAGGCTATCTGTTTGCAATTTTCGGAGGCTATCTGCCTGGCGTTTGTTTTGTTGTAACAGCATTCTATCTATATGCCAGTCGATTCTGTTGTTTGACAGCAGCGTATCGGCTACCAATGTTTGTGCAGCGGGCCTCTCTGCAGCACCCGGAAAACTGTTATAATAGTAATTATTATTTACAATAATAATGTTTCCCTTTACATTAGGCAGATCATAAATTTTACCTTTGGTATAGTCTATCAACAGGCGGCTGCTATCAATTTTTTGTACAAAAACCGTGTCCCTGTTTTGATTTTGATAAACCACTGGCATACGTGCAACAGTATCCATGCTATGTGTACGCGAAAATAACTTTTGAAAATAAGTGGTGGTTTTATTTGGTTTTCCGTAGGTAATGCCCACTTTTAAGCCAATAAAAATGTCAGCGGCACTCAGGTTTTTATTAAAAACCATAGTACCCAGGTTACTGCTGCCAACAAATAAAGGACCGGCACGCAACGTAACTCCCAGTGAATTTTCCCTGAAGCTGCTCCCGGCATGTTTTTCGGTAATCGTGTAAGGAAAATATACGCCAAAATGCCTAGTTTCCCATCTTGGTGTAATAGTATAAAAACCATAATTATCAAAGCGGCTGCCTTCACTGCTGCCCAGTTTAACCGGATGATAGATCATTGCGTTCAGGTATAACCCTTTTACAAATTTGATGTCCAATTGCACACTCAGGGCCGCAGGTAAATACACATTGTAACTCCGCGGATCGTTGGCATTCGCATTTACCCTTTTGGCCAAAGCAGTATCGAAAGCCTTTATAGTTTTGTAATGTGCACTGGCAATATTCCAGTTGGCAACATTGGCGCTGAATGAATTCACATTATCCGGCTTATCAAATTTAAACATTCCTGCATCCAGTAAAGACACCCCCAATTTAAAAATATATTTGTTTACATCCCTCCTTTCTACTTCATACGATTTTTCATCATCCCTGCGGATATATTTAAACTTATCCAGGTTACCCCTATATTCATACACTACTCCAGCATCAAAACCAAAAGAGGTGGCATCCGGTCTGAAACTCTTATCAAAAACCATATTAAAATCTGCATTCTTGTTATGGTTATAATTAAAATTGCCGGTGTTGAAATTAATAGAACTGTCATTGTTTACACTAAACCTGAAATCATTGCTGTTTATGTTAAGCGAAGCAATACCTGCCAGGTACTTGGCGGTAAACGCTGCCTTTATAAAATGCCGGTCGGATGAATACAAGACACGGCCATACGTAAGGCCAACCTCTACCCAGTTTAACGACTGTATAGATACGCCGGAGGCATCTATGCTGGTATTATTTAAAGGAGGATAATAAAAGCCGTTGTAGGCCATGCTGGCGAGGTCGCCGGAAATACCCCTTCCCTGTATTTTTGACCTTGATTGAATGTTAACCGCAATAGCCGATTTTTTTCCCAGTGTAGCCATAAAGCTCAGCGGCACCTGTGTTCTGTTGTTGATATTAAAAAACACTTTTTCACCGGCAGATAAACTCCTTACCGATAAATAATTTGCTTTAAAAGATTGGTAATCGGAGAAATTATTTTTGTTGAATTTCAGAATGACACTCCTGTTTATTAGAAAATAATTGTTGCTGTAATTTGTGCCTGAAGAAATGAGATTGATATCGAATTTGTACCGGCTGTCAACAATGCTGGCAGGTTGAAGCATTACACCAGTTACCCCCGCATAATTACCAGTATTTATACCTAAAAAACTTTGTGCCTGCAGGTGCAGTAAAAAAATGCACAATGACAGGGAAAGAACAAGTAATTTTTTTTTCATGCAGTTATTTTAAAAGACTTTATTGTTATTCCTTTTACGATTTCTATGCCATTGTCTTTATGCTCGCCTAACCTGTTTTACGGATGTCTTTGTTTTATTTTAAGGGAAATTTTTACCCGATATGAGCGTATTTTTCCACCTTTTGCCACCGGTACCATTCTGGGCTATGTTGCTCTATTTTACCATAAGCCGGTTCGTAAACATCTTTATACAGGTCTCAAATTTGCAACAAATATCCGCATAGTGCAATTGCTTTAAGAGTTACCCCATAAATATTAATCGATGCCCGAAGGCCCGTCAATACTGCATTTAAAACACCAGTTGCAACCTTTTAAAGGCAAGGTTGTAAAACACGCCGGAGGCTATGGAGACATGCCCACTGAATGGTTAAATGGCAAGAAATTACTTGATATTAAAACCTGGGGTAAACACCTGCTACTTATATTTAACAACGGTACCGTACGGGTTCACCTTGGTTTGTTTGGTGATGTACTGATCAACGAACGTAAAAAGGTAAACCGTTCGTTTTTTCTTGAATTTGCAACTGGTGAGATAAATGGCTATGTAGTGAAAGCCGCTAAACTGGACAAGCCGCTAAATGAAATATATGATTGGCGAACGGATATACTAAGTCCTCAATTTAAGAAGGCCTGGATAAAAACATTACTGAAAAAGCAGGCCGCAAAAACCATTGATGATGTATTGATGGACCAGAACATATTCACCGGCGTAGGAAATAAAATAAGAAATGAAGCTTTGTACCGGGCAGCCATTCATCCCCTCAGTATTGTTGGGAAAATACCTCCAGTAAAAATTACCAGGCTCATTAACGAAGTAGTGAACTATGCACGTATATTCTATCAACAATTAGAAAAAGATGGCGTCAATGATTTTTTCGAGATATATCAGCAAAACTATGCAGCCGATGGCAGCGAAGTAACGATGAAGGTATTGCCGAAAACTAAACGAAAAATATTTTTTAGTGAACACCGGCAGCAATTGTATGTATAGTCTTTGTTGGCGGTGTTGCAATTATATATATACCTGAGGTCGTTTGGTATTAGATTTATAAAGGTTGTTGTATAATTTTGCATAAAGTATTTTTATGCTCAACCCTGTCTATTCCTCCTTCCATCTTTTGCAGTTACTTAACAATAAATTCAGATGATCCTAACCATTTGCCTTCGAAGGATAATTCAAGCGTTTTTATTTTAATAGTTTAGTCCAATAGTTTATTTTATTTTGACGATGTAGATAAACAGAAAATCTAAACCCCCTTTTTAAATTTTAAATAATTGAAGCATATAAAATTGGATCTGTTATTTATTTGCGGTAGAAACCAGTGGCAAGTCCAACAGCTGAAAATATTTTTAAGTCCCAATTACATCAGGAAAAATTTGCTGGAACAGAAGAATGCGCAAGGATTAAGATTACAGAAAAACTTATTAACTGGACATACATCATTTTTGTTATGTAAAAAAAGCACAAGCAAAGACTACAGGATAAATTTAAACAACTATTGATTACCAAAACCATTATTATTCTTGAAATAACTGATGAGTATCAATCCGTGGAGGAGGAACTCATTGACACAGCTTTCTGTGAAACCTTATCTTAAACAATTTAAAGTAAGCCAGCAGATTTTCACACCAAGCTCCTCACAGCACCGCACGTGAACGGCTTAATTCATACGCCTCTTCAACAAAGTGCTTTCGATTAATAAGCGGGCACAAACCCCGGTGGGCTACCAAACACGGTTGCTTTTAATATTTTTTTTCAACCCCGTCATTGTATCTGCTTAATTACCTGGTAATTTTAAGGTAGCAGTTCGTATATCCTGTTAATATTATCGTCTTTATATTTGTAATACAATTTCTGTCAGCCCTTGTACCGGTTTAATGTTGTATAGTTTGCAGGTAAATGCAACAGCCCTCCAGCGTTCATTTGCAAAAGAATGACTGGCAAGTTCCTTTTCAAAAAATTGTAAAAGCCAGAATAAAAACGAAAATGAAAATGAAAGAAAAAATATACATTAATAAATCATAGATTGTAATAAAGTCACAGTTTTTTGTGGCATAATTTTTACCAATTGAACTTAAAATATGAGCGAACATTATTACAATTCAAAAGACCTGGCAAAGTTTGGTAACATAGCAGACTTTCAGAAAGAGATGGGTGAAAAGTTTTTTAGCTATTACAGCGAAGTGTTCAAAGACGGTGAACTAACGGCAAGAGAAAAATCTTTAATTGCTTTAGCGGTTGCACATGCAGTGCAATGCCCTTATTGCATTGATGCTTACAGCAGCGATGCCTTTGAAAAAGGGTGGAGTGAAGCGCAAATGATGGAAGCAGTGCATGTTGCTTGTGCCATACGAGGAGGTGCATCCCTGGTACATGGTCTGCAGATGATGAATAAAGTTAAAGATATATCAATGTAATGCCCCTATTCCCCAAAGTGGGAAACTTTGGGCGAAAATTGATTTGAAAATTTAAATACAATTACTGAATTTAAAAGAAATGTCAAAGTAAAATATGGAAAGTCCTAACCGAAGCCGACCCATTAGGGCTGCAGGTGGTAAGTCATTAAAAGCTCAAAATAGTTTTCTTGCCAATGCACATGAACAAATTGAAATAATAGAAAACGGACAAACAGGTGATTTCGCATTAGTTCCATTTCAGCAAAAACTGGAGCAATCGCATCTATATCCTTTAAAGCCAGCGCAGATAGAAATCTTTCAGGTAAACATTGGTAAGATGTGCAACCAAACATGCAGGCATTGTCATGTAGATGCAGGCCCCGACCGGGAAGAAATCATGAGCAAGGAAACAATGCAGCAATGCATTGGAGTTTTAAAAAATAATCCGCAATTAAAAATTGTTGACCTTACAGGTGGAGCTCCCGAAATGAACCCCAACTTTAGATGGTTTGTAGAAGAAATTAAAAAGCTTGACAAACAGGTTATTGTTAGATGCAACCTCACCATCATTCTTGCCAATAAAAAATATCATGATCTTCCGGAGTTTTACAAACTACACCAAATAGAAGTAGTTTCGTCACTGCCTTTTTATACGCAGGACAGAACCGATAAACAACGGGGAAATGGCGTATTTGAACAAAGCATCAAAGCGCTTCAACTGCTGAATGAAGTTGGTTATGGTAAAGAAAATACCGGCTTGATTTTAAATCTTGTTTACAATGCTGCGGGTGCATTTTTACCACCCTCTCAACCCTCCTTACAAAAAGAATATAAGCAGGCATTGATGGACCGGTATGGTATTGCATTCAATAATTTATTTACCATAACAAATATGCCCATAAGCCGTTATCTTGATTATTTATTAACCAGTGGTAATTATGAAACGTATATGGAAAAACTGGTAAATGCCTACAACCCTGTTGCCGCGGCAAATGTTATGTGCAGAAATACTATTTCTATTGGGTGGGATGGATACTTATACGATTGCGATTTTAACCAGATGCTCGATTTAAAAGTTGATATTGCAGCGACACATATTTCCCAATTCAACATAGAAGGACTTAACGGCAGAAAAATTATTATAGGTCAGCATTGTTACGGATGCACGGCTGGTTCAGGCTCAAGCTGCGGTGGTGCTGTAGCATAAAATAAAAATTATGTCGTATTTAGAAACAACAAAGAACGTTTATAAAGAAGCCGCAGAAAATCCCCAGGTAGGATTGTGCTGTACTACCACGCCTGTGTGGCAATTACCGGGATTAAGCATTCCTAAAAAAATGTTAGCAATGAATTATGGCTGCGGCAGCACGGTCAATACCCGGGACCTGGTGAATAATCCAACAGTTTTATATGTAGGTGTAGGAGGTGGTATGGAGTTACTTCAGTTTGCCTACTTCAGCAGGCAAACTGGTGGCGTTACCGGTGTGGATATCATTGATGAAATGCTGAAAGCTTGTAAAGAAAATATTGTAGAAGCGGAAAAACAAAACCCATGGTTTCGTGCTGAATTTGTAAAGCTGGTAAAAGGCGATGCTTTACATTTACCCATTAACGATAATAGCATAGATATAGCTGCACAAAACTGTTTATTCAATATATTTAAACAGGATGATTTAAAAAAAGCCTTGCAGGAAATGTATCGGGTGCTTAAACCTAACGGACGATTGGTTTTATCTGATCCTACCTGCGAACAGTATATTCCTGAACATTTAAGGGAAGACGACCATTTAAGAGCTCTATGTTTGAGCGGTTCTTTGCCCTTAAAAGACTATGTTGAAATGATTACAAATGTTGGTTTTGGAACTGTGGAAATAAGAGCGAAACGCCCCTATAGAATTTTAGATACTATTAATTATAATATTGATGAATTGATATTTATTGAAAGTGTAGAAGTATGTGCTATTAAAGATCCCATGCCATCTGATGGCCCTTGTGTGTTTACCGGAAAAGCCGCTATTTATTATGGTACGGATGAGTACTTTGATGATAAAAAAGGACATTTGTTGCTGCCTAATCAACCTTTGGCGATTTGTGATAAAACGGCTGGAGCGCTGAAAGCATTGAACCGTACTGACATCTTTATTTCACAGAGTACTTTTTTTTATGATGGAGGCGGTTGTTGCTAAGCAAATCATTATGGAACAGTTAAATAACGTAAAAGACTTTTTAACAGAGGCAGGTATTCATAACCCAACAATCGGCATTGTATTAGGTACAGGTTTACACCAGCTATTGAATTTTATTGATATAAAAAAAACCATTCCGTATACGGATATACCTGGCTTTCCTGTATCAACAGTAGAATTTCATAAAGGCAATTTTATTTATGGAACAATCGCTAATAAAAATATTGTTGTAATGCAGGGCCGCTTTCATGTATATGAAGGGCATTCCATGGAACAGATTATTTTTCCAATACGGGTAATGAAATTACTTGGTGTGCAAACACTTTTTCTTTCCAATGCAGCCGGCGGCATTAACCTTAATTTTAAGAAAGGCGATCTTGTTTTAATTGATGATCATATTAACTTACAAACTGGTAACCCGCTAACAGGAAAAAATTTTGATGAATTAGGTGCACGTTTTCCTGATATGAGCGAGCCGTATACGCCTTCATTAAAAAAATTATTGCAACAAAAAGCAGGTGAATTAAACATTGAATTAAAAGAAGGCGTATACGCTGCGGTAAATGGTCCTAACCTGGAAACAAAAGCCGAATATCGATACCTCAAAATTATTGGAGCAGATTTGGTAGGCATGTCAACCGTACCTGAAGTTATTGCTGCCAATCACATGCAATTGCCCTGTGCAGCAATCTCTGTTATCACAGATGAATGTGACCCAGACAATTTAAAGCCGGTAAATATAGCAGAGATTATTAAAGCGGCAGGTAAGGCAGATGAAAAATTAAGCAGGTTACTGTATCTGGCAATCCTATCATTGTGATTAATGCAATAGTTGTAATCTATTTTTTTCATTTAATGATTGAACCATTTATTTTTTCACAAACATGTACCATACTCACTACTATAAATTATGTACACGTTCCGCAGCAGCTATTGTATGCTATACGTACAAAAGATAGCGGTGCAGCTTCACCACGAATACGGTAAAACATTGGGTACTATTTTTTTACCAAAAAATTTTGAGTTGGTTCCGTGGAGATATTGGAGGTAAAAAAAACATTGTAGATAAACAAAAAAATATCAAATTACTGATGGGCAATAAAAATGGAAAAATCAGATTTAAAAAATACGACTGGTCTTTATTTCTACAAAATTATAAGGACGATACGGAATGAGCAAAGTACTTATCATCTTCATAAAAAATCCGGTAGCAGGAAAAGTAAAAACAAGATTGGCAGCAACTGTTGGCGATACAACTGCTGTTGAAGTGTATAAAAACTTATTACATCATACACAAAATATAACGCACTTAATGGCGGCTGATAAATTTCTTTTTTATGCTGATTTTTTACAAAGAGAAGACGAATGGCCTAACGAACAGTTTATAAAACACCTGCAAAAAGGAAATGATTTGGGTAAAAGGATGCACCATGCTTTAGAACAAGTTTTTTTAAATAAATATAAAAATGTACTTATTATTGGCAGCGATTGCTTTGAACTTACTGCAGCTATTATTGAAGAGGCTTACCTGGTTTTAGAGGATAAGAATATAGTAATTGGACCGGCAAAAAACGACGGCTGTTATTTATTAGGTATGAAAAATCCGCAACCATGTTTATTTAAAAATGTTTCATGGAGTACTTCGCAGGTTTTACAACAAACCATATCCATTTGTACAAGGGAGCATTTAAATGATTGTTTGTTACCCACCCTAACCGATATTGATGATGAAAATGATTTAAGCGTTGAACAAAAAATTTATTTCAAATTAAAAAAGAGTGCTCAATGATCAGCATCATCATACCAACCTACAATGAAGCTGATCAGATTGAGCAAACAATTCTTAAAACTCATGCATCAAATGGCGGACATCAGATTGAGATCATTGTTGCAGATGGAAACAGTACTGATGAAACTGTACCAACTGCCCTGCGATGTAATGCCGTAGCCATTATCTGCGATAAAAAAGGAAGGGCCGCACAAATGAACAAAGGAGCATCTGTTGCCAAAGGCGATCTTCTTTACTTTCTTCATGCTGACAGTATTCCACCAAATAATTTTACAGGCAGCATATTAAATGCTGTTAAAAATAATTTTAGCAGTGGTTGCTTTCGGTTATCTTTCGATCATGCACACTGGTTTTTGAAAGCCAATTGCTGGTTCACAAAATTTAATGTAAATGCTGTTCGCTTTGGCGACCAGAGTTTGTTTGTAACCAAAGAGGTTTTTAAAAAAGCCGGAGGTTTTAATGAATGCCTTTTGTTGATGGAAGACCAGGAAATCATACACCGGATAAAAAAACATGGAAGGTTTAAAGTGATGGATGGCACTGTTACTACCTCTGCAAGAAAATATATAGACAATGGCATTTACAGAATGCAGGCAATCTTTTGCAGGATATGGTTGCTATATTATTTGGGCTTTTCACAAAAATATTTATTGAACCTACATAAAAAATTAATACGGAAAAATAAATTATAAAATATTCAGATAGTGGAATGGTGGCAAATATTTAAGGATGGTTTTTAAGCCGCAATGAAAAATACAATTTACAGCTGGTAAAAATATCCCGGTACGGGTATATGGTTTTATTGGCTTAATGATTGTTTATGACATCCAGGCTACTTTGAAAATAATTAAAGAAAAAACAACAGCGGCCTGAAATACGTTGTACAAATAAACTATTTAAACATCAGCTATGAACAATAATAATCTTCCCCTGATTGTATTTGATGTTAATGAAACACTTTTGGATATGTCTGTGCTGAAGAACAAAATAAACAGCCTTTTAGGCAGCAGCAAGGGTTTTCGTATCTGGTTCGGTATGCTTCTGCATTATTCACTTGTGGATAACTGCTCCGGTGCATATCATGACTTTGTATCTATCGCCCATGCTACATTATCAATGACAGCAAAAGCATTAAAAACTGATTTGGATGAAAAGGAAAAAAAGGCTGCGCTGGCAACTTTAAAAGAATTACCGGCTTATCCGGATGTACCAAAAGGGTTACAGCTTTTGAAAGAAAATGGATTTCGCCTTATTACGCTAACTAATTCTCCTTTAGCAACGCTTACGGCACAATTGCAACACGCAAAACTCACCGGATATTTTGAACAAACACTTAGTATAGATAAAATAAAAAAATATAAACCAGCAGCAGAAACATATACCTGGGCAGCCAGACAATCATCCGTTAATGTTACCGGTGCCGTGCTGATTGCAGCACATGGCTGGGATATTGCTGGTGCTTTACAGGCTGGTATGCAGGCCGCTTTTATTGAAAGGGAAGACCAATCACTTTATCCGCTTGCACCTACTCCACAATTTACAGGAAAGGATTTAATTGAAGTTTCCAACAGTATCATTGCTCATTATAAATAAAGAAGCATGAAGCCAATTGACGACAACG
>NZ_JACMOO010000362.1 GCF_014377975.1 Ferruginibacter sp.
AGATTTACAAAAGACAGTAGTGGAACAAGTGGAAATTTTTGGATGAAAGATGCAGGCGAAAGACGTAAAAAACTTTTTCCTTTTTTATGGAATACCATCGCCACAAAAGGGCAGTTATATGGTAACAGGATATTTGATAATAAAGTAAATAATGCCAACCCGTACTATTTTTCTTACCCGGGCTACAACGAAATTTTTACCGGTTATCCGGACACATTGGTAAATAGCAATGATAAGATATGGAATAAAAATACCAACGTTCTGGAGTTTATCAATCAACAAAAAAATTATAAAGGAAAGGTTGCAGCCTTTACTACCTGGGATGTATTTCCTTACATTTTAAATACAAAAAAAAATAAGCTTTTTGTAAATGCAGATGTGGATACTTTAAAATTTACAAATGCTTCACTGCAATTGATTAATGATATGCAATTGCTTACTACAAGGCCAATAGGCGTAAGGCCAGATGTGTTTACTTATTTTGCTGCAAGAGAATATATGAAGGCGTATCAGCCAAAAGTTTTGTACATCGCTTTTGATGAAACAGATGATTTTGCACATGGCGGGGAATATGATCAATATTTAAAAAGTGCGCATGCAGAAGATGCCATGATTGCTGATTTGTGGAAGTATATCCAATTAACACCAGGGTATAAAAATAAAACTACTTTAATTGTAACCTGTGATCATGGCAGAGGTGATAAAATAAAAGAAAACTGGCAGCACCACGGCAGTAAGATTGAAGATGCCGGGCAAATATGGATAGCGGCCATTGGCCCGGATACAGCACCAAAGGGAGAAATAAAAACTTCGGGACTGTTGTATCAAAAGCAACTGGCAGCAACATTTGCAAGGCTTTTAAATTTAAATTTTACTGCCAGTCATCCGGTGGCACCACCAATTGAAACTATTTATAAAAGATAAGGATATGGAAAAAGAACAAACAGCAAATACAGCAAAAGAGATTGTGCATTTATTTGAAAAATATGGTCACGAAGATTATGATGGCGAGCCCGTTTCGCAAACATCGCACATGGTACAATGCGCCATGCAAGCCATACAGGAAGGTGCAGATACAGAACTTATTTTAGGTGGCTTTTTGCATGATATCGGCCACTTATTGCGTCATGAACAAAATACAGAAGCAATGGGAACTTTTGGTGTGGTAAACCATGAAGGTTTGGGAGCAGATTATTTAAGGGCAAAAGGATTTTCCGAAAGAATATGTGCTACGGTAGAAAAGCATGTAGATGCCAAAAGATTCCTGGTAGCCACCCAGCCTGCTTACCGGTTAAAGCTTTCAGAAGCCAGTTTGCAAACACTTATATGGCAGGGAGGCCCAATGAATGAAGAAGAAGTAGCCGCATTTAAATTACATCCTTTTATGCAGGATATTATTAAAGTAAGGTTATGGGATGAAATGGCAAAAGATGCAACTGTTACACTACTTCCTTTGCAGTATTTTAATACATTAATTGCAAACTATTTTAATAATTAACTGAGAGCGTTTTAATGGAAAAGTAAATTTCAAAAAACATTTTATTTAACAAACAATTTAACGATGAATATTTCAACCAATGAATTCTCTGTAAATGGTAAAACCTATCAGCCATCCGCCAAACCAATTGTAGTGATTTGTATTGATGGATCTGCCGATGAATACCTTGATATTACAATGGCGCACGACCGTATGCCCAACCTGAAAAGCATGACTGTTAATGGTTACAGGGGAATGGTACGGGGTGCATTACCTTCTTTTACCAATGTCAATAATTCTTCCATTGTTACAGGTGCTTCACCCGCTGTGCATGGCATAAGCGGTAACTTTTTTTACAATGCCGCCATCGACCAGGAAGTAATGATGAACTCATCTGAATACCTGCGTGCTGAAACCTTACTGGCAGCTGCCGCTGATGCAGGCCGTAAAGTTGCCGTGGTTACTGCTAAAGAAAAATTAAGGGATATTTTATCTTATAAATTAACCGGCATTGCCTTCTCTGCCGAAAAAGCCAACCTTGCAAAAAAGGAAACACATGGTATTGAAAATGCAGAAGAAGTTATTGGTTTTCCTACTCCGGCTATTTACAGTGCCGATGCAAGTTTATTTGTATTGCGTGCGGGTGTAGCATTGATAGAAAAAGGAATTGCAGATTTTCTTTACCTGTCTTTAACAGATTATATGCAGCATACTTATGCGCCTGAAACCGAAGCGTCGCTTGCCTTTTATGAAGCAATGGATGCAGAGATAGGTAAAATGATAGCGCTTGGTGCTGTTGTAGGAGCTACAGCAGATCATGGAATGAATGCCAAAGTAAAAGCAGATGGAACACCAAATGTTTTATTTGTAGAAGATATGCTGGAAGCACAATTTGGTGAAGGCTTCAGGGTAATTTGTCCTATCACAGATCCCTATGTAAAACACCATGGTGCGCTGGGTTCTTACGTGGTGGTGCATGTGCCGGATACTTCAAAAGTGACTGAAATAAAAAATTGGTTAATGCTGCAGCCCGGTATTACAGAAGTATATGACAAAGCAACGGCTGCAATCGTTTTAGAACAGCCGGAAGATAGAATTGGTGATATTGTAGTAATGTCTGGCCGGGATGTGGTGGTGGGTAGAAGACCACAATACCACGACCTGTCTGCACTCGATGGCAGTCTGCGTTCTCATGGCGGACGATATGAAGAGATGGTGCCGATGATTATTTCACATCCTTTAAATACCGCCTACAAAATAAAAGCCGCAGGCGATCCCCGCAATTTCGACATCTTCGATTTTACTGTAAATGGAACAAACTAAAAAATTAAAGTCATGAGTGAAATCACTGAAAAACAAAATCCGCCTGCTAACAATAATATAATGGATATTATAAATACCGGTTGCTATGTTGCGGGTAATAAAATTGAATCAGAAAAAATATTGGAAGTAAGAAGTCCTTACGATAACCGGTTGGTAGGAACAGTTGCCCTGGCCAATGCTACCCACGCAGAGCAGGCAATAGAAACTGCTTTAAAAGGCGGTCAAAAATTAACCCGTTACGATCGTTTCAGCATTCTTGATAAAGCAAGGCAATTGCTGATTGAACGCAGGGATGAGTTTGCAAAAATAATTAGCGCAGAGTCAGGCTTAGCCATCCGGGAAGCCATTTATGAAACCGGCCGGGTACACGATGTATTGATGTTTGCTGCAATGGAAAGTTTGAAAGATGATGGACAGATTTTTTCCTGCGATATTTCGCCACAAGGAAAGGCACGCAAAATATTTACAACAAGGGAACCGCTGTCACTGGCGCTATGCATCACACCTTTCAATCACCCGCTTAACCAGGTGGCGCATAAAATTGCACCCGCCATTGCAGTAGGTACACCGGTAATTTTAAAACCCTCAGAGAAAACACCCTTAACTGCAATTAAGTTTACTGAGTTACTGTACGATGCAGGATTGCCGCATTATATGCTTAGCACTTTATTGGGTCCTACCAATGAAATTGCTGAACCATTGGTGAAAGATCCACGAGTTGAGATAGTCTCTTTTACAGGAAGTGTGACAGTGGGTAAAAGAATTGCAACTGTGGCTGGATATAAAAAAGTGATTCTTGAATTGGGTGGAAATGATCCTATAATTATATTGGAAGATGCAGACATGGATATGGCTGTACATCTTGCTGCTGAAGGATCTTACCGCAACAGCGGGCAGCGTTGCACGGCAGTAAAGCGAATACTGGTTCATGAAAAAATTAAAGAAGCGTTCACAGAAAAATTTGTACAAAAATCAAAAAGCTATATCTGTGGTGATCCGTCGGATGCGGCAACGGTAGTGGGAACTGTTATTGATGAAGCCTCGGCTATCTATCTTGAAACCGTAGTAAACAAGGCAGTTGAACAAGGTGCTAAAATATTATTGGGCGGCAGGCGCTCGGGTGCTTTGATGGAGCCAACCGTAATTACAAACGTGCCCCGCAATGCAGATATGGTGATGCAGGAATCATTTGGTCCACTTGCTCCCATTCTTGCATTTAAAGATATTGATGACGCCATTGCATTAAGTAATTCTACCGCTTACGGTTTATCAAGTGGTATCATTACTAATAATATGCAGCATGCTATTCGTTTTATAAAAGAATTAAAAGTGGGTACTGTAAACATCAATGAAGTGCCTGGCTACCGCATTGAGAGTTCGCCTTTTGGCGGTATAAAAGATTCCGGACTTGGTGTAAAAGAAGGGGTAATAGAAGCTATGAAATGTTTCACATTTGTAAAAACATTTTCTATGCCCTGGTAAGTTTTATACAATAGTAACGGCTCTAAAAATCGATTTTATTTTATTCTTACAGATCATTTATCAAAAAATTATACATGCAAAAACTATTGTTTACACCGGGTCCGCTGTCTACTTCTAAAACGGTAAAGGAAGCTATGCTGGAAGATATGGGATCAAGAGATCATGCATTTTTACTGGCAGTAAAAGACATCAGAAATGGACTGTTAAAACTGGCGGGTGTTTCAAAAGAAGAAGGCTATGAATGCGTGATAATGCAGGGTTCAGGAACCTTTGGTGTAGAGAGTGTGGTGGGTAGTGTGGTGGGAACAAATGATACATTGGCCATTCTGGTGAATGGCGCTTACGGTGAACGCATCGTAAAAATGGCAAAAATTAATCGCATCAATCACGTTGTGTTGCGTTTTGAAGAAGACGAAATTGTTACACCGGAAGCAACAGAAAAATTGTTAAATGAGCATCCGGAAGTTACTCATGTTGCCTGTATCCATAGCGAAACCACTACGGGTCTTTTTAATCCGGTAGAAGCGATCGGGGCTGTTTGTAAAGCACACAATAAATCTTTTATTGTAGATGCCATGAGCAGTTTTGGAGGTGTTGAAATGGATATAAAACAAATGCACATTGACTTTCTGGTTTCGTCTTCCAATAAATGTATTGAGGGTATCCCGGGGTTCTCGTTTGCATTGTGTAAGCGAACTGAATTGGAAAAGGCAAAAGGCCAGGGCAGAAGCTTAAGCCTTGATTTATATGACCAGTGGAACGGGTTGGAAAGCAACGGGCAGTTTCGTTTTACGCCTCCAACATTAAGCATTATGGCTTTTCGCCAGGCAATGAAAGAACTAGAAGAAGAAGGGGGAGTAAAGGCAAGAGAAGAACGGTATAAAACAAATAAAAAAATACTGGATGAAGGGATGGCCGCACTTGGATTTAAACAATATTTACGGCCCCAAATTCAGGGCCATATCATTACCTCCTTTTTATATCCCACGGATATTCCATTCAACTTCGAAGATTTTTACAATCAGCTCAACGACAGGGGATATGTAATTTACCCCGGTAAACTCAGTAAGGCGGATGCATTTCGCATCGGCAATATTGGCCAGATTTTTCCAGAGGATATTAAAGGTCTTGTTGCTGCGGTAAAGGAAGTGTTACAATAATATTTTTTCAGATAATTTATTCTTCAAAATATCATGGTCATAAATACTTCTGAAAAAGCCGATGTAGTGGTGATTGGTGGTGGTATTTTTGGTTGCGCCATTGCTTATTATTATACCCGCAACAATCCTGGTAAAAAAATCATCTTGCTGGAGCGTAATGAAATTTGTAATGCTGCCACAAGTCATGCCGCAGCCTTGCTTACAAGAATAAGGGCAAAGAAAGATTTCATCCCGCTTTCCCTGGAAACCTACCGGGTAATTGCTGAAATGGAAAAGCAATTAAATGAAACGCTTGATGTAAAAAGAGTAGGCGTATTGCATGTTGCCGCCAGTGAATCAACTATTGCAGATCTTGATAGTTTGATGAAAATTGCAGCTACCTTCAGCGAACCTGCCACCTACCTGCAAGCCGAAAAAGTACAAGCTAAAATTCCCTGGTTAAAAACACAGGATGAATGGAAGTTTGGCTTTATGCCACAGGAGTCTTATTGTGATCCTTACCTGTTGGGAACATTCTTTGCCCGTTGCGCAAAACTGCAGGGTGCCGAAATAAGGCAGGGAGTGGAAGTAACCAACATTTTGATGGAAGATAATATAGCTGTTGGTGTTGCCACTTCAGATGGAAATATATATGCGGGGGCAGTTGTTATTGCGGCAGGCGCATGGTCGCCGGTACTTGCTATGGAGGTTGGTATTGGTTTACCAATGGCACCGGTAAGAAGCCAATACTGGATCACGGAGCGAAGTAAACTATTTCCTGTTGACAGCCCTATTGTTATTTTGCCAGATGCACAAGCCTACGCACGGCCAGAAAGCGGCAGCCTGCTTTTCGGTATCCGGGAATTAAAATCTTTTTCAACCTCGCCAGCAAATATCCCCCAAAATATTAACGAATTTTCTTTTAGTGATGATAAGGGCACGGGTGATCTTGCGGCAGTGATTGATAAGCTCGCCCGTTTTTTTCCAATGGTATACGATACGGGCCTGAAGTATTATATCGCCGGATTTTCGGGGTATACGCCAGACAATTATTTAAGCATGGGCATTGTTCCAGGTGTTAAAAATTTATTTGCCGCAACGGGCTGCGTTGGCGCAGGTATTTCTGTTGCCGGTGGTGTAGGGCTTGCGTTTGCTGAAATGATTGCCGGTAAACCGAACCCGTATGATTTTACCAATTTCAATCTGGAACGTTTCGGAAAAATAGATCCATTCAGCAATGCATGGCTGGATAAATGTGCCATGGCGAGGTCGCAAAAAAGGAGCGGCTAAATTTTTTTATAATTTTACTGGTGATGAGATGTTATGCAACGTTCAATTGTAAACCGGCATTTTAGAAACTACATTGTTATCCGGAATATAATATTGAAATATTACTGAATAAACTTAATTTGATTCTCTGTTTCAATTGTAAATAAAAATAAATTACCGAATGTACACTTCTGTTTTACTGAAAAATAAAATAAAAAATCTGCCGCCATGGGCACTTTCAGTTTACGGAGCTTTAAGTGCCTTTTGTGTTTACTTCTGCATGTATGCTTTTAGGAAACCCTTTGCTGCTGCTGGTTTTGCAGGACTGAGTTTTCTTGGGTTCGATTATAAAGTATGGCTGGTAACTGCACAGGTAGTTGGTTATATGCTAAGTAAATTTTATGGTATAAAATTTATTTCTTCCATGAAGGGAGAAAAGCGGGCCATTACTATCGTAAAATTAATACTGCTTGCGTGGCTTGCATTATTTTTGTTTGCTGTTACTCCGGCACCCTATAATATTATTTTTCTTTTTCTAAACGGGTTTCCTTTGGGTATGGTTTGGGGGTTGGTATTTAGTTTCCTCGAAGGAAGAAAGTCTACAGAGTTTATGGGGGCCGTTCTTTCAATTAGCTTTATATTTTCTTCAGGTGTGGTAAAAAGTGTTGGTAAGTCAATTGTGTTAAACTGGCATGTGAGTGAAATGTGGATGCCTTTTATTGCAGGTTCTTTTTTTGTGATACCGATGATTTTATTTACCTGGTTGCTCAATCATATTTCACCACCAACCGAGGAAGATGTGCTTTTAAGAAGTGTAAGAAAGCCGATGACCGGTGCAGAAAGAAAAGCTTTTATCCGTACTTTTTTACCCGGAATTATTATCATTGTGTTTACGTATGTTTTGCTCACTATTCTAAGAGATTTCCGCGACAATTTTTCCAACGAATTATGGAAAGAAATGGGATACGGAAACAATGCCGCTATTTTTACGGAGACTGAAACCTATGTATCGCTGATAGTACTGCTGTGCATGAGTTTGCTGATACTGGTAAAAAATAACATCAGGGCTTTTATGATCAATCACTTCATCATTATTGTTGGGTATGTATTGGCGTTGATTTCAACACTTTTATTTCAGGCAAAATATATCAATCCTGTGGTATGGATGACGATGATTGGTACCGGATTGTACCTTAGCTATGTACCATTCAACGCCTTGTATTTTGAAAGAATGATAGCAACCTACAAAGTAAAAAGTAACATTGGTTTTATCATGTATATAGCCGATGCATTTGGTTACCTGGGAAGCGTACTGGTATTGTTTTTAAAAGAATTTATCGGCGTTAAATTATCATGGACAAATTTTTTTACCGATGCAGTACTCATCATTACCGTAATTGGTATTGCCGGAACTTTTATTGCGGCTTTTTATTTTAAAAGAAAATACGGAGTGGTAGAAAAGCGAAATGTGGAATCCGCATTGTTGTCTAACAAAGTTCCTGTTTAAGCCACCTGCACTATAATTTTTGAAGTACCCAAATAAGTGATGATCACCTTTATTACATCACCAATTTGTACGGTTGGTAACGAAGTATTAGTCTCCTTTTTTTTGTCTTCGGCAATCTTTGCCTGTATTTTTTTATCCACCACATTTACAAAAATGCCATGTGGCGTTACTTTATTTACAACTGCATCCATCACCGTTTTCTTTTTAAAACATTGCATAGCATACATATACTCCGGGATGTATTCACTCCTAAAAAGAGCCGCCGTAACTTTATCGGGTTTGTCCGTATTTTCTAGTTTAAAAAATACCGGTTCGTTTAAGTTATTTTCTCCTGGTCTTTTTTCCCAGGGCGATAAAATGAGTGGAAAGAAAATATAGCTACCAGTTTCTTTAACAAAATAATCTTCATCAACTTTTTTAAGATAACCTACAAAACGATTTTCAACGTATGATTTATTGATGAGGTTATCCAATGCATTGTTGAAATGAAACTGCAGGCAATCTGCAATCATTTTATCACCTCTTGCAGATAAGGTAATGATAAAACTAACTTCATCCCCCACATGAAACTGGTGTATTTTTCTAATAATTTTCTCTTGCTTTAATTTTAACTGTTCTTTTTCACTGATATTACCACTGATGGTTTTTTTCTTTCCGTTGTGTTCGTATTCTATGGTAGCATAATCTTTATCATGGTTGATAAATGTGATCTTGCCCATTGTAGTTTTTTCATCCATAGCGTAAATATTAAATTCAAATTTTGTAACAGCCGAAAGTAAGTTTAATAAATGAGTAAGCGGGAGCTTATAAACCAAGTTCTGCTGAAGGTTCCCAAAAAACTTTTTTAAAATCAATGATTTTATCTTCTTTCACACCAATCTTTTCTTTCTTTAGTAATTCTTCCATCAATGTGGGTGTTCCAAAATGATGTTTGCCGGTAAGCTGCCCATTTCTGTTCACAACTCTATGTGCAGGTATTTTTGGTTGGGCAACATGGGCTGCATTCATTGCCCAGCCTACCATACGGGCCGATAGTTTTGTACCTAAATAAACAGCTATTGCTCCATAAGAAGTAACTCTTCCCTTCGGAATTTGCCTCACCACATCATACACATCTGCAAAAAAACTGAATTCTTTTACAGCGCTTTTGGCTGTTTCTTTTAGGGGATCATTTTTAGGGGCTGATTTTTTTATCATATTGTAAAAGATACAAAAGAAGTTTTATGCTTTCTCATTTCGATCAATATCTGGAGGAATAATTTTTTCTGCGGCGGTATTGGGTACATTGATATAATTAAAGGGACAATGTTTGCAGCCGTTGCCACAGCAACTGCCTCTTTGCAAATGCCAGGCGGCAGTAAACACAACATAGCCCTGTTCATTGTAATAAAAATCCGTACCTTCTACCATGTTACCCATAAATAATTAATTATTTTCTGTGTTTTTTAATTCTTCCTGTAGTTCATCATCCAGGTTAGCAATGGTAACAGGCAGCTTAAATTTAAGGTAATGTATTTTTCTACTTTGCGCTATGTCAAGCGCTTCGTAATGTGTTTTTATTCTTAACTCTTCTGTTGGGTTGCTTACACCCACATCTGCACAATCATCAACCAATTGTAAACCGCATAAGTCAATAACTCTTTTGGTGAAGCGGTATAAATCGGGCGAATCCGTTTTTAGATGGATGCTGCCTCCCTTTGTCAAAACCTGCTGATACAAACGCAAAAACTGTGGATGTGTCAGTCTTTTTTTTGCTTTGGAAGTGCGCAATTGAGGGTCGGGAAAAGTAATCCATATTTCACTTACTTCACCCGGCGCAAAGTATTGCGGAAGCATGGCTATTTGGGTTCGTAAAAATGCGGCATTGGTTAATTTTTCATCCAGGCATTTTTTTGCACCAATATAAATACGGTTGCCTTTTATATCTACCCCAATAAAATTTTTGTCAGGAAATAACCTGGATAAACCAACGGTATATTCTCCTCTGCCGCAGGCAAGTTCCAATATAACGGGATGATTGTTTTTAAAAAAAATATTCCATTGGCCCGGCATACTTTCAGGGTATTCCAACACATTGACAAAGCTTTTAATATCTGTAAAACGTTGTAATTTTTTTTGTGCCATTGGCCGCAAATATAATAAATGACAGCCATCGGCAGTACTATCATATGCTTGTATTTACATTGAAAATGATTGAACGAATATACTGGTACAGTAAAAAATTCGTCTTATACTATGGAGTAATTTACACTATGCATGTTTTTAAACAAAAGATTTGCCTAAACATTAGTAAATTTGTCCTTATAAATTCAATAACCTACCTGTTTGCATAATGAAGGGAATGTTTAAAATTCTAAGACTTTTCTATATTTTATTTCCCCTGGCCGTAATTCCTTTGATGGTGTCAATGTCGGGTAATGGATTCTATTTATTTGGAATTGTATGTTACTACCTGGGTGTTATCCTGGTTGCAATTAAGCAAAAAATAATTTTTATGATTCCTTTATTTTTTTGCGGTTGGTTTTGGTATACTTACGGATTCGGTGTACACGACTATGTTTTCTTTTTATTTATGAGCATGTTTGCAGGGGCTGCATTGTATCAGCTTGCTCAAAATGCAAAGCATTTTACTACAAGCGTTTTGCCGGAAAATAAAGAAGCCAGGGAATATGAGTTGAAAATTGAAGAGATGAATGCAAAATTAAAGCAATACAAACAAATACATCCTACAACGGTTATTACGCCTGAAATAATAGACAGTATTAGAAACGATGTCTTTTTCAGATAGCCTCCAAACGATTATTGTGAGTTGATAATCTGATTAAAATCAACATGCCATTGTTTGAATATATTTATACTTTATCTTTACAATGCAATGAAAAAAATGTGTACCTTAATTTTTATGTTTTTGTTGATTACTGCTTTTACACACACAGTAAATGCACAATGTTCTATTTGTACTAAAACTGCCCAGCAATTGGGCGAGGGTCCTGCCCAGGGCTTAAATAGCGGTATTATGTATTTAATGTTTACTCCCTTTATCTTAGTAGGTCTTATCGGTTACCGCTGGTATAAAACCAACAAGGATGCAGAGGAAATGCCGGATGTAAACAACAATACCTTATAGACTACTTTTTAATTTCTGACAGAAAAGGCAATTGATAATTTTAAATGTATGATGCCTGGTGAAGCTAATTGTGGTAAATACATTCCCCCTCATCAGCCATCCGAAATCCGGTACTTTCAGAATTGTTGTATAAACCGGTATAAATTAAAACCCACGCTAGCCAGTTCTATCTTGTTTTTTAAAACTGCTTTGCTGATACCAGCCATTTTTTTTTGCTGAATCAGGTAGTATGCTTTTTCGGTCAGCAGCCAGTATTTTTTATCGTTCGTTTTCTGATGGCTGATATTTTGCAAAATGGCTTTAAACAATTCATCAATTCCCTTTTTTTGTAACGCAACAATTTTAATAACAGGCACCGGTACTTGTTTGCTGTTAAATGCAGGAGCCAGCATGTGCCGCAGATTTTTAGCAAATATATCCGCATCCGGCCGGTCTGCTTTATTTACAACAAAAATATCTGCAATCTCCATTAGCCCGGCCTTCATGGTTTGTACCTCATCTCCCGATTCTGGTACCAACACAACAACGGTTGTATCTGCCAAACCGGCAATTTCAATTTCACTTTGCCCTACTCCAACTGTTTCAACTAAAAGGTAGTCAAAGCATGCAGCTTTTAATAAATCGGTTATTTCAATAATTTTAGGATGCAAACCACCCAGTGAGCCCCTTGTGGCCAGTGAACGGATGAAAACGTTTGGGTTATTATACCATTCGCTCATCCGGATTCTATCGCCTAATAAAGCGCCTGAATTAAAGGGAGAAGAGGGGTCTATACAAAGAACGCCTGCTTTTTTCCCCTGGCTGGTAATATGGGCAATTAAAGCATCAACCAGGGTGCTTTTGCCTGCACCGGGCGGGCCTGTAATACCAATTACAGGCGTGGCAGCAGCAGGTAAAAGCTGTAGTAATTGTTCATATCCGGCCACTTCGTTTTCTACCAAAGAAATACACCTTGCCAGTGTTTTTATATCGCCTTGCTGAATTTGCTGCAGTTGTTGTTGCCACATGTAACAAAATTCATTGTAAAAAAATCAAATTCCAAATATTTGAAGCACTGCCCTATTGTTACATTACAGGGTGAACATTTAATTTTTTGTAGCACTTGTTGTTTAAAGGCGGCATGGTTTTGTGATTATAATTTGTTATTAACTTCGGATAAAATTTAACGAGCATTATGACCAATTTTATAAGCATATTTCCCCTGTCGATTGTTGTGTATCCCGGCGAAGAACTCAATTTGCACATATTTGAGCCACGCTATAAACAACTGATGAACGATTGCAGGGAAGCCAAAAAAACATTTGGTATACCATCTGTTATTGGTGAAAAAATAACTGAGTTAGGAACCCTGATGGAACTGGTTGAGATAACGGAAGTATACGATAATGGAGAAATGGATATTAAAACCAGGGGAGTGGAAGTGTTTCGTATTTTAGAACTGGTGAAAGAAGTACCGGGTAAATTGTACAGCGGGGCTATTGTAAATTATCCCGAAAATTCTGATAAAAACAAACCTGTTTTAATGCAAAAAGTAATTGAAATAATTGGTCAGTTGCATACAATTTTAAAAGTTAAAAAAACATTTTCTAAACCGGAAGACCAGTTGCGTAGTTTTGATGTGGCGCATCACGCCGGGCTTTCGCTGGAAGAAGAGTACGAATTACTGGGTTTGTTTAATGAACTGCAGCGACAGGAATATTTAAAACAACACCTCTTAAAGGTTTTGCCGATTGTTGCAGAAATGGAAACATTAAAAAAAAGAATACAACTGAACGGGCATTTTAAAAATCTGGAAGGGTTTAAACTTTAAAATCATCCAGGGTTTTGCAACAGCAAATATTTGTAAAGACATTCATTTTAACGGATTAACCGGTAGTTTTACGGCGAAAAATTATTAAATGAAAAAAACACTTTGTTTCGATTTTGGCAATACCAGACTAAAATGTGGCTTTTTTGAAAACGATGTGTTTAGAGAAGAGTTTTTGTTACCGGCTGATAACTTACCGGCTATTGAAAAATTATTGAAGAAGTACCAACCTCAAAACACCATTCTGTCTTCAGTAATTGAACACAATATTGCTGTGGAAATATTACTTGCCACAAATACAAATTTTCACAAACTATCCCATCGTAGTAAAATAAATTTTACAACTGCAGTGGGCAAACCGGAAACGATCGGTGCTGACCGTCTTGCATTAATTGCTGCTGCTGTACATTATTATCCCGGTAAAAATAACCTGGTAATCGGGCTGGGAAGCTGCATCACCTACAACTTTATAAACCAATGCAATATATTTATTGGCGGATCCATTTCTCCAGGCATGGAAATGCGTTTTAAAGCCATGCACCTCCATACTGCCTTTTTACCCATTGTGCAAAAAGACTGGAATTTCCCGGTGATTGCCTATGATACAAAAACAAATCTTCAAAGTGGTGTAATTGCCGGAATAACCTTTGAAATTGATGGTTTCATCGATTATTATAAGGATAAATATGATAACTTTAACGTGGTTTTAACCGGGGGCGATTCGGCCTATTTTGCTGGGCAACTTAAAAACAGCATATTTGCAGACTTAAATTTTTTATTCAAAGGACTTTTCGCTATCAGCGAAGTTAATAACTGCAAATAATGATGAGATTGACAGGCTTGGTTTTAACCGTACTTTTTTATACATCTGTTGCGGCGCAGGAAAACTCTCCTTATTCCCGTTATGGTTTCGGCGATCTTTCCCCCAATCACAATATTATTACCAGGGGTATGGGCGGTATAGCCGCAGGGTATTCAGATTTTCAAAGCATCAATTTTATCAATCCTGCCAGTTATGGAAATCTTGGCTATGTAGAGCCTTCAGTTGTAAAAACCAATCCTAATTATCAGCGCAGCACCATTTTTGAGTTTGGTGCAGAAATCGACAGCAGAACTTTAAATAGCACCGTTCCCTTAACCAAGTTTACTTCCAATAATCTCAGCATGTCTTATGTGCAACTTGGCTTTCCAATAAAAATGAAAAAAGCCAACCGGAAGGGTATTTTTTTAGGTGCTGATTTTGGTTTGAAACCAGTTTCAAAAATTAATTATAAAATTGCAAGGTTCGAACGTTTATCGGGCATAGATAGTTTAGCCACTTTTTATGAAGGCAATGGTGGGTTAAATGAAGTTGCCGGAGGCCTGGGCATACGCATAAAAAAACTTAGCCTTGGATTTAATGCAGGCTATGCTTTTGGTAACAAAGATTACAGTACAAAGCTTACTTTTTTAAACGATACGGTACATTATTATTCTTCCAACACGTCTAACAGAACTAATTATGGTGGTGGCTTTATTAATGCAGGGCTGCAATACGAAATAATATTGAAGAGCAAAGCATTGATCAGGTTGGGTGCTTATGGCAATTTAAAACAAACTTTAAAAGGTAGTCAGGATATTATGGTGCAAACAGTAAGAACTGATGCAAATGGCACCGATAGTAAAATTGACAGCGTTTTCCAAAGTAATGTAAAGGGCGATATTGTACGTCCTGCATCTTATACAATAGGGTTTACTTACCGAGACAGTGCAGCCCACTGGAGTTTTGGCGCAGATTATGAAACTACCAAATGGCAGGATTATAGTTTTTACGGCCAGCCCGGCCAGGTTACCAATAACTGGAAAATAAGGGCAGGAGTAGAATATTTTCCTGCATCTTATAATACACCGGTTAGTAAATATTTTAATTTTGTACACTATCGTATTGGATTTAATTACGGTCCGGATTATATAAAAGTAAATAACAATTTACCGGAATATGGTTTTACATTCGGTGCAGGGTTTCCCTTAAAATTGAGAAGGGGTTATTTTGAAACACAATCATCGATGTTAAATACGGCCATTGAAATTGGCAGCAGGGGCGACAATAAATCAAACCTCAGAGAAAGTACAGTACGAATCTGTGTTGGGTTATCTTTAGGCGATCTTTGGTTCAGGAGATATAAGTATGATTAACCCTTTACATGTTATGCAAAGTAAAAAGCTATATAAAATTATTTTGGCAGCCGTTTTAACTAGCTGCTTTTTTTTATGCAGTTGCGAAAATACCCAGAGCGAAATTGACAGTTTTAATAAGAAAGATATTGCAGTAGAAGTAGGTAAAAATGTGGTGATTAAATATTCCGTAGCCGGGATAAAAAAAGCCATCTTAACCGGACCATTGATGTACCGGGTACAGGATACAGTACCTTATATTGAGTTTCCTAAAAACATTCATGTAGATTTTTTTGGTATACGGGATAGTATCGAAAGCAAGCTGGATGCAAAATATGCCCGGTATAAAGAAAGCCAGAGTAAAGTATTTTTAAAAGACAGTGTAAGAGTGATAAATGTAAAAGGAGATACGCTTTATTGCGATGAATTATACTGGGACAGAATCCGCACCGGAGCAGAGTTTTACACAGACAAACCCGTACGTATCCGCACCAAAACACAAATAATCGATGGCATTGGAATGGAAGCCCGGCAGGATTTTAAGGAATACGTTATTAAACATCCAACAGGCGTAGTATCGGTGCCGGCGACACAATTTCCTAATTAGGGAAATTGACAGATAACAACAGGAAGATTTTAATTGTAATACAAATTTAATTATTAATTCAGCAGAGTACGTTTACCGGTGTTTACACCCCGAAAATAATATTGGAAATAACAAACCATCCTGAAACAAAATCGTGAATGGTACAATTTAGATATGAATAAAATAATTGTTTACGGCATACCCAATTGTGATACCATTAAAAAAACACTCGATTGGTATAAAAATAAAAATATTGGCGTTGAATTTGTAGACTTTAAAAAATCAGGTATTACAAAGGAAAAGCTAGGTTACTGGAGTAAAAAAGTTGGGTATGAAATATTACTAAATAAAAAAAGTACTACCTGGCGAAGTCTGGAAACAGCAACACAACAAAAAATTATAAATGAAGAAGCGGCCATACAATTGATGCTGGAATATACCAGTATTATTAAAAGGCCGGTAATAGAAATTAACGACAATGTTATAGTTGGTTTTAACGAAACATATTTCACCAAACAATAAAAAAACAAAAGAATGAAACGTAACGCAACCGCCGTATGGAACGGCACTGGCAAAGAAGGTACTGGTAATCTTACTACTCAAAGTACTACTTTAGATAAAACCCAATTCTCGTTTAATTCACGTTTTGCTGAAGGCGTGGGTACTAACCCGGAAGAATTAGTAGCCGCAGCGCATGCAGGCTGCTTTAGCATGAAGCTTAGTTTTGTATTGGGCGCTGCTGGTTTTACAGCAGATGAAATCAATTCAAAATGCGATATCACTTTAGACCCTGCAGCCGGTGCAATCACTGAATCCCATTTAACTATTTCAGCAAAAATTCCTGGTATCAGTAAAGAGCAGTTTGATGCAGCGGTGGCAGATGCAAAAGCCAATTGCCCAATCTCGAAGTTATTGAATACAAATATCACCCACGAGGCGGTGTTATTGTAAGCGGATAGAAAATTAAAAATAAAAAAAATTAAAAGGCCGGAGATTGTGGAGTAAATGCTTCCCGTTTTCGGCCTTTAATTTATAAATTATTACTCATCACTGATCACTTGTTAGTGCATTGCTTCTCCCAAATCCATCTTCTTTATCTTATTGCCTTTTACCATTATTACGAAAGGAACACAAATTAAAAACATAACACCTAGATAAAAGAATACATCCATGTAAGAAAGTACAGCGGCCTGTTTGGTTACCGTATGATCCAATGCAGCATAACTGCTTTTTAGTGCTACATCTGCATTCAATCCTTTGCTGACAAAGTTATGCTGCAGGGCCTGTACCCGTTGTTGCACAGCCGGATTGTTTACATCCAGTTTGCTTACCAGGTCGCTGCGGTGAACCATATTTTGACGGGCCATAAAAGTGGTAATTAATGCCACACCGAATGAGCCGCCCAGTTGGCGCATCATACCTGTAAATGCAGCACCCTGGCCTATTTGCTGTCCTTTTAATGTTGAAAGTGATAATGCGGTAATTGGAATAAATAACATACCCATACCCAGCCCGCGAACAATCAGCATCCAAAAAAATGCATCTGAATCTGTATCGGGCGTTACAATAAAATAACCCCAAAAAGTAAAGACGGAAAACAGTACCATACCACCAGCCACCAGGTATTGTTGCGGCACTCCTTTTTGTAATAATTTTCCAATGATGGGCATCATTACGGCGGTGGTTAATGCAGCGGGTACCATCAGCATACCGGCCTGCTGGGCTGTCCATCCCAGTATGGATTGTGTATATAGTGGAATGATAAAAGTAGATCCATACAATCCAAAACCCATGATAAATGAAAGAATAGTACCCACCCGGAGGTTACCATTTTTTAATACCCTTAATTCTACAATCGGGTTTTTAAAACTCGTTTCACGCCAGATAAAAAAGAACAATCCTAAAACAGCCGCCACTGACAGGTATAAAATAGCACTGCTGTTAAACCAATCATCATCCTGCCCTTTTTCCAACACATATTGTAAAGAACCTACCGTAAGCGCCAGTAAACCAATACCCAGCCAATCGATATTGCTGCCGGTACTTTTTTCGCCGTATTTGGGGCTGCGAACAAATTGCAACGTGAGTAAAGTAGCAATTACGCCAATAGGAATATTGATGTAAAAAATATAGGGCCATGAAGCATGGTCTACAATATAACCACCTAAAGGCGGTCCTAAAGTAGGGCCAATAATTACACCTAAACCATAAATGGCCTGTGCCATACTTCTTTTTTCAAGCGGGTAACTTTCAGTTATAATTGTTTGTGAGGTTACCAGCAAAGCTCCTCCGCCAAGGCCCTGTAAAAAACGAAAAAGTACCAGCTCCCAGATTCCGGAAGCATTACCACATAAAAAAGAACAGACAGTAAAAAGTATGATAGAAGCAGCAAAATAATTGCGGCGGCCAAACTGTACAGAAAGCCAGCTTGTCATTGGCACGATGATAACATTACCAATAGCATAAGCTGTAATAACCCAGGCCACTTCTGTTAAGGTTGCTCCCAGTGAACCACGCATATCGTTGAGCGCCACATTTACAATGGTGGTATCCACAATTTCAAGCAAGGCGCAAAATATAGCAGTGATGGTAATGATCACCCGCCTTGATCCATATTCTATTAAAGAGTCCGTTTGTTGCATAAAATTTATTTTACACCTATTCTAAAGGGCTATAATACGTTTGCCAATAATGGCACCACTCCGGGATGGGGCAGCCTTTCCCTGTTTATAAATGTACATCCACATCCACATTCATACCTGGCCTTAATTGCTTAACTAGCGAATCTGCAGGATTTACAAATTCAATTTTAACCGGTAGCCGTTGCACAACTTTTACAAAATTACCGCTGGCATTATCAGGTGGTAACAAGGCAAAACGGGAACCGGTAGCAGGTGAAAAAGAAGTCAGTGTTGCTTCAAAGTCATGACCAGGAAATGCATCTGCATGTAATATTACCCGCTGTCCAATCCTCATTTTTTCAAACTGCGTTTCTTTAAAATTAGCCACTACCCAAATGTCGTTGTTTAATACAATGCTGAACAATGACTGGCCGGGTTGTAGAAACTGACCTTCCTGTACGTTTACTTTTGATACCATACCAGATTCCGGTGCTGTAACAACTGCATAAGAAAGATTTAGTTTTGCTTCCGCAACATCCACTTGTTTTTGTTTAATCACTGCATCTGCCACGCCAATTTGTGAAGAGGTTGCACTGCTTTGTGAACTAACGGCACTGGTTTGCCGTGCTACCTGGTTTTTTTGTTGAACCAATATCTGTAACTGGCGCTCGGCGGTTTGTTTGGCGGCATCAGCCTGCTCAAATTGTTGTTGGGTGATGGAGTGATCTTTAATCAGGTTTGCATACCGGTCATAATCCTGGGCTGTTCTGCGCACATTTATTTTAGCTACTTCTATTTGTGCATCTGCCGTAGAAATACCAGCTTGTGTAGTTGCAATATTGGCTCTGGAAGCGTTGGTGTTTGCCTTTGCCGCATCAAGGTTGGATTGAGCAGTAGCTTCCGCAGCTTTTGCAGCCTGTAGTTTTACAGCAAGGTCACGATCGTCTAATATTAAAAGCGTATCCCCTTTTTTAACAATCTGGTTATCCTTTACCCGCACTTCTTTCACATAGCCTGCTACCCTTGGTATTACCGGGCTTATATTGGCTTCAATTTGTGCATTGTCAGTTTCTTCATGGTGTAGCCCATGAAGGTATTTAGTAAGACCGAACCAACCGCCGGCAATTACCAGTACAATTAATATAATTAAAAAAATTTTACTTTTTTTAGGTGCTGCTTTAGCCGGGTTATCTGTTTCGTTTTGCATAAAAATGTATTGTATGTTTTGGTATTATTATTAGTTATTTAAAATACCTGCAGTTTGTAATAGTGTATTATAGGCTACCACTGCGTCTGCAATTGCATTGCTTACGTTTAATTTGGTTTGTAACTGGGCTACGTCTGCGTCCAGCAAATCGGTGGTGGTGGCCAGTGAATTGTCGTATTTATTTTTGGTGATGCGGTAATTTTCCGTGGCTTGTTCAATCGCTTTCTGGTACACTTCTATTTTTTTGCGACTCAGTAAATACCCCTGGTATGCCTGGTTAATCTGTAAACGGATATTATCGTTCAGCATCTCCTGGCTGGCAGTTATCTGTTGCACCCTTGCATCTGCCTGCTCTATTTTCGATTTTGTTTTCCACAAAGAGGAGAGAGAATATTTTACTCCAACACCCACGGTAATTGCATTGGTAATGGTTAAAAATGCAGGAAGATTGGCTGCGATATACCCGGCAGTTAGTGCAAGGCTGGGATAATAATCTGTTTTTGCCGATTTGATGCCAAGCTCCGCAGATTTTTTGCGTAAAGCCAAAGCGTTGATATCATTGCGGGCCATCAGTGCCAGTTGTTCGTATTCTTCAATCGTTTTGATACTATAGGTTTGTTGCAGGCTGAATGAATCAGCAATTAAAACAGTTTGTTCTTTCAGGCCCAGCATCAGCGCCATATTTACGCTGGCTATTTTATTATTGCTTTCTGCATCCAATAAAGTAAGGGCAATGTTGGAAGATTGAAGGGCTACTTTTAACAAGTCGTTTCTTGGTACCAATCCATTTTTTTCAAGATTAGTAAAATCCTTCACCCGTTGATTCGACTGCTCCAGATTTTCTTTTACCAATGTTACCGCCTTCATTGATTTAAACAGGTTGCTGTAGGCATTGATTGTGTTCAATATCACGGCTTCTTTGTTATCAGCAGCATCCAGCTTTGCAGCTTCTTCCAAATATTTAGCCGATTCAATACCGTATTTTATTTTCCCGCCAGTGTACAATGGCAGCGCAGCATTGAATATCCCATACATTGCCTGGGAAACTTTTAGACCACCAATGCCTTTACGCGAAGTATCTGATTTTAAATGTATGTTTGGACTTACAGGCAGATAGAGATAAGAGCCACTAACGGTTACATCGGGTAAGCGACGTTCACTTGCTTCTTTTATGACTGCAGTGGCTTCATTAATTTTTGCCTTGTTATTTTTTAGCAGATGACTATTGGTAACGCTAAGGTTAATAGCTTCTTTTAAAGTGATTGTTCTTGTGCTATCCTGTGCAAGTAATGATTGAATATTTACAAGGCACAGCAATAAAAAAATTCCGGCTGTTGTTAGTTTATGCTTCATTGGTTAATATTACTTTGAATAAAGTTTTTATGTGAATGCTTAATCTTCTTTTGAAAATAAGCTGAAATTCTTCTTCGTTTAAATCCTGCTGGTTATTAAATTCCCGGTAATAATCCATACTTATCAGGCTTTGCGATACCGTGCCTATCATGGTGTTCAGCATCAGTACTATATCTACTTTCTTTTTAAACACGCCTTTTTTCTGCCCTTCTTTAATCAGTTCGGTTACCACGGCTGCATTGCGCAGTTTTACCTTATTAGCTGCTTTTAAAATGGCCGGATTTTTATTGGTTACCTGAACACCCACCATTATTTTGTGAAAGCATTGTTTTTGCATGATACGTTCAATGTGTTCATCAATCAGGATGTTCACTTTTTCCAATGGCGTAAGGCTTTCATCCTTAATCAGCGATTCTATCCGCATCTTTACGGTACCTACCCGCAATTCAAAAAGGGCTTCCATCAGTTTTTCCTTACTGCCAAAATAGTAGGAAATCATCGCCACATTTATCCCGGCCTCATCGGCAATATCCCTTACAGAAGTGCCATCAAAGCCTCTCTCTGCAAAAAGGCGTTCCGCAGTTTCTATAATCTGTATTTGCTTGTCAGTAAATTCCATACCCTTGAATGATTGAAAGCACAAAGTTAAACAAACGTTTAATTAAAATCAAACAAATGTTTAATTAATTTTTTAGCAAACATTTTTCAGGTAAAAAAAGAAAAATTGAAATCACCGGTCAATTTAATTACGCAACGGCTTTTTGATTAGATTTGGAAAAACATTCGCTATGCCATTTAAAAATAAAACGGTTGTAATTACCGGTGCCAGTCGTGGAATAGGTAAAGCCATCGGTCTGCGTTTGGCAAAAGATGGAGCCAATATTGTCATCGCTTCAAAAAGTGTGGAAGAAAATCCCAAACTGGGAGGCACTATTTTTTCTGCTGCCGCAGAAATGGAAGCGGCAGGCGGCATAGCGTTGCCGGTACAATGCGATATTCGTTTTGAAGACCAGGTACAACAAATGGTGAATAAGGCAGTGGAACATTTTGGAGGGATAGATATTTTGATAAACAACGCCAGTGCTATCAATCTTACTACAACCGAGTTAACCGAACCCAAGCGCTTCGATTTAATGTACGATATTAATGTAAGAGGAACTTTTATGGTGAGCCGTGCCTGTATTCCTTTTTTGAAAAAGAGTACCAATGCGCATATTTTAAACCTTTCTCCACCCATCAACATGGATATGAAATGGTTTGCCAATCACCTTGCTTACACCATCAGCAAGTATGATATGAGCATGATTGCTTTGGGGCTTGCAGCAGAATTAAAAAAGTTTAACATTGCCGCCAATACCTTGTGGCCTCGTACAACTATTGCAACCGCAGCCGTTAATAATTTGCTGGGCGGCCAAATGCTGATGAACATGAGCCGCACAACAGACATCATCGCAGATGCAGCCTGGTTTATTTTATCAAAGTCATCCGCTCAATGTACAGGCAATACATTTATTGATGAAGAAGTGCTGGCAGCAGAAGGCATTACTGATTTAGAAAAATATTCGGTGGTACCCGGGGCGAAATTATATACGGATCTTTTTTTGTAAAGGAATATCAGCAGATTTATTTTTCAGCTGTATTTTTCCAGAAAGCTCCCGTTGCAGCGGAGTTTTTCTAGTAAAATTTTAATTTTAAAAAAAACCACCAGTTAAATTCCGACACTGTATACGCTTCTCAATCCATACTTACACCCCTGCAAGTTTGTTGGCCTGCAGGGATAATATGCATTTACCTGCTTTAGGTTAACGCCTTAAAAAGACGTTATAAAAAACTGCTTTCGTTTATCCTGGCAGGAAGCATTTTTAAACGTCGTGGTTTTGCAGTTCATTATCATTGAAATATGGGGCGGCTTAAACCTCACCATTAGGAGGTGGTTATGGTTTTACCTTTTCCCTATACTGCTTTTCTGGCTTTTTTTGCTGCGATAAAACTATTAATAAACGCCGCCATTGCTATAATATTACTAACGATGCAGGCAAGGAATAAATATTTTTTTGGTCCCCAGTCCGATACTTTTATAAATCGGCTTATACAAATAATGAGCAACAAAAATGTTAGCGCCACTACTACATGCGATACTATTTTATTTGAATTTGCCACACCTTTTTGTAATATTAAAAACAATAAACCAAATGCAGCAGGAATAAGTGCTGTCGGTGCGTGCGTGCCTTCAGGGGTAAGTATGGCAAAGTATCCATATAGCCCTGCTGCAAGAAGTACAATTGCATTTAAAACATTTGCTGATGCTGCTTTCATTTATTTATTTTTTATGACCGTAAAGATATGAAGTTAGTTGCTAGATTTTTAATTGGAAATGAAACGGGAAAACAATGCCTGAAGATCAGCAACCAACGGTTTTATACTGATTAAACACTTTTATAGTTCAATCTCTTAAATCAGCATACTAACATTTAAGCCTTATAAATAGTTGTTTGAACTATTTATAAAAGCAAGAGCCATTTAGAAGCAGTCTAAAAATAGAATTTTTATCTGCCATCATGAGTTTGCAGAGAATACCCACCCCGGCTAACTGCCATGGCTGTGTCCCCATCAGGCATTTCCTGCAGGTAAAAGTAAAAGCAACCCCTATAACAAATTCATTTATTTTTTGTTCTTTCAAAATGAACTCCACTGCAGCAATAAACAAAATTTATAATTACATGCTTGGCGAAAAAGCCAGGGTCAATATTGATAGGGCTACATTGGGCTTTTCAATAGCGGGCTTTTTTATACATTTGATATTGATAGTGTTGGTAAACCTCAAATATATAAAAATAGGGAATGCCCATAGTTTTTTTATAAATCCTATTGCTGCAATCTATACTCCTTTTTCGTTTATTTTATTTTATGAAGTGTACCTGCTTATATTTTATCTTCCAAAATCAATCAGTAAGTACATTGGCAAACAGTACGAAATCATTACACTTATCATCATCAGGAGGGCTTTTAAAGACCTTTCGGAACTGGAACTTACCGCGGATTTTTTTACAAAAAAAAATGATATTTATTTCATGTACGACTTGCTGACCGTACTAATTTTATTTGCATTGATTATTATATTTTATGCATTATCCAGGCGAAAAGACGATGCACAGGCGGTTAAAGAAGAAAACAAAGAGATAAGCCGTTTTATTAAAATAAAAATAATAATAGCCAGTTTGCTAATGCCTGTTTTTGTTGCTTTATCTATCTACAGCTTTAGTATGTGGCTTATTGAAGTTACTGCTGTAACCAATATTTCAGCCAATACAACAGCAGACATTAATAAAATATTTTTCGATCAATTTTTTACCATCCTCATTTTATCAGATGTTTTGTTATTGCTGTTATCATTTGTGCATACTGATAAATTTAATGTTGTTATGCGTAACTCCGGTTTTGTTCTTTCTACTATTTTAATCAAGTTATCTTTTGGAACTACTGGCCTGGTTAGTAATCTGCTGATTGTTACGGCTTTGGTATTTGGGATATCAATTTTATTTTTACATAATAAATTTAACCTGTTGGAAAATACAATAGTGCTTTTACCCAGCGAACCTACAAAAGCGTAGGCCTATTTTGCGGCGCACAAAATAGACGATCGATTTCCGTACTTACAGGATTTTGGTCAGTAAACTTTTAATGTTAAAAGCAGCTCCATCAATAAAGCCCTAACACTGCAAATGACTGGCATTCAATATTCGCTTACCTGCTGCTTTATTGGGCTATCAATATAAAATGCAGCATCATGTTTTAGCTTTTCGTCATAATATTAAGTTATAAAAACCTGTTATTGCGTATTCTGGTGCAGGCGCTTTAAGTAGGGAGTTTCGCAGTTATCAGGTACAATACTGCCGACGCAAACAACCTTTTAACAAGCCTGATTTTATCATCCCTGAAACCTTTTGCGTTTATCCGGAAAGAATTAAATTTGTGTATGGAAAATATTGTGAACGAGCCAGCCTTGACGTACAATACTATTTCTTCGGAAGAATACCTGAAGCAGGAACGTATTGCAACCGAAAAGCATGAATATTACCAGGGTGAAATATTTGCTATGGACGGCGCATCAAAGGAACACAATGAAATATTCTCTAATTTTTTTGGAGACATTGCTCATCAGCTAAAAGGAAAAGTTTGCAAACCGTATGGCAGCGATTTCAGGGCGCATATTCCCAAAAATACTTTGTACACTTATCCTGATATTATCATCGTTTGTGGCAGCCCTGAATTTACGGATGATAAAACTGATACTCTTACCAATCCTTCCGTCATTGTTGAAATACTTTCGAAGTCAACCCGTACTTATGACAAGGGCGAAAAATTTACCTTATATAGAGATATTGATTCTTTGAAAGAATATATTTTAGTTGACACAGAAAAAATTCATGTAGAGAAGTATATCCGCCACGCAGACAATAGCTGGCAACTTACTGACTACAGATTTCTTGATGCATATTTTACCATAGACTGCGTACAAATCAGGCTGCTGTTAAAAAATATTTATGATGGATTTTTTTCTGAATAACATCCTATTTTTTGTCTGCGGAAATGTAAATTATTACTTGGTTTTGATTATACTATTTTTCTGATTTTCACAAACTCCTGTTAAAGAAATCCTACCCATTTTTTTATTTTGATAAGTGGTAACATTTGGATGCTGGTGTGCGTTTAATTTAACAAACGCTTTATTTTTTGTCAGAATAAAGTTTCTCAATCAAAAAAAATTTTATCATGATTACTAAATATGCAGGAATGCTGACAGCATTACTTGGAGTGCATCTTTTTGTCGCTGCCCAAACAGAAATAAAAAAGATAACAGCATTGAGATCGGGTACTGTTTTTAGAATAGATGGTAACCTAAATGAACTTGAATGGAAAACTGCACCGGTAGCGGGTAAATTTATTGAGTTAAGACCTAACACTTTTAGGAAAGAAGATGAAGCTAACCGCACAGAAATTTACATTCTCTACAATAACCAGGGAATCTATTTTGGCGGCTATTGCCACGAAAAAAATAAAGATAGCATTGCAACAGAACTGGTTGGAAGGGACAATTTTGGCAGTAATGATTTTATTGGCGTTGTGCTGGATACTTACCTGGATAAATTAAATGGCTTTGAGTATTTTGTTACACCGCTGGGTGAGCAGATGGATGCCAAAGTAATACCACAGGACAACAATGGCAACTCAGAAGATTTTTCCTGGAACAGTGTTTGGCAAAGTGCCTCCAAACTACAGGCAGATGGATGGAGTTTTGAAATGTTTTTACCCTATTCGGCTTTGCGTTTTAGCAAAAAAGATGTGCAGACATGGGGACTTAATATTGTGAGAAGAAGAAACAAAAGCGGTCAGCAATTATTCTGGAATCCGATTGATCCAAAAGTAAATGGTTTTCTTACACAGGAAGGTATCTTAACGATTCCCGATAAAATATCTCCACCGGTGCGTTTATCTTTTTCTCCCTATTTCTCTACTTATGTAAACAACTATCCTTACAATTCGACAGGTGTAAAAAATACTACCAATGCATTTAACGGGGGTATGGATATTAAGTACGGCATTAATGAAAGCTTTACGCTGGATGCCACACTGGTGCCTGATTTTGGACAAACGCAAAGCGACAACAGGGTTTTAAATCTAACCCCTTTTGAAGTAAAATATAATGAGAACAGAACTTTTTTTACTGAAGGTACCGAGCTTTTTAATAAAGGTAATTTATTTTACAGCAGGCGCATTGGTGCAACCCCCATACATTATGGCGACGTTAGCGGCATGTTAGACAGTACGCAGCATATTGATAAAAACCCTACTGAAACCAAGCTGTTAAATGCCATAAAAATTTCGGGGCGAAACAAGAATAAACTGGGCATCGGCTTTTTCAATGCCATCACTCAGCCTATGTATGCTACCATACAAAATGATAAGGGTCAAAAGCAACAAATTTTAACCAATCCACTCACCAATTATAATATTTTGGTGTTGGACCAAAGCCTTAAAAATAATTCATCGGTAACATTGGTAAACTCCAATGTGATGCGCAATGGTAAAGATTACGATGCCAATGTCACTGCCGCGTTATTAAATTTATACGACAAAAAAAATAAATGGAATCTCAATGCCAATGCATATTCAAGTACCATATTCGGTAATACAAATACTACCGGGTATAAATATGGCGCCGGCCTGGGAAAGGTAAGCGGAAGCTTTAATTTTTCAACCATGGTACAGGTAGTTGATGATAAATTTAATCCCAACGATATGGGTATTCAATTTTACAACAACAATATCAATGAGTCTTTTTTTGCCGGATACGCCATCACTAAACCCACCCAATGGTTTAACCGGTTGTTTAACAATTTTAATTTCAATTACGATCAGCTTTTTGTGCCAAGGGCTTATCAGTCACTTAAGTTTAATTACAACAGTCATCTGCAATTGAAAAACCTGTGGTGGATAGGATTGTTTACAAACGCATCATTAAAGGGAAATGATTTTTATGAACCCAGGGTAAACGGGCGGGTTTTTAAAAGCCCGGCTTACTTTACACAAGGTGCGTTTGTAGAAAGCAATTCAGCAAAAAAATACAGCATAAGCCTCGTCGCAATGGTTGGCAATACCTTCCTTTTTAATTCAAAAGAACTGTATGTTGAATTTACCCAAAGCATGCGTTTTAATAATAAGTTTTCCATCACTCATTACATTAATTTAAATCCCATCAGCAATAATATTGGATTTCCAACAAGCAATGGCAGCAACGGTTTAGATGGAATATATACAAACGAAATTTTGTTGTTTGGCCGGCGCAGCCGCACCACGGTTGAAAATCGGTTGAATTTTAAATACAGCTTTAATAATAAAATGTACATCACCATGCGGGTGCGGCATTATCTTGGAACGGTAACGTATAAAGAATTTTTTATTTTAAATCAGGCAGGTACTCTTGATGCAATTCCTGACGGCAGTACTGCTATAAAACAATACATCAGTACCAATCATAATTTTAATAATAACTATAACACGTTTAATGTGGATATGGTGTATAGCTGGCGTTTTGCACCCGGTAGTGAATTTAACATTGTTTGGAAAAACGATATTAACACGTACGAAAGAGATGTGATAAACGGCTATTTTAAAAATTTTAACAGTGCCATTGCAGCACCGCAAAGCAATAGTATTTCAGTAAAAATTCTTTATTATATCGATTACCTGCAATTGCATAAAGCCAAATAAAAAAGCTGAACTTATGGAAGGAAGCTTTTTAAGAAATAAGATATTTTATTTTAGCATTAAATTATTCACCGGTTTTTTCAGCAGGTATTTGTAAATGAATTCTGTTTTTAAATTCATATAGTGCAGCCATTTATTACCGCCCCATCCATGTCTGCCGCCACTGTATTCCATAAACTCAAATTCTTTTTTATCATCCTGTAATTTACTGATGAGGTTGATGCTGTTCTGGATGTGTACATTGTCGTCAATAACACCATGAACAATCTGTAACATGCCTTTGTATTTATCAACATACGTTAATACCGAACTTGATTTATATCCTTCCGGATTTTCTGCAGGTGTATCCATGTAGCGTTCTGTGTAATGGGTATCGTAAAAACTCCAGTCGGTTACGCTGCCACCTGCCATGCCATGAGTAAATACATCGCTGCCATAAGTAAGCGCATAACAAGTTAGATAACCTCCGTAGCTAAAGCCGGTAATGCAAATTTTTGTTGGGTCGGCATTGCCATTTGCAATCAGCCATTTTACCATGCTTGTATAATCCTTCATTTCCCAATAGCCTAAATTGCGGTACATATAATTTACACCTTCCTTACCAAAATGTCCGCTGGCACGATGATCCATCACTACCTGTATTAAACCTTCTTTTGCATAAAACTGCTGGTTGCCATTTAATCCCCAGCTATCCCAGCAGGTGCCTGCATTGGGGCCACCATAAATTGAAATGAGCACCGGATATTTTTTATTTTTATCCATGTTTACCGGCCAGGTAACTTTCATGGGCAGTTCGTATAAACCGTCCTCACTTTTTACCCGAAGCAAAGCTGTGGCAGCCAGGTCGTATCCTGCAAATGCTTCACCTTTTGTATCTCCTATCTCTTTTATAATTTTTCCTTTATTATCAACCAGGGTTATTTTGGTGGGTGTAGTAACATTTGAATAAGTAGTAATAAAATAACTGCCATCCGGTGATAGGTTTATATTGGTGTTATTATATTCGCCAAAGGTTAACCGTTGTAAATCCTTTCCGTTCAGTCCGATGCTGTAGAAATCCATTCGGGCAGTATTTTCCCTGCTTCTTGCAGTAAAATAAACAATCCCTTTTTTCTCATCCACTTTGGTAAGATTGAGCACTGTGAATTTTCCGCTTGTGATCTGGTTAATCAATTTTCCAGTCATGTCATACAGGTACAAATGGTTCCAGCCTGTCTGATCACTTTCTAAAATAAAATTTTTGCCGCTGGGTAAAAAATGCAATCTTTCATAGCCATCTTCCAGTTGTATCCATGTTTTTTGTTTTTCGTCGTAGATTTCTTTTTTAATGCCGGTGGCAGGGTTTACGGTCCATATCTTTAAGTTATTTTGTGCACGGTTTATCCATTGTACCCATAAGGCGCTGCCATCCGGCGTCCAGTAAGGAGCACCAAAATATTGATCATCTTTTTCATTAAAATCTGCAAATGTAATATTGCCGCCATCTGGCGAAACCATGCCAATTTTCACCTGCGGATTTGCATCTCCTACTTCGGGATAACGTTGTTTTTCTACATAACCATGCTGACCGTTTCCATCTGTAATAGTAAACACGGGCACAGGGGAATTATCTGTTCTGAAAAAAGCCAGGTGTTTACTATCGGGGCTCCACCAAAACGTACGGTACAGGCTTGCCCTGCCTAAAATTTCTTCTGTATAAACCCAGCTTGCATAGCCATTTAAAATAACATCACTACCGTCGGTGGTGATACGGGATTCTTTTTTTGTTGAAGTATGGATGGTATACAGATCATTGTATTTTGTAAAAGCCACATAATTGTTATCCGGACTAATTACAGGGTTTATCTTCTTTGCAGTGTCGCTGGTAAGCTGGGTTTCAACGCCATTTACTTTTATAAAAATATTGCCGCTCTTAAGGTAAGCGTTTGCGTTTGCCACATCTGCAGTTTTAGAATCAATTGCGGATACCTCTTTTTCTGTACCGCTTTTACAATCCAGTACAAAATCTTTTCCGGCACGTGTGATGCTCACATGGCTGTCGTCTATCCATTTATTAATAAGGGGTAAGGATTGAATAATGCCTTTAAAATCATTTTTAAAATACTGATCATCGGAGAGTTCTTTTTTTTGCGCCGTTGCATAAAAAGATATCAGCGCCAATACAATTAGGGCAGTTGTTTTTTTTACAAAGAATAGCATAGTTTACCTGTTTATATTTTAGGTAACAAGATAGTTTTTTTGAAGGAGATGAAAAAGTTGTTGACTGGAAGTAATCATCCGCAGGTAATCTAAACAATGTTGGTTTTGATTTCCGGCAAAAAAATACCAATCGCATTTTAATTTTGTGATTGGTATTTGAAAAATATTTTGAATAGCTCCTTAATCAAAAGTTTCGGGGCGCATCATCGGAAAAAACAATACATCCTGTATAGAATGCTGGTTGGTTAACAGCATGGCAATTCTGTCAATACCGAAACCAATACCACTGCTGGGGGGCATACCATATTCCAGTGCACGTAAAAAATCATAGTCAATAAACATCGCCTCATCATCTCCCCGCTCCATCAGTTTGGTTTGTTCTTCAAAACGGGCTCTTTGTTCTATCGGATCGTTCAGTTCAGTGTAGGCATTGGCAATTTCTTTGCCATTGCACATCAGCTCAAAACGCTCAACCAGTCCGGGTTTACTACGGTGCTTTTTAGTAAGGGGACTCATCTCTACAGGGTAATCGGTAATAAAAGTAGGTTGTATATAATTGCCCTCGCATTTGCTGCTAAAAATTTCATCTATCAGTTTTCCTTTACCCCACTTTTCATCTGCATGAATTTTCAATGCTATGCAAACGTTTCTTACGCCGGCTTCATCCATTTCACTAATGTCAAAACCTGTAAATTCTTTTATGGAATCGTACATAGTGATTCTTTTATAGGGTGCCTTAAAATCAATTTCTTTATCCCCCACCATTACTGTCGACTGGCCATTGGTAGCCAGGGCTGCATTCTCCAGCAACTGCTCAGTGGTTTCCATCATCCATTCATAATCTTTATAGGCAACATAAAATTCAAGCACAGTAAACTCAGGGTTATGCGTTCTGTCCATGCCTTCGTTGCGGAAGTTGCGGCTAAATTCATACACCCATTCAAAGCCACCTACTATTAATCTTTTTAAATATAATTCGTTGGCAATGCGCATGTACATGGGTACATCCAATGCGTTGTGGTGGGTGCTAAAAGGCCTTGCCGCAGCACCGCCCGGTATCGATTGCAATACAGGCGTTTCAACTTCCAAAGCACCACGCCCGTTTAAAAATTGACGAATGGCATTCATCATTTTGGTACGCTTGATGAATGTTTCTTTTACACCGGGATTTACAATCAAATCTGCATAGCGCTGGCGGTAGCGAAATTCAGGATCGGTTACTTCATCAAAAGCTTCCCCATCTTTTTCTTTTACAATGGGTAGTGGACGCAATGATTTGGTAAGTATTGTGAACTCTTTTACGTGAACAGAAGTTTCGCCGGTTTTGGTTGTAAATACATAACCTTTTATACCAATGATATCACCGATATCAACCAATTTTTTCCAAACAGTTTGATACAAAGTTTTGTCATCTCCGGAACAAATATCGTCCTGCTTAATGTAAAACTGAATTTTTCCCACCGCATCCTGCAGCACAGCAAAGTTTGCTTTGCCCATATCCCTGACACTCATGATTCTGCCGGCAATGCATACATCTGCAAACTGGTCCTTATTTTCTTCGCCCTTAAAATTTTCTTTTATAAAAACAGAACTGGTGTTAACCGGGTACAATGCGGCAGGATAGGCATCAATGCCCAAATTATTTAGTGCTGTTAACTTTTCTCTTCTGATGATTTCCTGCTCTGATAAATGTGTAGTGCTCATGAAATAATTATAATTGTAGATGCTTAAATATTGCAGATAATGGTATCTTTTTGCGAAGATACCGCTTGAAACTCATTTGTCCGTTTACATTGCAGCAGCTACATAATATGGCAGGATACTTGACTATATTTGTTTTGTAAATAACCAGTCTATGAAAAAACTTTTATTAGCACTAACCATTGCAGTATTATTTATTGGATGCGATGTACTGCAACAATTACCACAGGCCGCCGGAGCTGGAAGTGTCCTTACAGAGGATGATGCAGCAAAAGGAATTAAAGAAGCCTTAAGCCAGGGGTTGGCAAAAGCAGTGTTACAATTAAATAAAGAAGACGGATTTTTTAAAGATGCAAAGTACAAAGTATTGTTGCCGCCTGATGCAAAAAAAATAGAAAACGCATTACGTACAATTGGTTTAGGAAGCATGGCAGATAAAGCTATTTTACAAATTAACCGGGGTGCCGAAAATGCTGCAGGATATGCCAAACCAATTTTTGTGGATGCCATTAAAAATATGACGTTGAATGATGCCCTTGGTTTGGTGAGAAATGGCGATACCAGCGCCACTCATTTTTTTAGAGAAAAAACCACTGCTCAGTTAATAGCTGCTTTTACGCCGGTTATAAAAGCTTCGCTTGATAAAGTGGAAGCTACCAAATACTATGGCGACATTGTAAATAAATACAATAATTTTCCGACCACATTTACAAAATTAAATCCTGACCTGGTTAGCTATGTTACAATAAAAGCAACCAATGCTTTATTTGATCAGGTAGTCCTGGAAGAAAAAAATATCCGGAATAATTTTGCAGCAAGAACTTCTGATATTTTGAAAAAAGTATTTGGGCAGAAGTGGTAAGGCATCTAATAACAGGCGGTGCAAGGCAGCTAATTTATTTTAGCTTCAATTGATTGCCGCAATGGTATACAGGATAAAGTATTTGCGATTATACCTTTAAAAATTTGGAGGATATTATCAGAAAATCAGTTGATATCAGCCTTATTGTAGAAAAAGAACGAAGTATGTTTTTTAATACCTTTTGGGGCAAAGTTTATGAGTTTAAAATAAATCTTCAATATTCGTAATCATCAAAAATAATTGTTTATCCGCGGGAACGTACTGGGCAAAATATTTAATTGTGCAATTGTAAAAAATCTGTAGCAGCTTGTACGCCATTATTAAAAAGCATTTCTTTTTCAGCAGGTTTCATTTTGCGAATCCTTGCACGCAGGGTTCCATAACTGATGTAAATGGTTCTGTTTTTTTCATTTTCCCTTTCCGGATATTTTCCGTTGAGCGTTTCTAAAATAAGGTTATTAAAAGCATGCATATAATCTTTAAAAGACCGGATGATAAAGGGTGGAATATTGCTGTTGTTATTTTTAAGCGAATCAATTTGTGCCGGACGCTCCAGTTTTATACCAAGGGTTTGTGGATTAAAAAAGACCTTGTCAGACTGTAAAGGATTGATGTTATTTTCACTGCTGTCAAAAATACTAATGGGATAATTTGCAAGCATTCCTCCATCAACATAATAGTTTTTAAAAGAAGCCGTATCAGTTTTGTCAATTTTTTGATATTGATTGTCCACTATAACCGGCTCAAAGTAGATAGGTATTGCCCCACTGATTCTTACTGCCAAAGCAATGGGCATATCTGGTGTACGCTCGTAAGAAAAAACGTCGAGTTGCTGTTTGCTGAGGTTTGTGCCGGTACAATAAAAATCTTTAAATAAATTATTTTGCAGGTGCAACTGGTGCAACTCTGCAAAAGTTAAATTCATATCACCTGTTTTAGATTGTATCAATTGTTGAAGCCACAACTCAAATTTTTGCCCTTTGTACAAACCAAATTTGTGTCTTATCCGCCTGTATTTGCCCACTATACCACCCTTGCCATCATTAAATTTTTCAACAGGTAAAGACCGCATGATACTATCAATTTCTGTTGCACTGTATCCTACGCTGATCATAACACCGGCAATAGCGCCTGCAGAGGTTCCCGCAACTTTATCGATTTGCTGTAAAATATTTTTTTGTTCCAGAACTTTAAAAGCACCGGCATAGGCAAGGCCGCGTACACCACCACCTTCCAGCACCAGATTTTTATAGGGATATTTTTGCTGGGCCATGCAAATGCAGGGAAACAATAATGCAACAAGGGTTATTTTCATAAAGTGAAAATAAAACTTAGGATTGGTTGTAAAAGTTAAAACCGGTTTAAATTTACCGGATGAACGGGATATTTATTATTCCCAGATATCTGAAAGCAGTACTTTGGCTGTGCAGTCTGTATGCAGGGTAAAAATATAATGGCCGGAGGGTTCAATTTTATCCAACTGGTATTTATCTTCTTTATCCAGATGATAAATTTCTATTTCATTTTTATCAACATCCACAATGATGTAGTAAGGAATTTTTTGGGACTGGTAAATATAAAATTTATTGTTACGGTCTTTTATTACAGTTGAAGGTGAAAGAATTTCAACAACAATGGTGGCAGCAAAATCAAGAAAAGGTTTGTTTATTTCTTTACACACCACTACCGCATCTGGTTGAAGTATGGTGTCGTCTGCAACTTTAATATCTATGCAATCATATACTTTGCAATTTTTACAACTAGCTTTTTTTATGGCATTTCGTAATTCAGCTTTTATATTTGAACTTACCCATTGATGCCTACAGGTGCAGGGCTCATGGCAAAAGGAATGCCTTCAATTATTTACCAGCGGCCTTGCCACTGGCAGTAATCTTCGTAGGTATAATGGGGTAATATTTTTACTGCAGATGACATTAAATCAAATTTACAATAATTAATTTAAAGCAAGTAACACCTGCCAGGCCTCTTTCACCTTACCCGCATTCAATAACTGGGCAGCATATATATGCAGTTCTTTTTCCATCTCTTCGGGATTGATGGAATAATACTGAATGATGTTTTTAAGGGTATCATCATCAAATGTTGGGTCAACCATTGGGATAATGTTTACATTGGCCAGCTGACCAAGATTGTTCCCGCTGAGGATGGTGCTGTTTTTTATGGAGGCAGGTAATGCATCAATTCCAATACCCAGCTGTGTATTGGGTTTTTCTACTTTAAATAAATTACTTTCATCCACTTTGCAATACCAGTCGCCGCCAAGCCTTGCTACAAGCTGCAGTTTGGTCTGGTCTATTTTTCCATCCCCGGATAAAATACTTTCGTCTATGTGCATTACCAGCACTTCTGCAATAATTAAGTTTCCTGCGCCACCTTGCGTACCCAATGGTTTAACGTCATTTACCCTGCACTCCAGTTTTATTTTGCTTTGTTTTACCATGGGCGGTTTTACCAGTGTTGCAGCTTCCATGGTAAATCCTGCTTTGTTAAATTCATTCACTCCTTTGGCAAACTCACAACTGGCCAGCGACATTTGTTGTACCATATCATAGGTTACAATATTGATAACTACTTCCGGTACTTCCAATACGTTTTCAAGCGTATGCTTCGTGGTATTATTTCTGCCTCTTCTAACAGGCGAAAAAATAACCACCGGCGGATTGTAAGAAAACAAATTGAAAAAGCTGAATGGACTTAAATTAATGTTCCCCTCTTTATCAATAGTGGAAGCAAAACAGATAGGTCTGGGTGCAACAGCACACTGCAAATAATGTTGTACCTCAGCAATGCTGCTATCTTTCAGTTGTATACTTTTCATTATTTCTTTAAAGCGAGTATGGAAAAATCACTTTCATCTTTTACAATGGTATTGGTTAATTTACCCAGGCCTTCAATTTCCATGTCTATCACGTCGCCTTCTTTTAACCATTGTTCCTGGTAATGGTCATCGGTTAATTTACCAGTGCCGTTTAATTCAAAAAAACAACCGGTACCCACTGTTCCGCTGCCAATAATATCGCCTGCAAATAATTGCGTTCCATAACTGCAACGTTCAATTATTTCAGCAAAGGTCCAGGTCATCTCCTGCATATTTCCTTTGCTTACCTGTATGCCATTTATGGCGCAGGTCATAGTAAGGTTCCAGGCTTTACCGGTATGATTTTCGGGGCAGGGTATTTCGTATGCTTCAAGCTCGTCTAATGTAACCAGCATAGGTCCAATAATAGTTGCAAAATCTTTTCCTTTTGCCGGGCCGAGGTTTAAACGCATTTCCTCCATCTGCAACGTTCTTGCACTTATATCGTTCATAATCATTAAACCGCCAATATATGCATCGGCATCAGCAGCAGGAATATTTTTACCGGGTTTACAAATTACGATAGCGGCTTCCAGCTCAAAGTCAAGTTGTTTAAAATGGTCAGGCATGCATACGATTTCTCCAGGACCCTGTATGCTGTTATGATTTGTAAAATAAAAAACGGGGAACTGATCAAATTCAGGAATCATATCCATCTTCCGGTTTCGCCTTGCTGCTTCCACATGCTGCCGGAAAGCATACGCATCCCTGCAACTGGCAGGAAAAGGTATTGGGGGCAGCAATACAGCATCTGCCAATGTAGTGGTATATACATTGCTTTTTAAACCGCTCTTTATTCTTTGTTCGGCATTTTGTGCCACCGGGAAATAATCATCCCAGTAATTTAAAAACATAGCCATACTGGTAGGCAATTCGGGATGGATAGAATCCATATCATACAAGATACCATCTACACACATTGCCAAACGATCATGTTCCTCCTTTAAATAGGTTACTAATTTCATATAATAAAAATAAGGCACGAAAATAGGGTATAAATATTGATAATCACTTTAAGTAAATAGAGCGTTTTAGTGGAGATTAATTAATTTTACAACAGATTTATATAATATGAAATTCGATAAAATTCATAATAAAGGACAGGCACGTTTATTTAAAAATCAATATATTGAATACCTTACCAAAACGCACCCGCTGGTAATTTGGGCAATATATTTACCGGTGATTGCTTTGTTGTTATACTACAGTAACCAGGTGCTCAACATAGAGTTAACGCATGTGTTGTTCATTTTTTTTTCAGGTATGTTTTTCTGGACTTTTTTTGAATACATGCTGCATCGTTTTGCTTTTCATTTTATTGCAGAAAACGAAAGGGCCATGAAGATTTTGTATATCATTCATGGAAATCATCATGAATATCCCAGAGACCGGGAACGGTTATTTATGCCACCGGTTCCAAGCCTTATTTTATCTTCTGTAATTTTTAGTATCATGTTTTTTATGGCAAAATGGTTTGTAGTTACAGAAAATATTTTTGCATTTTTTGCGGGCTTTATGCTTGGCTATCTTATATATGGAACAATGCATTTTGCCATACATGCGTGGAACCCACCTTATAAATGGATGAAGCCGCTTTGGCGCAATCATCACCTGCACCATTATAAGAATGAACAACGTGGCTTTGGGGTAAGTACTACTTTATGGGACAGGGTATTTGGTACCATGTTTGACCTGGCGAAAGAAAAAGAAGACAAGGAAAAAGTTAAGGACCTTATGTTTAAATAAGAACAACTATTGAAGAATTTTTAAATTAAATAACTTTACCTATACCCGTTACCATTTTTCTTCTTCATTTATATCCTCCTCTTTTTTCGTGAATTGTTTTCGCAGTAAGTTTTTTTGCTGCTGCCGTTCGATGAGCAGGCGGGCAATTATTTGTCCTGCGTCTTCCTTCGGATTGTCTTTTAACACCTGCTTTAGTTTTGCCTCGTTTACATCAACCCTATACAGTATGAAAATAAGGTGATCAAAATTATCTTTTATGAGACCGTTTATTTTTTCTGCCAAAAAATTTTCAGCTTCCTGCATTTCATTTACCGTACCTGGCAATTGAAATGTTTGTTGCAGGTAATATTGCAGTTCCTTATCCATTTTATTTTTTATAAATATGCATAATAGTATATCAGTATTTTTCCGCAACACCCAGGCCAAACAAAGCGAAATCATATTTTACCGGATCATATTTATCAAATGTTCTTAAATAATCCGTCAGTTCCAAAGCTGCATTCCAGTCGGTTTGATTTCGGTGCAATAAATTAAATCTTTTTGAAACCCTGGCTACATGTACATCAACGGGGCAAATAAGCTGGGCAGGTGAAATATTTTGCCAGATACCAAAATCCACACCCATGTTATCTTTTCTAACCATCCAGCGTAAATACATATTCAGTCTTTTACACGAAGAATTTTTTTCAGGTGATGCAATGTGTTTTTTTGTTCTTTGCGGAATATCGGGTAAAGAAAAGAAATATTTATGAAATTCTTTTAACCCGTTTTCAACCGTTTTATCTTTTTTATTCATACCCTTTGTAAAAGCAATTTCCAACGAATCATGCAGTGAATAATGGAATCGTAAAAATTCAATAAAGTACAGCAGATCGGTTGCATTAAAAGTGCGGTGTTTAAAATGCTCCAGTGTTTTTAAATCATTTGCGGTATGATGCATCAAAAAATCATGTGGTGCATTGTTCATCAGTTGCAACAGTTCTTTACTTTTATTAATGATGGTAGTGCGGTTACCCCATGAAAATATCGCTGCAAAAAATCCTGCTATCTCAATGTCTTGTTTTTTTGAAAAGAGATGTGGGATTGAAACCGGATCATCTTTTATAAAATTGGATTGGTTATAAAAGATAACTTTTGCATCTAATTCTTTTTTTAATTGATTTTGTATATGGTGCATTAGTTTGCCCTTGTCGGTTTATTTTTTTTAAGTATCGCTGCTATGGCGATCACTACCCAAATAATATTTACAATCATAGATGGGTAAGCCTGGTGAACAAATGTATTGATGGTAAAGAAAATTCCGCCGAACAAATTACTGATGATATATACAACAGAAGAACTTTTGAGTTGCCCGTTGATATTAAAAAAGTAAGCCCCTACAATCAATACCGCACCGATCCATCCAATAATTTCGATAAAATAATTCATAGCACTACCCGATTGCTTTATTTAAATCTGCTATCAGGTCATCTGCATCTTCAATGCCCACACTTAAGCGGATAAGGCCTTCGCTAAGGCCGTTTTTAATTCTTTCTTCCTTTGGAATGCTCGCATGCGTCATACTTGCAGGATGGTTAATCAATGATTCTACTCCACCTAAACTTTCTGCCAAAGAAAAAAGATGGGTAGCCGATAAAACCCTTTTTACTTCTTTTTCACTTTCGTCCTTCAACTCAAAACTAATCATACCGCCAAAGCCCCGCATTTGCTTTTTAGCAATGGCATAGCCTGCACTGTCTTCAAACCCTGGCCAGTAAACTTTTGCAACTTTTGGATGTTTGCGTAACCAGTGTGCAATTTTTTCGCCATTTTCGCAGTGCTGCCGCATTCTTACATGCAAGGTTTTAATACCCCTTAAAACCAAAAAGCAATCCATTGGGCCGGGTACTGCGCCACAACTTTTTTGTATAAAATATAATTTTTCTCTCAGGGCCGCATCATTCATCATCAGGCATCCCTGTATTACATCACTGTGACCGCCGAGGTATTTTGTTGCGCTGTGCATCACAATATCTGCACCCAAATCAATGGGGTTTTGCAGGTACGGGGATGCAAAAGTATTGTCTACACAAAGCAATGCATTTGCTGATTTTGCAATAACTGCAATGGTTTCAATATCAGTAATGTTCATCAAAGGATTGGTTGGTGTTTCTAACCAGATTAATTTTGTATTTGTTGTTACGGCTGCCTGTACATTGGCAGGATTGGTAGTATCAACAAAAATAAATTTTATGTTGTAGCGCTCCCATACTTTGGTAAACAAGCGGTAACTGCCGCCATACATATCGCTGGCTGCAATTACTTCATCGCCGGGGTTAAGTAATTTTATTACACTGTCTGTTGCGGCAACACCGCTGCTAAATGCAAGGCCGTACCTGGCATTTTCAATGATGGCATATGCATCTTCCAATGCTTTGCGGGTGGGGTTTTGGCTGCGTGCATATTCGTATCCTTTATTTACGCCGGGTGCTTCCTGTACATAAGTAGAGGTTTGATAAATGGGCGTCATAATTGCTCCTGTACTGGGGTCTGGCTCCGCACCGGCATGTATTATTTTTGTAGCAAGTTTCATGGTATAATTTTTTATTTTTTATTTGCAATGCAAAGTAACATCTTTTGTTTTATCCTTTTTGCTTTACAACAGGTAATTGATAATAGTACAGCAGGGTATTTTTATTTTTATGGATAGAGAAGAATAAAAGCATTTTTACCTGCTGATGTTGCTATAGCTCACCTGGTAAAATTTGCGCTGCACAAAGATAACGCCAGTCAAAATTATTACTTTCATGTGCTGCTTTGGGAGTTATTTTTTTATTGAGTACGGCAGGTTTTAAAATACCTTTTTTAACAAGTTTTCTTTTTGCTTCCTGTATATAATCCTGCAGAATTTCATTGTGCATCCATTGAAACTGCGGAGGCTCGTAGCCAACTTTTTCTTTGCGCCATACTATTTCATCCGGCAATTTTTTATCCATCATTTTGCGAAGCAGCCATTTTGTCCATCCGTCATGTATTTTAAAACCGGCAGGTAATGTAAAAAGCAACTGCACCAATTCATGACTCAAAAATGGCAGCCTTACTTCCACTCCATGCGCCATACTGTTGCGGTCAGCAAAACGAAGCAGTTCTTCCAAACCCATTGTTTGGGTATTAAAATATAGAATATCGTTTAGCTTGGTGATGATTGGTTTGTGTATGCCTTCCCATTCCCTGCCCCTTAATGCTAAAACAAAATCTTTATTAATATCCGGTTGCCGTACACTTTTAAGGTATTCATTTTGCTCTAACTGAATGGCTGCATGCGAGGGTAGATAAGCCGCTAAATAATTACTGATACCCCACTTAAAAGAAAGCTTATTTTTTAATAACAGTTGCTTTTCCCTGTAAGTGGCCAGGAATTTGCTTTTGCCTGCCATTTGCTGTAAATGCCAATGAATATATTTATCGTATCCGGCAAGTATTTCATCTGCGCCCTGGCCATCTAATAAAACTTTTGTTTGTTGCTGATGCGCCAGTTCAAATACCTTGAATTGCGCATAAATACTGCTGGAAGGAAATGGTTCTTCCTGATGATAACACAGCGTTTTAAAATCCCTTATCAGTCCCAGCGCAGACGGCTCAGTAAAATGTTGTTCAATCGGTCCGTTTACAATTGATTTTTTAGAAAGGTATTGCGTAACAGTTTTTATATAACCGGATTCATCTTTAGCAAACCCTGGAAAAATAGCGGAAAATGTTTTAAAAAAACTACCAGGGTGATGGATAGTTGCCAGGATAGATGAACTATCCAACCCTCCGCTAAGGCTGGTACCGACTGAAACATCACTACGCAACCTGCGGTTAACTGATAAGGTAAAAAGCTCCCGGCATCTTTCTATAGCATCTTCTGCCGAAATTTTTTGCACAGAATCTTTATCAAGTTCCCAATAAATATAGGTTTTGTATTGAAGCGTAATGGTATCCAACTTTAAAAAACTGCCCGGTGCAAGGGAATAAATATCCTGGAAAAAAGTTTGTTCTTTATCATTGCCATTTTGCACATATCCCAATGCCAGGTAATTCAGCAACATTTTATCATCCGTTTTTTTTGCGATGCCCATGGCCCATAAAGCTTTCATTTCACTGGCAAAAGCAAACAGGTTGTTATTGGCCACATAATAAAATGGTTTTTCTCCAAAGCGATCCCTCGCTGCAAAAACAATCTGTTCTTTTTTGTCCAGTATGGCCAGCGCAAACATGCCGTCAAATTGTTCCAGACAATCTTCTTTCCAGTAATCATACGCCGCTAAAATAACTTCCGTATCGCTGCTGTTGTGAAAGTGATATCCTTTTTTAATAAGCGCCTCTTTTATCTCAATATAATTATAAATTTCGCCGTTATAAACAATCGAATACCTGTTAAGATAATGCATGGGTTGGGCAGCAGCAGCAGATAAATCAAGTATGGATAATCTTCTGTGGCCCAGGCCAACAGTACCCCGCTGGTTAATCCATTGGGCCTGTCCGTCAGGTCCGCGATGGGCAAGGGCATCTGTCATTTTTTTTAGTTGTTCCCTGGTAACTATAGTAGTATTGGAACTTATAATTCCCGCTATTCCACACATAGTTGTAAATATCCAAAAAAAATCCCGGCTGGCAGCCAGGACATAAAATATTAATTCAATAATCTTTAAAAATAGATGGGAAAATTAACCTGGTTATCATCCCAGCCAACCATTAAGTTAGCGCCACCGGTTGATTTTTCAAATGCCATGGCAAAGGATTCCAACACTTCCGTTTGCTTTTGTACCGTTGCATCTATTCTTACCACATCTTTGGTTTCGTCGTATTTAAAAGATCCCCAGGTATCTGTTTCTTTGTTCAAAATAAGTGTCCATTTATCCTGGTTGGGAATACAGTATAAAGTATACCTTCCTTTGTTTATTTTTGTTGTACCAATGCGTACGGTACTATAAAACTCAATTTCTGTTGCTTCGTTGGCGCCTAACCTCCATACCTGTCCATAGGCTACGAGATCGCCAAAAATAATACGGCCATTTTTTTGCGGCCTGCTGTAAATTACTCTTGCTACCAATGGCCCGGTGGCTTTGTCCTGAATTTTTAATACCGGGTAACTGCTGGGATAATAAGCCATATCCATCGGCGACTTATCTACCGGCGGAAATTTCGACTGCGCCTGCAGTGTATTGCTTAAACAACAAACAATAATAATTAATGCTACAATTTTTTTCATATTACTATATCAGGGTTTGGTTACAAATATAAAAGATTCAATGGTTATTTAATTCGTTAAATGTATAAAAGGCAAATTGCTTAAGCTGAGGAAAAAATTCATTATAACAAATTTGCAGGGCATCATACTGCTCATTAAAAATAGAAAATGCAATGGCAGATTCTGATAAATATGCTGCCCGTCTGGCAAGCCCGCCAAAGCTTTTTTCAATGCCTTCTTTATACCTGTAATGGTATAACCAGTTGTGCTGTTGCATGTGGGGAAATATCTGTTGAAATTTTTGCGGCATTAAATCAAAATCAGTCTGCAGGCTTGCATAGGTAAGCTGGCAAAAAGAATTCAGTTCACCTTCTGTTGAAAATTCTTTGGTATCATTGGCGAGAAAGTGATCGTACAACACATCAACAAAAGCGCCGGCGTACAATCGGTAATCTGCTTTAAAAAATTGTTTTGCCTGTCTTGTAACTGCGTGCTGATCTGTAAACTCATCAATAGCCCGGTGCAGTACCATTCCTTTTTGTATAGCAGCCGGGTAATCAAATTTTTTTTTACCTTTTACATAATCATTGATCATGTTACCGGTTAAAATACCAGGTTCATTAAAGGAAAGAAAGGCATGGGCTAAAAAGTTCATTGTAATAAAGGTATAAAAATACGCTTGTAACAAAATGTTATAACCCTTCTTCACTATTTAACCCCTTCATTTATAATTTTAATATTTAGTATAAAAAAATTGCCAAGTATTATCAGTGTTGGATTACAGCCGTTTTAAACAGGGAGGAAATCAATTTGTACCGTTTATACCATTTGTATTTTATGGAATGTTTTTGGTAAAGTATTGCCTGCACTGCGGATATTGTATTTATAGATTTGTTTCATCAATCAAAAAAAAACTGCCGGCAAAACATCATCATCTAACTAAAAAAAATTACGGCACAAATAAGACTGTATAAAAGCAAAAAATGTAGCCTGGCAAAAAAAGGAAATATTTTGATTTTGCATCTTTTGTTATGAATGAATTAGTAGTGAACGCTGTCTTAAATGATGAAGGATATTTTGCAGGAACTTCAGGAACGATTGCTACAGCGCTATTACCGTCTAGTATTCCGATGGTACTTTAACAAAAGTATAGCCAGTACACAGTATTTGGAAAAATAACTGAACTTACTAACGGTGGGGATCTAATATACCAGCTTCTTTTCGATGATTAAAATAAAATACTGAAATTAAAAATCAGGACAAACGGTGAAATTTTTGTTGAGAAGAAAATTTAAAAAAATAAAGTACGTATAATTTTTAGCTAAACCCTTCAATTTATTTTGAGGCTTTCTTTATTAAAAACAGATAATCAAAAGTAGTTTCGGACGGCGTAACCCAGTATGTTATCAGTCCTTGAAAAGCATGTTAATAGAAATTTTAGTTGAAAACCGAATTTAACACAGAACTTGAAAACGACAATAGAAATACCCTGCCGGTTAATAAAAAAAACTATTTTTGCTATCATTCTTTTTTAAATAAAAATTGACTACCATCTTTATAAAAATAAATTTGTTATGACCAAAGGACCAGTTTCTGATTTTATAGAACACCATTACCGCCACTTTAATGCAGCGGCATTAATTGATGCCGCAAAAGGATATGTAACGCACCTGGATGAAGGAGGCAAGATGATGATAACACTGGCAGGCGCCATGAGTACGGCTGAGCTGGGGCTAAGCCTGGCAGAAATGATCCGGCAGGATAAAGTGAGCATTATTAGTTGTACCGGTGCCAACCTGGAAGAAGATATTATGAACCTGGTAGCACACAGTCATTATAAAAGAATTCCTAATTATCGTGAACTTAGTCCGCAGGAAGAATGGGATTTACTGGAGAACCATTACAACAGGGTAACCGATACCTGCATACCCGAAGAAGAGGCTTTTAGAAGATTGCAGGAGCATATTTATAAAATATGGAAAGAGGCGGACGACAAGGGAGAACGTTATTTTCCGCATGAATACATGTACAAAATGTTGCTGAGCGGAGTGCTGGAACAGTATTATGAGATTGATCCTAAAAACAGCTGGATGCTGGCTGCGGCGCAAAAAAATATTCCGATTGTAGTACCTGGATGGGAAGACAGTACGATGGGAAATATTTTTGCCAGTTACATTATTAAAAATCAGTTGAAGGCAGGCACTATGAAAAGTGGAATTGAATACATGGTTTGGCTGGCCGATTGGTACCGTAATAATTCTGGTGGTAAGGGTGTTGGCTTTTTTCAGATTGGTGGCGGTATTGCCGGTGATTTTCCTATCTGTGTAGTGCCCATGATGTACCAGGATTTGGAGTGGCATGATGTTCCTTTCTGGAGTTATTTTTGCCAGGTAAGTGACTCAACCACATCTTACGGATCTTACTCAGGAGCCGTACCCAATGAAAAAATTACCTGGGGAAAATTAGATATTAAAACACCCAAGTTTATTGTGGAAAGCGATGCTACGATTGTTTGTCCACTGATATTTGCGTGGATATTGGGATGGTAGATAGGAATATATTTTATAAAAACCTCAGTGAATGCTGAGGTTTTTTCAACACGTTTAAAGTTTTTCTTTTCTGGCTGCCTGCAAAGTTTTGGCATCGTTTATTGATTTTATAAGGTTGGCCAAAATAATTACCTTAACCAACAGGCCACTGAATACGGAGGTTAAAAATCCCTCTCCTCCGTTCTGATACGTATTGGCCACTGCAGATAAAACCAAGATCCCTATAAAAGCACCAAGACCGCTTACTATGGCGGTTTAAGGCTTTTTCTTTGTGAAAAGAGCCAATGCAATAAAAACACCGGATTCAAATAAAGCAATGATCAATATAATGATATTGAAACCTGCACCAGCGGCATACATTGCTATCATTTCACCTGCAAAAACAAGTGCACCAGTCCAATACAGCGAGTTACGCGCTTTTCTCACACCAATCTCATATCCTTCAAGTTCTATCTGGCTTATGGCATTGTAGTGATCAGAAATACTGTCTGTTTCATTTTCGATTGGACTTTGCCGGTTAGCTTCCATTTTTAATATTTATTACTAAAGAAGGATCATTATGTATAGAGTTACATTTTTATCTTTAACAATCTCAGCTGACAATTTTATAAGCCCTGGCACTTTCTTTTTTTGACCTGTTAATTTATGTAAAAGATAACAGGCACTCAAAGTTGAGCTTCTGTTATCTCATTTTACAAACATTTTAGTTTACCTGCTTCCCTCCGTCAATGGAATATCTCTTTTCAACATGTCGTCTCTGTTGGCAATTTCCCAGGCCGTGTAAAATATCATGCGTACCCTTTTTTCGTACAGTGCAAAATTAATTTTATCAATCGTATCGGTTGGTTTATGATAATCTGCCTTTAGCATTCCATCGTAAAAAAACAACACGGGTACACCTTTACGGGCAAAATTATAATGATCGCTGCGGTAATAAATTCTTTCATTATCGTTGGGGTCATCAAATTTATAGTCCAGGGTAAGTGCACCATTTTTGGTATTTGCAGCTTCGTTTATTACAGGCAGGTCGCTGCTTAATTTATTATGACCAATAACATATACATAGTTTAACGTGTCGCCGGTTTTACGTTCTGTATCTACTCTTCCTACCATATCTGTGTTTAAATCAGCAGAGGTTTTATCTAACGAAAAAACAGGATGATCGCTGTAATATTCGCTTCCCCATAAGCCTTTTTCTTCACCACTCACCGTCATAAATACCACTGTTCTTCTTGGGCCATCGCCTGCAGCTTTGGCCTTGGCAAAGGCTTTTGCCATTTCAAGTACGCCACAGGTTCCGCTGCCATCATCATCGGCACCATAATATATTTTGCCATCATGTTTGCCCAGATGATCATAGTGTGCAGTACAAAAAACGTATTCATCTTTTTTATCGGTACCCTCAACAACGCCCAGCACATTGCTGGCATTAATGGTAGTGCGAAATTTATTGTACTTAAACTGAACAGGAATTTTATTTTCGGTAAGCCAGCCTGCATCAATGGTTTTTGCAGCTTTTACCTGTTTTAAAAGCGTGTCGAAATTATTACCTAAAATGCTTTTTGCATAGGCATGAGACAATAATGCATAATTTACAGGGGTGCCTGCATTTTCATGCGGAAAATAAAGCGTACTGTTTTTACTTTTATCAATAGACCATTGGGTAAAAGTTTCCTGTAAAGGATTAATTACAAATGCACCGGCAGCACCTTTGGCTTTTGCTGTGGCTAATTTTAAACTTAATCCAGGGTAACTCCATTTGCTGGAATTACCATTATCGTTGATGAAATATTTACCATCTTTTTTTGGTTCGCCTAAAAAGAAAATAACGATTTTATTTTTAACATCAATGCCGGAGTAATCACTATAAGTTGAATCATCAATTCCATATCCGGCAAAAATGATGGAGGCCGCAGTAATGCTGCCGGTTTCATTATTGGACGCAGGACTGATATAGTCTTTACCATACACTGCCGGTTGGTTGTTTACCTCAATTTCGCTGCTAAGGCTATCCTGGTAAAGGGGATACAATTGCTGGTAGCCATTTAATGATTTTGCAGTTGCAAGTCCCATTTTTTTAAACTGACTTTCAATATAAGCAGCAGCCTTGCGTTGCCCTTCTGTTCCGGTTTCCCTTCCTTCCATTTCATCGCTGGCTATAATGATTAATTGTTTTTTTAAATCTGCCGCGGTGATGGTAGCTGCATATTTACCGGCTTTATCTTTTTGGGCAAACGTTAATAGTTGAAGCGTAAGTAAAAAACTTAAAAGAAAAAGTATTTTTGTCATATATGAATTTTTAACCAAAATAAAAGCAATGGCTTTAGTTCTAAATTTTTATTGATGAACGGTTTTATAGGTTTGTTTGTTGATTTTTTTGATGTTGGATGTGAAGGGAAGCAATGTGCAGTTATATCATTTTTTAAAAGGGTTGATAACCATCAAACTTTTGAACTGCTGCGTGAGGGATAGGAGCGGAAATACTTTTTTTGAGGCACGAAAAAAAAGATTGCAGCGCATAACCCGACCCCTTGCGCAGCTTGGGGGCACGCCCAAAACTGCCACAACTTTGTTCAATCAATTTATCAGCAGGACATTTTATTAATTCTTACCTGATGCCTTTCGCCTTCAAACGCAGTATTCATAAATATATCCAGCATTTTTTCTGCATCACCATCCCGTACAAAGCGGGCAGGGATGCATAGAATGTTTGCATTATTGTGTTTGCGGGCAAGTTCGGCCAGCTCTTCTCCCCAGCAAATTGCAGCCCTGATGCCCTGGTGTTTATTGGCGGTAATGGCAACACCGTTTGCACTGCCACATAATAAAATACCAAATGCGGCTTCTCCTTTTTCAACCGCACCCGCAACAGGATGCGCAAAGTCCGGATAATCTACCGACTCTTTATTGTATGTGCCAAAGTCTTTAAATGCTACACCTTCGGCTTCTAAAAAAGAAATAAGGTCTTCCTTGCAGTCAAATCCGGCATGGTCGCAGCCAATGGCTACGGGTAATTGTAAGTTGAATGTAGACATAACTTTAAATTAATAATTGGTGAACTGAATTGATCCAAAGCAATTACTTCATTGGTAAAATTGAACAATGCAAATTTAGCATATTATCAATTATTCATTGTTTAATTATCCATTACAATTAATCCCATTCTTTTTCTTCTTTGGCTTTTTTCCTATCAACACTACTTGCCAGAAGAATACTTACCCAATATAATAATACCAGCGGGATGGCTACAATAAACTGGCTTGTCCAATCGGGCGAAGGTGTAATTACCGCAGCGACCACTAATATAATAACAAAGGCAAATTTGAAATATTTTTTCAGCATTGCACCGGTAATGATGCCGATTTTTGCAAGTACAAAAGCCAGTACCGGCAGTTCGAAAGCAATACCACAGCCAAGGATAAGATTGGTAAGGCTATCAACATAGTCATTGATGGAAGGCCGGTATTGTATCATGGTAGATTTACCCAGTGTAAAACCGGCTAAAAAATTAAAGGTAAACGGCGCAAGCAAATAATAGCCAAAAGCAGCGCCTGTAAAGAAACACAGCGATACGAAAAAAATACTGTTTTGGCCATATTTTTTTTCTTTTGATGAAAGCGCAGGTTTTATAAAGCGCCAAAGCTCCCAAAAAATATAGGGAAAAGCCACAATAACACCACCAATCATAGCAATGTTGATGGCTGAGGTAAAAGTGCCGTTTACTTCCGTTACCTGAAAATTAATTACAATGGCAGGCATACAAAAACTATCACCGAGGTGTAACCAGTGCCCAAAATTACAGAGGGCACCATAGGTAAAAAATTTAGGAAAAGTGGGCGCAAGAATAATATTATCGTACACCCAATCTACGTAAACAAAAATCAGCACTACTGCTATCAGCCATACAGCTACGCTACGGATTAAATGCCAGCGCAATTCTTCAATGTGGTCGAAGAAGTTCATTTCTGTTGGTTCTTCTTTATCTTTTCCGCCTATACGTTTAAAAAAATTTTTTCTTTCGGATGATTTTGTTGCCAATTTAATTAATTGTTGTTTATTTTAATATGATTATACTTCAAATATATTTTGCTGGCAAAAGTAAAACAGTTTTGCCATTGCTGATGCTGACTTATAAATAATTGAAAGGACGTCTTTTCTTTTGCATTTTTTGATAAGGTATAAAATATACGGCTACTCAGGTGCTATAGTTTTACATCAGTTGCAGAAGAAGCAGAAAGCTGGCTAACATTGCCCGTACGTTTTAGTACACCCCATCCCTGCAACTCGCCTTTGATGGCTTTGCTGAACGACTTAATTATGATATAATACATCAGCTGCCTGTATACCAGCCGTTGCGGTATCATCCAGATTAGTTTTTTATAATCTTCTTTTTCAAACGCAAAAGCAAGTGCTGCGCCTACTACATCAACTATAGTAAAAATCAAGTAATAAATAACGATGTGTGTAATGCTGGCGGGAATAAGCCCAAATCCGGCTGCAACTAAACTTAGTACCAGTATCAGGTCGGCCAATGGAGCCAGGAAAGGCAATATCATTTGAAAGATGAGGATATTGGGCATGGCAACCATACCAAAATTTTTATATTTTGGATTGAATACCGCATCCCGGTGTTTCCAAAAACACTGCATTACGCCAAAACTCCAGCGAAAGCGCTGCTTCATAAACTGTCGCATAGTTTCCGGAGCTTCCGTGTATGAGATGGCATCATTGCAATTTCTTACTTCGTAACCAATGCGGTGAAGGCGCATGGTAAGGTCACAATCTTCTGCCAGTGTATCCGTTGTTAAGCCACCCGCTTCTATAACCGCGGCTTTTCTAAAAGCTCCGATGGCACCAGGTACCACGGTAATACAATCCAGTAAATCAAAGGCCCGGCGGTCAAAATTTTGCGAAGTAATGTATTCAATACTTTGCCATTTTGTAATCATATTAATTTCGTTGCCCACTTTTACATTGCCTGCTACTGCGGCTACTTTTTCACTGGTAAATTTTTGCATCAGCTTTGATACGGCATCGCTTTTTAACTGCGTATCAGCATCTATACAAACTACAAATTCGCTATCGGCTTTTGCTATACCTACATTTAGGGCAGAAGCTTTGCCTCCATTTATTTTAGTATAAAACTTAACGTTACCTGTATTTTTAAAAGCATTACTTACCGTATCATAGGTACTGTCTTTACTGCCATCATCCACAAAAACCACCTGCAGGTTGGGATAGTCCTGCATCAGCAAACTAGTTACAGTTCTTACTGCATTTATTTCTTCGTTATATGCGGGCACAATAACACTTACCACGGGCATATTACCAACAAACGGAGTTAAGGCGGGTTTTTGTTTATCTTCTCTTCGCTTTTGTATGCCCGCCAGTAGGGCCATCACTACCATTCTGCCTACAGAAAGTAGAATACCCACTATAAACAGGGCAAATAAAATATGGCTTCCCCAGTAAGCAGCCTCTGCAAAAAAGAAATTGAGTTTTCTCATCCAGCCATCTTTGCTGGGCGGCAGCGGTGGCATCACATCATTTTTTGTTTTGCCCATTAAATCGGCAACCGTGGTAAATACACAACCTCTTTTTTTAAAGTAAGCTATTATGCGGGGCAAGGCATCTACAGTGGCCTGTCTTGTTTCGCCACCTGCGTCATGTAATAATATAATGCTGGCACCGGATTCTTCTGCAATACGGATGGTTCTGGCTACAATACTGTCTGCACTTACATTTACCTGCCAGTCGTTGGGATCAATGCTTTCACCAATGGTGATATAATTATCTTTTTTACTGCGGGCTATAGGTTCAATTTCTTCATAGGTCTGAGGCTCACTATCCGCATTGTAAGGCGCTCTGAACAAAATAGTAGAATGGCCGGTGATACTTTCTATTAAAAGCCGTGTGGATTTCATTTCCAGTTCAGCCCTTTGGGGGCTCATTTTTGCAATATTGCCGTGGGTAAACGTATGGTTTCCTATTTCATAACCATCTCTGTAGATGCGTTTCAGTAATGGAATATTTTGCTCGGCGTTTAAACCTACCACAAAAAATGTGGCCGGTATTTTTTCTTTTTCGAGGATGTTTAATATTTGAGGTGTAAACTCAGGGCTGGGTCCATCGTCAAAAGTTAAAATTATTTTATGCCCTGGTCCCATGGGCGTTTTATCTTCTGCAAATTTCTGGTATACATAGCCTGAAGGCAATACTTTATAATTCTGCTCAGTAATCAGTAATTCTGAAGTATCTATCTGCAGGTCAATTTTTCCTTCCTGCGGGGTATAGAGGATGCGCAACAACTCACCTTCGCCTGTGGGGGTGGGCTTGCGGTTTACATTAAAAGGGATGCTGGCAAGTTGCGAAAAATCAAAAGGTTTTTTTTGTAATGCGGAATTACTTAAATCGGTATTGTAATAGGACCACATTCTTGGGTCTTCGCCTCCCATCCGCCACAAAGCTGTGCCAGCAGTTGCATACTCATCGCTAAAGCGAAGGATATTAAAAGTAGTAGCGGCATCTGTGCACCATATTTCGTGTTTTATTTTAATTAGTTTCCTGGTAGTTTCGTCCGTATGTTCATCTGTATAACTAAAATGAAGGTTATAGCTGTCATCGTCATAATCGATGGTAGCGTTAGAGATTTTGGCTTTATCAATGACCTCGGCATAAGTCATTTCTATGACTACTTTTTTTCCTTCGTCATCTGTTGTCCAGTCGTATCCGTAACCCGCCACACCTAAAATTATTTTACTGCTTTCAATTTTAGAAGCTGTCCAGTCCAGCGCTTCCTCAATCCATTTCTGCCCGCTTACAGGGCCCGGACCAGACTCAACTGTGCTGTACTGATCGTAGGCCATCAATATAATAAAGTCGTTACAGTTGGATAATTTTTTGTAGTCATAGGCATCGTTTTTTACAGCAACGTCCATTGTAACAATCATATTTTGCGCATGTAAAGCAGCGTATAATTTTTGTTGAAAACGCGTAAGGGGCTCGTTTGTAGGCTCTGTCAGCTCTTCAAAATCTATATTAATACCCTGCAGGTGATAATGGTTTAATGTATCCAGCACCTGCTGAATGAATTTTTGCTGCTTAACAGGGTTATTTAAAATACCATGCAGTAATCTGCCATCAAAATCGGGTTTTAATTGACCGGATGCGTCTTGTAAAGTTGAATTAAAATTATTGAGAATCGGCATGATCCGCAAACCTTTTGCCCGCATTACATTAAGGCCTGCTGTGTCTATCCTGGTTTGTAAGCGAAAGTTATCAGCGGTGTCAATAAAAAACCATTCAGGGAAAATGGTATTTAGTTTATCGCCGTATTTATCCAGGTCGGGTAAAGAAGTATTGGCCGTCCAGGGGGTATAAAAGGCAGCCCGTATAAAAGGTATTTTGTTTACAATTTTGTTTTGCGATTGCCGGATGGCTTTAATCGAATCGTCTTTTATTCTTTTTATTAAAAAATCTTTAAAGCCTTTGAATTTTTTATTTTGACTGTTGGCAATAGTTAAAGGGTTAGAAGGATCTAATTTATTTTCATAAAATTTTGACAGGTTCTCAATATTAACCGGCGAAGGATTGACGCCCCTGATTAAAGCCACCACCAACACTACAAAAAAGAATAAAACAATCATTAACAAAATTCTGAAAGACCACTGGAAACTGCGCCAGCGGGCAGCACTACTGGTTTGAAATATTTGCGAACTATCACTCATAGTGTAAAAGTAAATTGTTTATATGGGTTTATAAAAATAAGTAGTCTTTTAAAGTGTTAAGAAGCCATCTAATAGCGATTGTACGTCTATCTTATAACTTTACTAAAAAGTGGCTGTTGTTGGGCATCGGGCATGGCTGTTAGCCGGGGTTGGTATCCGTAACAACTTTAAGATGACAAAGAAAAATTCTATTTTTATACAGTTTCTACACGATTTTATTTAGTGTATTTTTTGATAAAAGTAGTTAACCGACTAAAATATTTTTAATTTCAACTTATCTATTTGTAAACAATAGCAGGCTTTTGAGAAATTAAAAAAAACTTGTCCGCCGTTTAACATGCAATTAACCAGTAGCCACACTATATATTATCAGTAAAGATGAACTTTGTAACAATGAAGTCAACTACTTTAAGATGGATTATGCTGAGCATTACCATTATTATTACATTAATAATCGTATCTCAGTTATATTGGCTTAAAAGAGTGTATACTTTGCAGGAACAGCAATTTAGTACGGGTGTAATTAAAAGTATCCGGGGTTTATTTGAAGATGTAAAGATTGCTGATAACCCTGCCTTTCAGGTAAAACAAATTGTAGAAGCAATCGATCCCAATACCTATCTTGTAAAGTTAGATTCTGTACCCAATAAGGATTCTTTGTACTATCATCTGAGCAACGAATTTGAAGATTTTGATGTTTGGACGGATTGTAATGTAGGAGTATACAGTAATAAAAAAAATGCTTTTATTTACGAGTTTTATTTATCTACTGCTGCATCCCGTTATCCCCAAAATGGTGTAGTAAATCTGGTAGCGGTTAAAAAAAAATATGACTATTTATTGCTGCATTTTCCACATCGCAGCAAATATATTATTCATGAAATGCTGTTCTGGATTATTACTGCAATTGTGCTGTTGCTGGTATTGATTGGTCTTTCTGTAAGTCTTATTTATCTATACAAACAAAAGTTTTTAAACGAATTGCAGAAAGACTTTGTTAATAATTTTACGCATGAATTTAAAACCCCGCTGGCTGTTATGAAAATTGCCAGCGATGTGCTGATACAACCCGCTATTACATCACAACCAGGCAGGCTATTAAAATATGGGACTGTAATTAAAGAACAAACCGAACACCTGCAAAATCAGGTAGAACGACTTTTAAAAACTGCATCCGGGGATAATAAAAATATTATTGTACATAAAGAAGCTTGCAGATTAAACGAAATTATTGCACATGCTATCTACCAGTTAGAACCCCTTATAAAAGATAAAAACGCTGCTGTATATTTTACCCCGGATGAAAATGACCCATTAGTACAGGCGGATAGGGTACATTTACAACTGGTAATAATTAATGTAATTGAAAATGCCTTAAAATATAGTACAGGAACACCCTACATAGCAATAGATATACAGCAGGAAACCAATAATTTTTATGCAGTTTCAATAAAAGACAAAGGCATAGGAATTGAAGAAAAGAATTTTAAATATCTATTTAAAAAATTTTACCGGGTACCCACGGGCAATATTCACCAGGTAAATGGATTTGGGCTTGGACTAAATTTTGTGAAACAAATTATTGACGCTCATGACGGAAAGATTGTCTTAAAAAGTGTACCGGGCGTTGGTACCGAATTTAAAATACTGTTACCTGAAAAATAACTACCATGGCCGATAAAGTAAAAGTTTTGTTAGCAGAAGATGATACTTCACTGGCTTTCGTTATAAAAGACAACCTGGAAGAAGCGGGTTATGAAGTTTGCTGGTGTAGCGATGGAGAAGCAGCATGGCAGCAATTTCAAAAAAATCATTTTGATATTTGTCTGCTGGATGTAATGATGCCTGTAAAGGATGGTTTTACTGTGGCAAAAAAAATCCGTCAAAAAAGTGATGTGGTGCCTGTTTTATTTATTACTGCCCGTTCGATGGAGCAAGATAAACTGGATGGATTTAGATCTGGTGGGGATGATTATATTACCAAGCCTTTTAGTATGCAGGAACTGCTGATGCGGATGGATGTTTTTTTAAGAAGAACTAAAAAAATGCACTTTGAAAAGGCGCATGAATATACCATTGGGAGAATGCGGTTTTCTTTTGCAGATTTAAAAATATACGATGGAGAAAAAGTAATTTCTGTAACCCAACGCGAAGCCGACCTTTTAAATTTCTTTTGCCAGCATACCAATAAGGTTTTAAAAAGAGAAGAAGTACTGATAAATGTGTGGGGAAAAGACGATTATTTTTTAGGGCGCAGTATGGATGTTTTTATAACAAAGCTTCGGAAACATTTTAAAGAAGACCCCAGTATTGTTTTAGAAACCATTCATGGTATTGGATTTAGATTAAATGCCTGAATCAGTTAAAAGATTGTAGTGAAAATTTATCGTAGGATTTTGTAGAAAAAGTAACTGAAAAGAGAAGCCCCGATAGAAATCGGGGCCGTTTACCAAAACTAACTGCTTATGAGAAAAAGTTTATTTTTATTTTAATTAATCTACTAATAAAGTTGCAAAATGAATGCCATAAAATCCAGACTTTGTTAATGTTAACCCAATGTAAGCTAATCATTTCTGCCTTTAAAATCATTCTTAAGAACTTTTGTAAAACCAGTATTAAAACTGTTCTTCTACATTGTAAAGGTAGTAAATAATTTAAAGCTGCATCTAATTTAAACACGTTAGCGGATGCTTTAACAATTTTTTAAACTGACTTTTTCATAAAGCCGTTGATTATATCCATTAACCCTCCGCCGGCATTACTTTGCGTCTGTTGTTGTTGAGCACCTCCGGAAACTTTACTAATAATGTCATCAAGGCCTACATGCCCGTCGTGGTTGACATTCAGGTCACCGCCGGCAAATTTGCTAATCGGGCTGCCAATATCAAAACCTCCGGCATTAGTTTATGAATTGCCACCTCCGGTTAATGAACTGATGATACTATCAATATTAAAATTTGAATTATTGGCGTCGTTGGTTCTGTTGACCAGGCTGCTCAACACTGATGGAATAAGGCTACTTGCAATCCCAGCTGCCTGATCGGAAGCTATACCGTGATTGTCGGTTAATTTATTAGTGAAACTGCTGATAATATTACTCACTATGGGATTACTGAGCAATCCGTTCCCCTCGGAATTATTATTGTTATTAAAAAGTGATAAAACACTTTGAAGTCCTCCGCCTGCCAAAACTCCCTGTAACCCATCTGCTACTGAGTGGGTGGCATCTGCGACTACGGCATCATTTTCTTCGTTTGAAATGACAGGATTATTAATTACTGAATCTGTACTATTTTCTTTAATTAAGTTAAAAAGATTCTCAAGCATACTTTATATTTTATGCTCAAAGTAGATAAATTCACCAATACATGCAAAGAAGTATTTAAATATTTTGTGAACTGACCAATTACTTAACTTTCGGTAGCCAGTTTCTCTGCATTTTCAGCAAATTGCAGGGCGTCAATAAATTCTTGGATATCTCCGTTTAGCACATTATCCAGGTTGTAAACAGTAACTCCAATGCGATGATCTGTAACCCTGCCCTGGGGATAATTATACGTTCTTATTTTAGCACTGCGGTCACCAGTACTTACTAAACTTTTTCTTTTATGCGAAATTGCTTCTTCAGCTTTGCGTACTTCTTCATCATATAATTTAGTACGCATCATATCCATAGCCTTCTCTTTATTGCCCAACTGACTGCGTTCTGTCTGGCACATTACTACCAGTCCGGTAGGCTTATGTGTTAAAAAAACCTTCGTTTCTACCTTATTTACATTTTGCCCGCCAGCACCGCCACTGCGGGCTGTTTCCATCTTAACATCACTTTCTTTTAATTCAAAATCCACTTCTTCTGCCTCGGGCATTACCGCCACCGTTGCAGCACTTGTATGTACCCGTCCACTGGCTTCCGTATCGGGCACCCGTTGAACCCGGTGAACACCACTTTCAAATTTTAAAGTGCCATACACATCATCACCCACCACTTCAACCTGTACTTCTTTAAAACCGCCGGCGGTGCCTTCACTTTCGCTCAGCAGCGCTGTTTTCCAGCCCTTTTTCTCACAATACTTTAAATACATCCGTAACAGGTTACCTGCAAACAGGGAAGCTTCGTCTCCTCCTGTTCCGGCTCTTATTTCCAATATTGCATTTTTTTCATCATAAGGATCTTTTGGTATTAGCATATTACGCAATGCTTTTTCCCAGGCTTCTTTACTTGCTTCCAGCGCCGGAATTTCCTGCTTGGCCAGGTCCCTCATTTCTGCGTCATCGCCATTCAGTACTTCTTTATTAAAATCAATGTCGTCTAATACTTTTATGTACTCATTCCTGGCAGTTACAATTTTTTCCAAACTGCGGTATTCCTTGCTGATAGCAGTAAATTTTTTATTGTCGCTTACAATTTCGGGGTTGGTTAATGCAATACCCAAATTGTCAAATCGTCCCTTAATAGCATCTAATTTATCTAACATAATGTAATACCTCTGTTCCCTTATGAACGGGATTGTGTTTTTGTAATAATGTTTGGTTACTTGCTTTGTAAAATTAAAATATGCGGGCTTTAACCGTTTACAGAAAACCTTAACCCATAACTTTACATTGTTTAATTACGTTTTTCCCTGCAAATATTGAAAGCGGCAAAATTACAGTATATCAACCAATCAATTTGTACAGAAAATTTACAGCCCACAACATTTTTAACGGATACCAGGTACTACTACCGAAATCTGTTTTAATAACTACTTTAGAAGGAGCCGTGGTTGATATAATTGATAAGGCAGATGCAGGCGATGAAATTGAGTTTTTTGAAGGACTTATTACACCAGGTTTTATTAATGCGCACTGTCATACAGAATTGAGTTATTTAAAAGGCGTTATTACTCCAAACACTGGGTTGGTGCAGTTTGTACAACAAGTAATGAAAAACAGGGGTTTACTAAATGAAGTGAAAATGCAGGCTATGCTGTTGGCCGAAAAGGAAATGTATAACAGCGGCACAGTGGCTGTGGGAGATATTTGCAATACGGCAGACTCTATTCAATTAAAGCAAAAAAGTAGCCTGTACTGGCATAATTTTATTGAAGTAAGCGGCTTTACAGATGCGAATGCCATAGTAAGATTGGAGGGGGCAAAAAATATCTATCAGGAGTTTACCAGCCAGTTGCCGCAGCCGGTTTCTTTATCGCCGCATGCACCTTACTCTGTTTCAAAAATCCTGTTTAGCCAATTAAATAACGAAACTGCCCACCAGCTTATCACAATTCATAACCAGGAATGCAGCGCAGAAAATGATTTATATCAACAAAAAGAAGGTGAATTTTTAAGCCTGTATAAAAATTGGGGGATAGACATATCCGGCTTCCAGCCAACTGGGAAAACGAGTTTTCAAAGCTGGCTGCCTTTTTTTGATAATAACCAGTCCATACTATGTGTACACAATACTTTCACCAGCCAGGCTGATATTGATTTTTATAAAAAACAGGCTGAATTTAAAGCTAAACTTTTCTTTTGCCTTTGTGTAAACGCCAATAAATACATAGAGCAAAAATTACCGCCCATTGAAATGCTGCGTAAAAATAATTGTGATATTATTATTGGCACTGATAGTTATGCCAGCAACTGGCAACTGAATATTTTAGAAGAAATAAAAACTATTCAGCAAGATTCTGCGGGCACTATTCCGCTGGCGGAAATACTTCAATGGGCCACAAGTAATGGTGCCAGGGCTTTACAGCTGGATAATAGGTTGGGAAGTTTTGAAAAAAATAAAAAACCAGGTATTGTTTTTATCAATCATCTGGATGAGTTACAACTTACATCAAAGTCTGCTGCAAAAAGGATCTTGTAATAACTTTTTATGTAACCTCTTGGTATTAATTACCCGCAATCCTCAACCCAGTACTTCATGTAATATCATCAGTGTTTTCATTTTGCCAAAATCAGCAATGTGCAATGCATAATAATCCTGGTAATGCTGCAATAATAGTCGCCTTTTATCATGATGCAGTTTTACATCTTCCAGTTCAAACGGCTGCATTACTTTTAATAATTGAGAAGTAATCATTGCCAGTTCACCATCAATAAAATTAGGATGTGCGGGCTGGTCTTTTACAAAACTTCCTTCCTGAAGATCTAAAATATTTTGTTGTTCATTAAAATCATCATTCATTTTAAATCCAAAAAAATGAGTAAGCTGCAGCGAAAAATACAAGGCAAAATTGGCGGTTACTGATTTATTCGCTTTGTCCAGTTGTATTAAAACATCTTCACAAAAATAAAAAAGAGGGGTATTTTGTTCTGGTTGTGGCAAACATTTCTGCAACAATTCTACCATATACAACGCAATGCTGTTTTTTATTACATCGCTCAACACACGGTCAAATAAATAGTCCCATTTAAACTCTTTAATGCGTTGCATACTTTGCAGATCGTTGTGGTAAACAATCATATCTAAAATAGCTGCTGGTTGAAAATGATTGGCTTTAGCAGAAGATTTTTTGGCGGTACGAACTCCATTTACCATATAAGTCTGTACCCCAAACAATTCAGTAAAAATGGTAACCACCACACTGGTTTCACCGTACTTTATGGTGCGTAAAACGATGCCTTTTGTTTTATGTGTCATTGCGGGATAGTACCTTAACTATTTGAATTAACCGATGAATATTTCTTTTGCAAAAAAAGTGAAATAAAAAATTTTGCCGCATTATTTGAATAACCTTTTATGCGGTTTAATATGCCCTTCACTATTAAAAATTGAAGGTAGTTAAACAACATTGATTGCAGCAGGTATGGCTAAGCGGTGTAAAAAGTCTTTCTTTGCAAATTGTATTTAATTTACCAATAAAATAGTAATACTATGTGGCTACGCCTGGCAAAGTTTGTATTAAAAAACCGGTTACCGCTTTTAATTGTATTGTTTGCAGCCACTGCTGTTATGGGTTATTTCGCCAGTAAAGTAACTTTAAGTTACGAGTTTGCAAAGGCCATTCCGTCCGACAATCCCAAATACCTCGATTATGTAGCTTTTCGTCAAAAATTTGGGGATGACGGAAATTTACTGGTGATAGCCGTGCAAACAGATAAAATCTTTGATTTAAGAACCTTCAATTCTTACAGGCATTTAGAATCAGCATTGAAAAAGATACCCAATGTGGAGAATGTGCTCAGTATGCCTTCTTCCATCAAATTACGCAAAAATGAACTGACACAAAATTTAGTTGCTGAAAAAATATTTGCTGATAGTATTTCTACACAGGCTGAACTGGATAGTGCCAGGGCTGTTTTCTTTAATCAGCCATTTTACAGGTCGCTTTTGTATAATTCTGAAACAAATGCTTATTTGATGGGCGTACGCATTAACAAGGATTCATTGAGTTCGCCTAAACGTACTCGTATTGTAAGTGATATAAATAAAGCAGTAACGGCATTTGAAGATGAAACAAAAATTACTACTTATATAAGCGGGTTACCGTTGATAAGAACACTTGTATCTGACATGATTAAAAAAGAGATGGGGCTTTTTTTAATTGGTTCATTGGTTTTAAGTGCCTTGATATTACTGGTATTTTTCCGCTCGTTAAGCACAACACTTCTTTCTTTGCTGGTGGTACTTTCAGGCGTTATCTGGAGCGTGGGTGTATTGTTTCTTTGTGGTTATAAAATTACGTTGCTTACTGCATTAACGCCGCCATTAATTGTTGTAATTGGTATACCTAATTGTATTTATTTTATAAATAAATACCATACTGGTTTTTTGGCGAGCCAGGATAAAAATAAATCACTGATAGACATGGTTAGTAAAATGGGCGTGGTAACGCTTTTTTGCAACATCTCTGCAGCTATTGGCTTTGCTGTATTTGCCTTAACACGCAGTGCCATTTTAAAAGAGTTTGGTGTGGTGGCAGGCATTAGTATTATGCTAATTTTTGTTATCTCTTTTATTTTATTACCGGCCGCGTTAAGTTATTTGCCTGCACCCAGGCCTGCACAAATGAAATATTTACATAACAGGTGGATTACGTATTTATTATTAAAAATTGAGCAATGGGTTACAAATCACAAAGGCCTGGTATTTGGAATTACGGGTATTATACTGGCGGTGTCAGTTGCCGGTATTTTTAAATTAAAAACGGTTGCATATATTGTAGATGATTTGCCAAAAGAAAACAAAATTTATACCGATCTTAAATTTTTTGAGCGAAATTTTAAAGGTGTAATGCCATTAGAAATTATGGTGGATACAAAAAAGCGTCATGGCCTCAGTGGGATGAGGGCACTAACTGTTTTTAGTAAGATTGATTCTTTGTCTCAGTATGTTTCTGCTCAAAAAGAAATGAACAAGCCATTGAGTATTGCTGACGGATTAAAGTTTGTAAAGCAGGCTTTTTATGATGGGGATTCTGTTAATTACCAGTTACCCAATTCGTCTGACATTGCTTTTTTAGGCGATTATTTAAAGCCCGGTAAAAATGACAGCAGCAGCAAAAATAATTTATCAGCAATGCTTACGGCCTTTATAGATACCGCTAAAGAAACCACTCGTGTAAGCATTAATATGGCAGATGTGGGAACAGAAAAATTACCATTACTGTTAAGCGGCATCCGGCATCAAACTGATAAACTTTTCGACAGCACAAAATATAAAGTAACGTTTACAGGCAGCAGTATCACTTTTTTAGAGGGCAGCCGGTTTATCATTAATGGGTTAAAAGAAAGTATTTTTTATGCCTTTATTTTAATTGCGGTCTGCATGTTATATCTTTTTAAATCGGCCAGGATTTTAGTATGCTCCCTGATACCAAATATAATTCCTTTAATTATTACAGCGGGCGTGATGGGGTGGATGGGTGTGCCGCTGAAACCGTCTACCGTATTAATTTTTAGCGTTGCATTGGGTATTGCCATTGATATTACCATCCGCTTTTTAGTAAATTATAAACAGGAGCTGCCTTTGTATAATAATGATGTGCAGGCCACTGTGAGTGCTACCATAAAAAGTACGGGTTTAAGCATTGTATACACCTCACTGGTATTAATTGCAGGGTTTATCATTTTTTGTATGAGCAGCTTTGGCGGCACAATATCTTTAGGCTGGCTTACATCTGTTACCTTATTAGTAGCCACATTAACCAACCTAATTTTATTACCAGTTTTATTATTGCTGATGGCTCCTAAAAAAAAGCAGCAACTGTAAAGAAGCGATGCCTGTTATTGAAAAATCTTTTCTTCTCTTGTTAACTGACCCAGTTCATTAATGCCTTCAATAATTACCCTTATTTTTTTACAGTTATCACTGTTAAAAAAAGGAATGGTAATACGCCTGTTGTTTTTATCCATCAGTAAAAATGAGTTCCAGTAAAGTGTAGTTCTGTAATCTGCTACATCAGGATCGTTGTTGGTTTCATAGTTGGGCGAATAAAACTGTTTGATAACGGAGTAACCCACCACATTGGTAAAATCCAATCCTTTAAAGGAGGAGTTTAATGCAGCTCCTTTTTTGGTGTAAACAGCAATAGCACCTCCTGAACCGCCACCCATTGCACCAAAAAACGGTGGCCGGAATATTTTTATCATGGCAACATCGTTCATGTTAACATTTTGTAACTGGTTAACATCCGAATTAATTTCATTTAAAAAAAAGCTGGTAGGGCTTCCGCGCCAGGTGGCACTGCCGTCGCCAGTGGTAGATATTTGTAAACCCGCTACCTTACCTTGTAAATAACTCAAAATACTTTGTGCCGATTTTGCAAACGGATCGTCTTCTGTTGTAAAAGTATATCCATCTCCACCACTGAACATACCCGAAGTGTATTCGGCATCTAATTTTTCTTTTAAACTTTTTTGTTTGGTTGTGATCACCACGGTGCTCAGTGTTTGTATTTTATTGAGTTCCGTTTGAGCCCGCTGTAGTTTAGCCATGCTACTGCTTTTTAATAAAATTATACTGTCGGTTTTTGCAGGAGCATATAAAGCAGCAAGCAAATCAACAGACTGGGCAGGTGATTTTATAAAACTGTTTTCAAAAGCAAAACTCGCAGCGCTGGTAAGGGTTTTATCTTTATCATTATTAAACTGATAGTATAATTTGGCAGTATCAAAAAAGTATAGTTTGTTCAATTTAAATTGCCCGTCATTTTCCATAGGAATATTAAGAAATTGCGGGGAGTTGCTCTTTGTTTTTAAAATACCGGTTAAATCTTTATTGCTCAACTGTAATTTAGAAAGACCCAATACCTTGCCTTTAATAGAAATATAGTCTGTGGGCGAAATGCTTATTACCGGCCATTTTTCGGCGAGTACGTTTTCCCATTTAAATCTTCTCCAGCCATTGGTCATCATTACTAAATCAAGATGTTGTTTAACAGAATCTTCGTCGCTGGAAAAATAATATGCAGGGTTAAAAATATACCCTTTTAAATCGCTGCTAAGCAGGAGCCGGGTATAAATATTTTCTTCATTTTTACTTACAGGATTAATGCCTTCATCGGTAACAGCTATGGATAAATTAGTAAGGAGGTTGTTGCCAACATCTATCTGTAAAACATTGCGGGCACGTTTGGTAAGATTTTTTTCCACCGCATGCAGATCAGTGTTAAAATAATAATTGTTGTTATTGATAAAAATAATTCGTTCAGCAACGGGCACTTGTGCTGCATTAAAAACAGTGAGTTGTAAAATACCGCTCGGCATGCTGTCTGTTACAATTGGGGCCGTAACGGTACTCTTTTTTGTAAGATTTATTTTTGCACTGTAAACCATCCGCTGCTGCATTTGCGCAATTACGGAATACTGCGCTGATGCCGCTGATTCCGTTTCCGGTCTTGTTAAAGTATACTGGATGCGGTTTCCTGAATAAGTGGTGCTTAAAACAAGGCCATCTTTTTTAGCATCGGATAATACAGTTTGATGTTGCAGTCCTTTTTTATCTTTCCATACAGCTTTGTATTTTTCACCCGCTTCCGGCAGCAATGAAAAGTAACCCATGCCATCATGAACTGAAGAAAAAGTAGTGATAGTTTTTCCTTTACTGTCCACAATATTTCCGTTTACTGTTATAGGTGTACCTTCCTGGTCTGTAGCTTTAAACGCTACACCTGAGCTAATGTTTTGTACCAGATCTCCACCTTCTGGAAATAACGTTAAAGTGTAAATCGCTGCAATGGGTAATTTTTTTACAGTTGATTTTAAAGGGATAATATGCACCGGTTGCATGTACAATAAGGTAGAATCAAAATTCAGCATCCAGGAGGTGTAGGCTCTGATAAATAATTTATTACCATGTAAGGTATCCGGCAAATCAAAACTGGAAGCAGCACCCGATTCCAGCACGGGCATCATCTTTCTTTGCAGCATGGTTCCTTTTTCATCTACCAGTTCTGCATAGCAGGTTTTACTGAGTGCGGCAGGCAGGTTATCGGCGGTGATATAAGCTTTAAACCAGATGGTTTCGCCGGGATTGTAATACAATTTGTCCATGTGCAGGTGAATTTTTTCCTGCGGGTAATTCTCATCTAAAATGTTCAGCAAAGAATCAATACGCTGTGCGTGAAGGGTAGTAAAGGAAGTGGCAAAAAATATATAGAAAGCTATAATTTTATAAAAGCTGTTATTTATCATTGTAATGAATGTTGGTTTGTTTGCGGTTAGCAAAATAACTTATTGTGCGCTATTAAAGATATTAATCAAATGCTAAAGTAAAATAAAAAAAGCCCGTGAAGGGCTATAAATCAGGTTCAAATACTTTAGTCTCTGCGTGGAGGGGGGTGTAAATCACTGACGCCTATTTTATTGATATCGTCATCGTAGGTATCCGGCTTTTTTTCCAATAGGGCTTTAACATACAAATAACCGCCGAAAGCGCTTACAATACCCATTGCCATCAAGCCATACAAATTGGCATTTCCAAATAGCAGCATACCTAAAAGAAGGCCCGTAAATTCAGCTATCAGCCAACCTGCTATGGTGTACCATTTCCATCTGACTGGCGACAGACCTTTTTGTGCGGCCAGTTCTCCATTTTTTTTACAAAGAAAAAAAAGTGCTATTATTTCAATCATACAATTACAATTTTTATTGGTAAAATTAATCAACTTTAAATGGGTGTCTGGTTTTTTTAACAATCCATTCATTTATTGGTTGCCATACAGTTTAAGTGCAAGTTTAACGGCTTCATAAGCATTTATAATTTTACCGCTGCGGCACAATTGCTGTATGGACACTTTTTTATCCCCTCCCGGAATGGTTACTTTTTCTTTAACAACATATCCTGTTTTCAATAACAGGTCAATCAGCTGCTCTGGTGTTAATTGTGGAAAATAAGATTTTAATAAGCCCGCCACACCAGCTGCAACAGGGGCCGCCATGCTGGTGCCATCAAAAGCTTCGTACCCATTATTGAATGTGGTGGAATTAATATATACACCGGGTGCAAAAATATCTACCAATTGCCCATAGTTTGAAAAGGGAGCTATCAGGGAACCCGTACTGTAATCGCCACTGGCACCAATGGTTAAGTAGTTGGTGGCCCTGGTGCCATCCATAAAAACCGGGCTCGGATAAAAAGGCGCTTCATCAATATCTTCGCCGTCATTGCCTGCGCCATGTACCAGCAAAACACCCCGTGCAGCAGCATATTTTACCGCATCGTCCACCATTTTTTTATAGGGCGAAACTGGTTTACCAAAACTCATGTTGATAATTTTTGCACCATTATCAACTGCATATCTTATAGACAATGCCACATCTTTATCATGCTCATCACCGCCCGGAACAGCTCTTATAAACATGATGCGTACATTATCCACTATGCCATCCACACCAATGTTGTTATTGCGGACTGCCCCGATAATACCCGATACATGCGTGCCATGGTTGCCGGCATGATCGTACAAATTATTATTGCCATAAATACTGTCATTGATATCTTCGTATTTGTCTTTTGTCATGGCTCCCCTGTAATCTACCGGCTCGTCCTCCAGCCGTTTTTTATTGGCCAGCAGATTATTTTTATAGGTATTTATTTCATTGATAAAAGTAGTATTGGTAACAGCAGAATCATCCGTGTTTTTAAATAAATCTTTCCATACCGCTATGGCCCAGCCAAGGCTATCTGTTGCTTTAACCGGTAAGATGCTGGCTTTTGTAAAAGATGTTTTATGAAGATAGGAAGTAATGAGCCGGTTGGAAACTTGTATACCAGCTGAAAAATTTTCAATCGCAGGATAACTTTTTTTATATTCCTCATACTGTTTGTTGAGCAGCATTTCAGCCCGTTTAAATTGTTGAAATAAAAACTTTTTTTCAGCAGGAATTTCAGCATCGGTTTTGCCTTCAAATTCATTTTTAAAATGATGATAAACTCTTGTAATTTCATGGGTATTCACTCCAAGGTTTTCGCCACCGGCTGTACCGCAAAAATTCCATCCATGTATGTCATCAATATAACCATTGCCATCGTCATCTTTTCCGTTGCCAGGTATTTCCCTGGGATTGGTCCATAAAACGCTTTTCAGGTCTTCATGCAAAGTATCAATTCCACTATCTATTACAGCAATGATCACCTGCGTACTTTTTCTATTGGCCAATAATTCGTAGGCTTCTTTTACGCCGGTACCTACATAACCGTCCTGTTGATAATTGAGTAAATGCCAGCCTTTTAATTTGGGATGAACCGTGGTTGGCTGAGCAAACACGGCTGCAAAAAATAGCGATATAAAAGAAAGTACAATTATTTTTTTACGCATGGGTATAATTTCGGGCGGCGAGGGATGGTGACTGTAAATGTATTAAAATAAAAAACCGGCAATGCCTTATGCCGGCTTTTATAATAAAATTTAACAGGTTATGCAACCAGGTCTATATCAAAGTTTACCAGTTGTACAAATTCGCCCAGCCTGGTTTCAATATCTTTTTTGGTTATTTCCTTCATTCTGTTGGGGCCAAATTTTTCAACACAAAAACTTGCCATAGCGCTGCCCACAATCACTGCTGTTTTCATATTGGAAAAGCTGATGTCTTTTGTTTTTGCAAGATGACCGATAAATCCTCCTGCAAAAGTATCACCGGCACCGGTTGGGTCAAACACTTCTTCCAAAGGTAAACCCGGAGCAGAAAAAACATGGTTTTTATGAAACAATAAGGCACCATGTTCTCCCTTCTTAATTACCAAAAAAGCAGGCCCCATATCCATAATCACTTTGGCTGCCTTAACCAGCGAAACTTCGCCACTGAGTTGTCTTGCCTCGCCATCATTTACCATCAGTACATCCACTTTTTTTAATACTTCTTTCAAACCATCCAATGCAATTTCCATCCAAAAATTCATGGTGTCCATTACAATCAGTTTTGGCCTGACTTTTAACTGATTGATAACGCTTAATTGTATGGATGGAGATAGATTGCCTAGCATTAAAAATTCAGCGCCCTGATAGCTTTCGGGTACTACCGGGTTAAAATCTGCCAGTACATTCAGGTCGGTAACCAATGTATCCCTGGTGTTCATATCATTATGGTATTTACCACTCCAGAAAAAAGATTTTTTATCAGGAACAATTTCCACTCCTTCCAGTTGTACTCCGCGTTTTTTTAGCAGGTCCATTTCTTCGGCAGGAAAATCATATCCAACGATAGAAATCTGTTGAATGGGGGTAACAAAATTGCTGGCAGCATACGCTACATAAGTGCCGGATCCACCTACAATTTTATCTATTTTTCCAAAGGGGGTTTCTATGGCATCAAAGGCCATGGTACCTACTGAAATTAACGACATGTTTTGTTTTGATTTTGGTTATTAAAAAAATGTATAAGAAGCTGCAAAAGTAACGGTTTTGCTTTAAGGGTCCGGCAGGGCTATACTTGTATTGTTTATTTTTATTTTACTGCAAGTAATGGCTTTGGAATGCTGAACTTTAATAAATAAGTTACCGTATTAAAAAAACCTTTATCGTCACTTTTAAAAGTTATTAAACCGTTAAACTAACTTTGATATATTATCTCATTGGATGTTTTACGGATAAATACTTCCAGTTGTGATTATTAATTTTTTACTCATTTTTAAAGATAATTATTATGCTTATTCAGATACATCCCCAAAATCCCCAACCCAGGCTGATAAAGCAGGTGGCAGAATGTCTGAAGGATGGCGGTGTTATTGTTTATCCAACAGATACCATTTATGGACTTGGATGTGATATTTTTCAACACAAGGCCGTAGATAAAATTTGTACTATTAAAAATATTGATCCAGCGAAAGTGCAGTTAAGTTTTATCTGCCGCGATCTGAGCCATTTAAGTGATTATACAAAAAGTATTGATACGCCTTTATACAGGATGCTTAAAAATTATTTACCCGGACCCTACACTTTTATTTTGCCGGCAAGTAAACAGGTACCCAAAATTTTACAAACTAAAAAAAGTACCATCGGTTTGCGTATACCTGATAATGTTATCTGCAGGCATATCCTTGATATTTTGGGTAACCCCCTTTTAAGTACTTCATTACCGGGAGAAATGGTGGAAGAGTATACCGACCCGGAAATCATTCATGAAAAGTTTGGTCATGTGGTGGATATGGTGATTGATGGCGGAACCGGCGGTATGGTACCCTCTACCATTGTAGACTGCGTAACAGATAATTGGATAATTACAAGGCAGGGAACGGGAGAATGGGCTGCCTGACGGTCTTACCTGTGTAAAAGGGATTTATCTTACTATTGCTGCAGCGGAAAAAATACTAAAACTTTTTCGGTGGTAAGCGCATAAACCATGGGTGGCAATAGCTTCCCGGTGAAAAGCAGTACCATAGCCTTTGTTATTATGCCAGCCATATTGCGGATATTGAAGATGCAGTTGCTGCATGTATTCGTCACGATAAGTTTTTGCTAATATGCTGGCAGCGGCAATGGAAGTGTACAGGCCATCCCCTTTAACAATGCATTGATGGGGCAAATTTTTATACGCTTTAAAACGATTGCCATCTACCAGCAGTAACCCCGGGGCAAAGGGTAATTGATCCAAAGAAAGATGCATTGCTTTAAAAGAAGCCTGTAAAATATTAATGGTATCTATTTCATCATTGTCAATTGCTGCCACAGCAAAAGCAAGACTCTCTTTTTCGATGATTGGCCTAAGCAGGTTTCGTTCTGCTTCTTTTAATTGTTTACTGTCATTGAGCAACGGATGATTAAAATCTTTACTTAAAATAACAGCCGCGGCAAACACCGGACCCGCAAAGCATCCACGCCCGGCCTCATCCAGCCCGGCTTCAATTAATTTTTTTTGATAACAGGATAGTAGCATGTTGAACAAATATCCGCTAAAAAAGGCAAAAATGAATTCATTCTGCAAATACCACCATCGCTATACTAAATTTGCATTTGTATGGATAAAATTTTGGATCAACGCAATAATAAGCAGGTAGCCTTTTGGTTATTAACAGGTGTAGCAATGATTTTGGTACAGGTACTGATTGGTGGTATTACCCGTTTAACAGAGTCGGGTTTGTCAATAACCGAATGGAAGCCAATTACAGGAGCACTGCCACCATTAACCAACGTAGCATGGCAGGCAGAGTTTGACAGATATAAAGTAACCGACCAGTTTAAATATGTACACCAGAATTTTTCGCTGAGTGATTTTAAAGGTATTTTTTTTTGGGAATGGTTCCATCGTTTATGGGCAAGGTGTATGGGGTTGGTATTTTTAACAGGATTTATCTATTTTTTAGTTACCAAAAAATTCAATAAAAAAATGATTTTGCCCATGGTAATATTATTTTTATTGGGTGCAACACAGGGTGCCATTGGCTGGTTTATGGTAAAAAGCGGATTGGTGCCTGAAAAATATTTTGTGGGTCATATAGAACTGGCTACGCATTTTATTGCAGCGATGGGTTTATTGTGTTACGTTTTATGGTTTGCGTTAGGCTTACTGGAAGCCCCGAAGAGAAAAGCAGTCAATGTTGCTTTGCAGAGATTGATGCTTGTAATTGTTACAGTCTTATTTTTTCAATTGGTATATGGTGCATTTATGGCAGGACTAAAAGCTGCGTCCAGCGCACCTACCTGGCCCGACATCAACGGTAAAATAATTCCGTCTTCTTTAACAGAATTATCTCCGTTCTCAAAAAATCTTCTGGATAATAAGATTACCATTCATTTTATTCACCGTGGTTTGGCCTACCTACTTTTTGGTTTAATTACTTATTGGTATTTTGCAGCAGCCGTAATAAAGAATCACCCACTTTTTAGCTGGCTAAGGTCGTCCCTGATGGTGCTGGTTTCGCTGCAGGTTTTGCTGGGAATATTGACCGTTTTAAATGCTACGTATCCCAACCGTCTGGTATTTCTGGGAGTATCTCACCAGTTTACAGGTATGTTATTACTTATGTGTGTGGTAGCTATTTTATTTGTGTTAAAAAGAAAATATACCAGCCTGGCAAAATAATTAGCAGGTATAGATGTTATGTACTTGTGTTTAATAAGTAGTACATTTAAAAAAAGTCCATATACATGAAGCTACTGCTGCGGAATATTTTTTATTCATTTCCTATTCAGTTGCTGATTTTACATTTTAGGAAGTACCAGATATTATTGATTTTTTGGTTCCTGATGGCAAGTACAATCAACAGTGGCTTTATGAAAAGCTTTGGAGCAGATGCCCTTTTTTTTGTGCCTGAATACCTCGGCAATGTAAATGCCCTTAGTTCGGCAACTGTGGGCGTTGCCATGGGTGTATTTTTTATGAGCTGGAACATCACTACTTTTATTTTGCATACCCGCCGCTTTAAATTTCTGGCAACCGCTTCTAAGCCATTTTTAAAATATTGTGTCAATAATGGATTGCTGCCTTTATTTTTCCTGATCTTTTACCTGATAAAATCCATACAGTTCAATACAAATAAAGAGTTATTAAGTACCGCGGAAGAAATTGCGCTGATACTTGGTTTTTTAGGTGGTTTTATATCACTGATCGCTTTTTCTTTTGCATTCTTTTTTGGGGTTGACAGAACAATTTTGCGCACCATTACTCCGGTAATTGCCAATCCTGAATTTTTTAAAAG